>NZ_CP100416.1:9364365-9664365 GCF_026017845.1 Amycolatopsis mediterranei
CCCCGCCGCCGCGCCGCGCTGTCGCGCGTCGCGCTGCGGGGGGCGGCCGGGGGGCGGGGGGGGGGGGGGGGCCGCCCCCCCCCCCCCCCCCACGCCGTGGTGGTGGGTGCGGCTTCTCAGCGCGTCACTACTTCTTCAGGACCTCGATGGACGGGTAGTCCGGCATGCGCCGGAAGTCCAGGGCCGCCGACTTGAGGTTCTTCGACTTCGCCGCGACGCCCTTCTCGTCCCACACCGGGATCGACGGCAGGTCCTTGGCGATCAGGTCCTCGGCCTGCTGGTACAGCTTGACCGCCGCGTCCTTGTCGGCGGTGGCGTCCGCCTGCCCGAGGAGCGCGTCCACCTGCGGGTTCGAGTAGCTGGAGTCGTTCGACGACCCACCGGTCTTGTAGATGGGGTTGAGGAAGTCCTCGATGGACGGGTAGTCCGCGGACCAGTCCGAGCGGCCCATGCCGGTCAGCTTCTTCTTGGTGACGATGCTGCGCCACTGGCCGAAGTCGGTCGCGGGCACGAAGTCGCACTCGACGCCGAGGGTGTTCTTGATGCTGTTGCAGGCCGCGACCAGCGGTTCCTTGCGGCCACCGTCCGCGTTGGACGCGATGGTCAGCTTGCCCTGGAAGCCGGACTTCTGGAAGGCCTCCTTGGCCGCCGCCGGGTCGAACTTGCAGAACTGGCAGACACCGGGACGCGCACCCGCGATGCCCTGCGAGATGTAGCCGTCCGCGGGCACGTACGTGTCGTTCATGACGGTCTTGGTGATCTGCGCGCGGTCGATCGCCATCGAGATGGCCTTGCGCAGCTCGAGGTTGTTGTACCCCGGCACGTAGTAGGGCACGGCGATGGTGCTGATCCCGAGCAGGTGGCCGGTGACCAGCCGGTCGCCGAGGTCGTTCTTGTACTTGCCGCCCGCGACCGCCGACGGCGGCAGCGCCTCCATGAAGTCGAGCCGCCCGCTCAGCAGGTCCTGGTAGGCGGTCTCCTGGCTGGCGTAGATCTTGATGTCGAGGTCCTTGAAGTGGACCTTGTCGTCACCCTTGTAGTCGTCGTTGCGGGTGAGCTTGATGTCCTGGTTCGGCGTCCGCGAGACGAACTTCATCGGCCCGTTGCCGATCGGGTGCTGCTCGAAGCCCTTGGGGTCCTTGAAGAACGCATCGGGCAGCGGCGCGAACGCCTGGTAGCCGACCTTGATGTCGAACACCGAGAACGGCGCGTCCAGCGTCACCTGGAACTCGTAGTCGCCCTTGGCGACCAGGCCGGACATCTTGTCCGTGGCCGGCTTGGCGTTCTCGTCCTCGGGGTGGACGTCCTTGTACCCCTGGATGTTCGAGAAGAAGTCGGTGTTGAGCTGGCCGTTCGGCCCGTAGGCGCCGTAGTTCCAGGCGTCGATGAAGTTGTGCGCCTTCACCTCGGTGCCGTCGTGGAACTTCCAGCCCTGCTTGATCTTGATGTCGTAGACCTTGGAATCGGTCGTGGTGATCGAGTCGGCCATCAGGTTGAACGGCTTGGCGTCCGCGCCCTTGAACCCGACCAGGGTGGCGAACATGACCTGGATCGCCTTGGTGCCGCCCAGGTCGTTGATGTTGGTCGGGACCAGCGCGTTCTGTGGTTCCGTGCCGTAGACGCTGACCGCGCCGTCCGGGTTCGTCTCGCCGGCGCCCGCGGTGGTGCTGCCCGAACCGCCACCGCACGCGGCCAGCACGAGCGCCAGCGAGGTCATCACCACCGTGGGTCCCCAGAGCCTGCGCGAACGACGCATGATCCCCTCCATTTCCGGTGTGTCCGAAAGGTGAGACGCACGCTATCGGGGGCGATGAAGCCGATCACAGGAATGCGGTGTTGCAAATGTGTGACGGTCGTCGTGATCACCTGGTTGGAGTACAACCAACGTAGGAATCCGGATCCTCCGGATGGCGTAGCGCGGACAGCAGGTCATCACGCGCTCACCCTCGGTCCCGTTGTGGCGCAACCCCTTCCGGGTGGCCGAACGGTCGGTCAGGCGAGCAAGCGGGCGTTGGGCGGCGGGGTGTCTCGGTGCGGTGGAGCGGGCCGCTCAGACGAGGGAGAGGGCGATGCCGTCGAGGATGTCGTGCTCGCTGACGACCAGCTCCGTCGGGCCGCCGCGGGCCGCCAGCTGCTCGGCCAGGGTCTGGACCACCACCGCGCCGCCGCCGATCACGTCGACCCGGCCCGGGTGGATCACCGGGTTGGCCGCTCGGGTGGCGTGGTCCTCGCTGAGCAGGCGGGACGCGAGGCTGTCGATGTCCGCCGCGCTCAACGTGGACAGGTGCACCCGGTCGCTGTCGTACTCCGGCAGCCCCAGCGCGATGGCCGACAGCGTCGTCACCGTGCCCGCCACGCCCACCCACGTCCGGGCGCGGGCGACGTCGACCACGTCGAACGCGTCCGTCAGCACCTTGCCCGCCAGGTCACGGGCGGTCGCGATCTCGCTCGCCGTCGGCGGGTCGCTCTTCAGCGCGCGCTCGGTGATGCGGACGCAGCCGATGTCGACGGACTTCGCCGCGAGCACGTCGGCCCGCTTGCCGTCCCAGGTGCCGAGGACCAGCTCGGTCGAGCCGCCGCCGACGTCGACCACCACGAACGGGCCGTCGTCCGGGTCCTGCTCGCCCACCGCGCCGGTGAAGGACAGCCGCGCCTCTTCGTCACCGCTGATCACCTCGGCCTCGGTGCCGAGGGTTTCGCGGGTCATGCGGAAGAACTCGTCGCGGTTCTTCGCGTCACGGGTCGCGGACGTGGCGACCATGCGGACCTTCTCCACGCCCTTGCGCCGCGCGGCGACCGTGTAGTCCGCGAGCGCGGCCCGGGTGCGTTCGAGCGCCTCGGGGGCCAGCTCGCCGGTGGCGTCGACGCCCTGGCCGAGCCGGACGATCCGCATCTCGCGGTGCAGGTCGCGCAGGTCGACCGTGCCGTCGTGGCGCGGCGTCAGCTCGGCGACGAGCAGGCGGATGGAGTTGGTCCCACAGTCGATCGCGGCAACACGAGGCATGCGATCACCCTAACCGGCCCGGACGCGTCAGGTCGTAGGCGTCGGCGGCGTGGTCGTGATCAGGACGACCGACGTGGGCACCTCCGTGACGATCTGCCCGCACGTCGGTTCCGGCGGCGTGGTCTTCGTCGGCGTGGTGGTGGTCTCGGTGGTGGTGCCGGTCGGTGCCGGCACGGTCGTGAAGCTGGTGATCGTCGTCGGGACGGCCGTTGTCGTCGTCGGCGGCACGCACGTGGGCGACGACGTGGTCGGCGGCTCCGAAGTGCCCGGCGTGCCCGGCGTGGTCGGCGGCGGCGTGGAAACCGTCGTCGCCGGCACCGGCGGGGGCGGGATCGACGGCGGCGCAGGCAGGGCCGCCGCGTTGGGCGCGCCGATCGGCACCGTGCTGTCCGGCACCTGCATGATCCCGTTGCGGTAGGCGTCCGCCCACAGGATCACCGTGTTCACGTAGGTGTCGGAGTTGTTGTACCGGTGGATCGCCCCGCGCAGCTGGTCCGGGTTCGCCAGGTCGAAGCCGCCGGAGCACAGGTAGCGGCCGGTGGCCAGGGCCGCGTCGAAGAGGTTGTTCGGGTCGGACTTCCCGTCGCCGTTGCCATCGGACGCGTAGCCCTTCCAGGTCGCGGGGATGAACTGGGTCGGCCCGACCGCGCGGTCCCACACCGGGTCGGTGTCGAGCAGGCCCTGGTCGGTGTCCGGGATCGCGGCGAACCCGCCCTGGCCGTTGAGCTGCGGGCCGAGGATCGGCTCGCGGGTGGTCCCGGCCGCGTCGACGTACCCGCCGCGCGCGTGGTTGGACTCGATCCGGCCGATGCTGGCGATCAGGGCCCAGTCGATGTGGCAGGCGGGCTGCTCGCGGCCGAGGATGCCGGCGGCGTTCTTGTACGCGGCGAGCGCAGTGGCCGGGATGCCGAGCGGGCCGTCCGGGAGCTCGTAGGCCGGCAGCGGCAGCGGGGTGGGCGCGCCGGGGAGGGTGCCGTCGACGGCGATCTGCTGGAGGGCGGCTTGCCGGGGGTCGTAGCCCTGGCCGAGCGCGGCGTCGCGGGTGTGCTCACCGGTGCCGCCGAGCCAGCCGAGGGTGCCACCACCGGCGACCAGCGCCGGGACCACGGCCAGGATGCCGGCGACCAGGGGGTAGGCGGTGCGGTGGCGGATCCCGAATCTCCGGGCGTAGCTTCCGGCTGCGTCTCGCAGCCGCCGCACACGCATGCTCTGAGCCCTCCTGGCCGGATCGGTCGCCGCTCTCGGGACACAGCCTGCCGCACCCGCGGCGGAGTTTCAGCCCATCGAGAGACGCGATCGAGGTTTTCGCTCACCCAGACCAGTTATCTGTTCACGCGGCGCGAGTGTTACGCGGCGCAGTCCCCCGAGGGCCACCCGTTGGCCTTAAGCAGCGCCAGCGTCTCGTCACCGAACGGATTCACGCCCGGCCCGACGGCGAGGGCGTGGGCGACGTGCACGTGCAGGCACTTGACGCGGCCGGGCATCCCCCCGGCGGTGACCTGGTGGCCGAGCGGCTCGATGGCGTCCCGCTCGGCGAGGTAGACCTCGTGGGTGCGCCGGTACTGCGCGGCGAGCTCGGGATCGGTGGTCAGCCGCTCCGTCATCTCCTTCATGATCCCGGACGCCTCGATGGTGCCGATCATCGAGTTCAGCTTCGGGCAGGTGAGGTAGTAGAGCGTCGGGAACGGCGTCCCGTTCTCCAGCCGCGGGCTGGTCTGCACCACGGAGGGGTGCCCGCTCGGGCACCGCGCGGCGATCGCGCGCAGCGCCCGCGGCGGCCGTCCGAGCTGCTCCGCGATGATCTCGCGGTCGGCGTCGGTGACGGGCTCGAACCGGTGCTGCTGCGTGCTGTTCACGTGGTCAAGGTTAGAGCGTGCCCCGCGCCACCCGGCCCGCGCCCCAAGCGCCCCAAAGCCGCCTCCGACCGCAGTGAATGACTCATTCCTGGCGTCGCACGCCAGGAATGAGTCATTCACTGCGGTTCAGCCGCCTGAGACCTGGCTCCAGAGGTTCTCGTACCAGGAGCTGCCCGCGACCTGCTGCTGTCCGGCCGGCGGGGCCGCGTCGGGCGCCTTGTCCTCCGGCAGCTGGACGATGTACGGCGTCTCGCCCGGCTTGACGTACCGCAGCCGCCGCCGGGCTTCGGCCTCGATCTGCGCCGGGTCGCTCAGCTCCGCCTTGCGGCCTTGGAGCTGAGCGACCTCCTGCTGCAGCTGGGCCTGCTGCGCCTGCTGTTCGCGGACCTCGGTCCGCTGGGAGAGGTACGTGCGCAGGGGCACGGCGATGGTGAACGCCAGCGCGCACACCACGATCGCCACCACCGCCGCGCGGCGGGTGGTGGACATGCCGAGCACCTTCGCCGCACCCGACGCCCGCTTCGCCGCCAAGCCCCGGCGCAGCCGGGCCCTGGTCGTTTCCGCGTCGCCGGTGCGGCGCCGCGCCGCTTCGGGGCGGCGGGCCGGTGCGGGCCGGTTGGCCCGCGACGCCCCGCCGCCACCGCCACGGCGGCCGCGTGTCCTCCCCCGGTCCGCCATCGGCGTCAGGCCTCGGCGCTGAACCGCGGGAAGGCCAGCTCGCCGGCGTACCGGGCGGCGTCACCGAGGGTCTCCTCGATGCGCAGCAGCTGGTTGTACTTGGCGATCCGCTCGCCGCGGGCCGGGGCACCGGTCTTGATCTGGCCGACGCCGGTGGCGACCGCCAGGTCCGCGATGAACGTGTCCTCGGTCTCGCCGGAGCGGTGGCTCATCATCGACTTGTAGCCGAACGACGTGGCCAGCGAGATCGCGTCGAGCGTCTCGGACAGGGTGCCGATCTGGTTGACCTTCACCAGCAGCGCGTTGGCGGCGCGGCGGGTGATGCCCTCCTCCAGGCGGTCCGGGTTGGTGACGAACAGGTCGTCGCCGACGATCTGGACCTTCTCGCCGATGTCGGCGGTCAGGGTGACCCAGCCGTCCCAGTCGTCCTCGCTCAGCGGGTCCTCGATGGAGACCATCGGGTAGTCGCGGATCAGCTCGGCGTAGTACGCCGACATCTGCTCGGCGCTCTTCTTGCTGCCTTCGAAGGTGTAGGCACCGTCGGCGAAGAACTCGGTCGCGGCGACGTCGAGGGCCAGCGCGACGTCGCGGCCCGGGGTGTAGCCGGCCTTCTCGATGGCCTGCAGGATCAGGTCGAGGGCCTCGCGGTTGTTCGCCAGGTTCGGCGCGAAGCCGCCTTCGTCGCCGAGACCGGTCGACAGGCCGCGGCCCTTCAGCACCGACTTCAGCGAGTGGTAGACCTCGGCGCCCCAGCGCAGGGCCTCGCGGAAGGTCTCCGCGCCGATCGGCGCGATCATGAATTCCTGGACGTCGACGTTGCTGTCCGCGTGCGAACCGCCGTTGAGGATGTTCAGCATCGGCACCGGCAGCACGTGCGCGTTCGGCCCGCCCAGGTAGCGGAACAGCTCCAGCTCGGCCGACTCGGCGGCGGCCTTCGCGACGGCCAGCGAGACGCCGAGGATGGCGTTCGCGCCGAGGCGGGACTTCGCCGGCGTGCCGTCGAGGTCGACCAGCTTCTGGTCGACGATCCGCTGGTCGACGGCCTCGATGCCGACCATCTCCGGGCCGATCTCGTCGAGCACCGCGGCGACCGCGCGCTCGACGCCCTTGCCGTTGTAGCGGCCGGTGTCGCCGTCCCGCAGCTCGACCGCTTCGTGCTCACCGGTCGACGCCCCCGAGGGGACCGCGGCCCGCGCCAGGGTGCCGTCGTCGAGAGCCACCTCCACCTCGACCGTCGGGTTGCCGCGCGAGTCCAGAATCTCGCGCGCGCCTACCTGCTCGATGAGAGCCACGCCATGCTCCTCGGTGCGTCGTGCCTGCGGTTTCGCACCCAGCCTAGCCGTCGCCGCAGTTCACCCGTTGGAGGCACGGCCGGTCACTCACCCGTCGGTGCGGATCGCCTGCCAGCCCGGCGGCAGCTCGACAGTCTCGGACGTCTGCTGCCAGAAGGTCCAGCTGTTGCCCCCGAGATCGGCGACGGTGTACACCCGGGCGCCGTACGGCTGGTCCTGCGGCGGATCGAGCTCGCACTCGTCCCCGAGCGCGGCGGAGGTCCGCTCGTAGTGCTCGTCGACGTCGTCGACGTAGACGATGTTGAGCTGGCCGACCGGGCCGTCGACGCCCTTGGCCTGCCAGTAGCCCGGCCCGACGCCCGCGATCTGGATCGGCGCCTCGCCCGCGCGCAGGGTCGCCTGGAAGACCTCGCCCGCCGCGTCGCAGAACCGGACCTCCTCGGTGAAGCCGAAGGTCCTGGTCAGCCAGGCGAGCGCCGCCGTGGCGTCGGCGTAGTAGAGGTAGGGCGCCAGGCCCCGGTACCCGCTGCTCATGGCGGCACAGTCCATCACGTCCCGATCGGAGGCGTGTGCAAGCCCCTCTCTCGCGGTAACGTGGGAGTGACCATGACGGACGCCGCAGCTGCTTCGCAGCCTCCCGAGGAGTCGCGGTTCCATGCCTTCCGCCAGGCCGAAGACCTGGTCGGCCGCCGTCGTCCGCTCGACGCGCTGAAGGCGTTGCGGCCCCTGCTGGAATCCGAAACGGACAAACCGTCGGTGCACCTGCTGGCCGGTCGCGCGTACTTCCACTCCGCCCAGCTGCGGCGGGCCGAAGAGGCCTTCACCCGGGTGCTGGAGCTGGACCCGACGGACCACTACGCGCGGTTCATCCTGGGCCGCACGCTGCAGCGCCTCGGCCGGCTCGTCGAGGCGCTGGCGCAGATGAAGATCGCCTCCGCGATGCACCCGGTGCCGGAGTACCTCGAGGCGATCAGCGAGGTCAAGGCCCGCATCGCGCTGCGCGAGCCCTGAGCCGGCCAGGGCCGAACGGCCCGGGTCACCTCAGCCGTTCGGCCGACCGAGGCGGGCCCCTCGACCGATGTCCGGCACCCCCTCGTCCGGCGAAGCTGGTTCCAGACCGAACAGGGAGGAACCACGATGTCGATCTTCGCCACGCTGGGTGCTTACGCCGGACTGCTGCTGCTGGTGCTGATGGCCGTCACGCCGTTCGTTGCCGACCGCGAGCTCTGACTCAGGGCGCGACGCTCGCCTCCGCGTAGGCGTCCGCCGCGCTGAAGACGTCCTGGCCGTACGAGAGGGCCTGGTTGTAGAACAGGATCGCCCGCCACCAGCCCGCCGGGGTGCCAAGATCGTCGCCCCCGGAACACAGGAAACGCGCCGCCGTGAAGGCCGCGTCGTCGATGTTCTGCGGGTCCGGGGTGCCGCCGTCGCCGCTCGCGCGCTCCTGGTACTTCTTCCACGTCGACGGCAGGAACTGCATCGGGCCGATCGCGTGGTCCCACGACTTGTCGCCGTCGAGCTTGCCGCCGTCGCTGTCGCGCACCGCCGGGATGCCCGCCGAGCCGTCGAGCGGCGGCCCGACCACCGGCTTCGCCACCCGGCCGTCCGCGCCGATCGCCGCGAGGTCGAACTCCCCGCGCTCGTTCTCGACCCGGCCGATGCCCGCGAGCGTCGCCCACGAGAGGTGGCACGTCGGCTTCTGGCGCTGCATCCACATCTCCGCCCGCCCGTACGCCGACAGCGCGCGCACCGGGATGTGCGTCTTGTCCGCGACGCGGGCCGCCCACGCGTCGAGTTCGGCCCGGTCGGACACCTGCGGCCGGTCGACCGGCGCGGCGAGCCCGGCCCGCGGCGCCTCGGCGCCGGGCTGCGGACGCTGTTCGGGGATGGCGAGCGCCGGCTGGACCGGCGGCGACGCGGCCGGCGCGTCCGGGTTCCGGACACCGATGGTGACGACCAGGACCACGCCGGTGAGCACGAGCCCCACCGCGAGGGCCGCCCGGCCGAGATACCGCCGCGGCGGGCCACCCGAAGGAGGGGGTCCCGGAGGGGTGACGGTCGGCTGAGCGGTATCGGCCACCCGAACAGGTTACGGAGGCACTCAAGAGGGGCCGTGCTACTCCGGGGCTTCGCCCCGGGCCGGGGGCTCCCGCCACCCGGAACCCCCGAAAGACGTACCTCGGCAGCCTGACCAGGCAAGCGGAGGGTAAAAACCCTCCCCCTGCCAGCGACATCACAAATTTTGTTACCGAGTCGACGCGCAGGCCCCTGACCTGCGGTTACCCTAACCTAACTTCGGCACCGAATCCCTTTTGCCCGATTACTCCGGCTCATGCGGGCGTACGCTCACTGGACTTACAGGTGAGCCTTACCTAAAAACATCACGGAAGCAGAACTCAGGGAGGCGGAACCGGTGTTGTTTTCGAGCGCGCTGATCGGGCTGCGCGAAGGCCTGGAAGCCGCACTGGTCGTCAGCATCCTGGTGGCGTTCCTGGTCAAGACGGACCGGCGCCACGCGCTGCGCTGGGTGTGGCCGGGCGTCGGCGCCGCGGTGCTGCTGTCGATCGCCGTCGGCGCGGTCCTCACCTTCACGACCGCCCAGCTGACCTTCGAGCACCAGGAGCTGCTCGGCGGCAGCCTGTCGATCGTCGCCGTCGGGTTCGTCACCGCGATGATCTTCTGGATGCGCAAGGCGGCCAAGAGCATCGCCGCCGAGCTGCGCGGGAAGATGGACGACGCGCTGGACGTCGGCCCCGCGGCCGTGCTGCTGCTGTCGTTCCTCGCGGTCGGGCGCGAAGGGCTGGAGACCGCGGTGTTCTTCTACTCGACGGTCCAAGCCGCGCAGAAGGAGACCGTGCAGCCGCTGATCGGCTTCGCCGTCGGCATCGCGGCCGCGGTGGTGCTCGCGTACCTGCTCTACAAGGGCGCGGTGCGGTTCAACCTCTCCAAGTTCTTCACGATCACCGGCGTGCTGCTGGTGTTCGTCGCCGCGGGCGTGCTCGGCTACGGCCTGCACGACCTGCAGGAGGCCGCGTTCCTGCCCGGCATCCACACCCTCGCCTTCGACGCTTCGGCCACGCTGCCCGAGACGTCCTGGTACGGCGCGCTGCTGAAGGGCATCTTCAACTACTCGCAGCAGACGACCGTCCTGCAGGCCGTCGCCTGGGTCGCCTACGTCGGCGTCGTGCTGCCCCTCTTCCTCAAGCCCAGCAAGAAGACCGCGCCGGCGCCCGTCGCCGCGGCCGCCTCGAAGGAGTGACCGTGCGCAAGACCCCCGCGCTGGCCGTACTGGCCGGCGCCGCCGTCCTGGTGACGCTGGCCGCGTGCGACAGCAAGAGCGACCCCGCGGGTGCCGCGGGCGACGGTGGCCCGATCAAGGTCTCGGCGTCCGACACCGCGTGCGAGGTCTCCGCGACCACGGCCAACGCGGGCAACCTGACCTTCGAGATCACCAACAAGGGCGCCAAGGTCACCGAGTTCTACCTCTACGCCGAGGGCGACCGGATCATGGGCGAGGTCGAGAACATCGCACCCGGGCTGAACCGGCGGCTGATCGTCGAGGTCGCCGACGCCGGCAAGTACCAGACCGCGTGCAAGCCCGGCATGTCCGGCACCGGCATCCGCGGCGACTTCACGGTCACCGGCGGCGTCGCGAAGCAGAACGACAGCAACGCCCAGAAGGCCCAGGCCACCAAGAGCTACGCCGACTACATCGCGAACAACACCTCCGCGCTGCAGGACGAGACGGGCAAGTTCGCCGACCTCGTCAAGGCGGGCAAGGTCGACGAGGCGAAGGCCGCCTACGCGCGCACCCGCGTCTACTACGAGCGGATCGAGCCGGTGGCCGAGAAGTTCGGCGACCTCGACCCGGCCATCGACGTCCGCGAGGCCGACCTCGAGCCGAACCAGCAGTTCACCGGCTTCCACCGGCTGGAGAAGGACCTGTTCAAGACCGGCCTGCAGGCCGACAGCGGCCAGATCGCCGACAAGCTGGTGACCGACGTCAAGGACCTGGTCGCCAAGACGAAGACGCTCGAGCTGTCCGCTTTGGACCTCGCGAACGGCGCGAAGGGCCTGCTCGACGAGGTCGCGACCGGCAAGATCACCGGCGAGGAAGAGGCCTTCTCGCACACCGACGTCTGGGACTTCCAGGCCAATGTGGACGGTTCGAAGGGCGCGATCACCGCGCTGCGACCGGTCCTGCAGGCCAAGGATCCGGCGCTGGTGTCCACTCTGGACAAGGAGTTCGCGAACGTGCAGGGGCTGCTCGACAAGCAGCGCGCCGGTGACGGCTTCAAGTCCTACACCGAGCTTTCCCAGGACCAGGTCAAGGAGTTCGCCTCGGCCGTCGACGCGCTGAGCGAACCGCTGAGCAAGGTTGCGGAGGTCGTCTCCAAGTGACGTCGGCAGAGGGCAGTCGAGCGGAGGGCACCCGCGTCTCGCGGCGGAAGCTCTTCGGCCTGGCGGGCGCGGGGGTCGCGCTCGCCGGGGCCGGGGCCGCCGCCGGCATCGGGATCGACAAGGCGACGAGCGGCAACGCCGAGGCGTCGACGAACACCGTCGACTTCCACGGCGAGCACCAGGCCGGGATCGTCACGCCGGCGCAGGCCAACCTGCACTTCGCGGCCCTCGACGTCACGACGAAGGACCGCGAGAAGCTGCGGCAGCTGCTCAAGACGTGGACCGACGCCGCCCGCCGGATGACGGCGGGCCAGGAGGTCGTCGCGAACGGCGCGGTGGGCAACGGCGCGTACGCCCCGCCCGGCGACACCGGCGAGGCGCTCGACCTGCCGCCCTCGAACCTGACGCTGACCATCGGGTTCGGGCCGTCGCTGTTCGACGGCCGGTTCGGCCTGGCGGGCAAGCGGCCGCCGCAGCTGATCGACCTGCCGCTGTTCCCGAAGGACAAGCTCGACCCGGCCCGCAGCGGCGGCGACCTGTGCATCCAGGCCTGCGCGGACGACCCGCAGGTGGCGGTGCACGCGGTCCGCAACCTGGTGCGACTCGGCTTCGGCGTCACCGAGGTCCGCTGGTCGCAGCTCGGCTTCGGCCGCAGCTCGTCGACCTCGCGCGAGCAGCAGACACCCCGGAACCTGTTCGGGTTCAAGGACGGCACGAACAACATCAAGGCCGAGGAACCCGACGTGCTGGGCGACCAGGTGTGGGCCACCGCGGCCGACGGCCCGGCCTGGATGGCGGGCGGCTCGTACCTGGTGGCGCGCCGGATCCGGATGCACATCGAGACGTGGGACCGCGAAACCCTCGACGGCCAGGAGAAGATCATCGGCCGCACGAAGGGCTCCGGCGCCCCGCTGGGCCAGACCGCGGAGTTCGACGAGCTCGACCTCGACGTCGGCGGCGCGGGCGGCGAGAAGGTGATCCCGGAGGACGCGCACGTCCGGCTGGCCTCCCACCAGGCGCTCAACGGCGTCCGGATCCTGCGCCGCGGCTACAACTTCGTCGACGGCTCCGACGGCGTCGGGCACCTCGAAGCGGGGTTGTTCTTCCTGGCGTTCAACCGCGACACCCGGAAGCAGTACGTGCCGATGCAGCAGGCGCTGTCGTCGAAGGACGCGATGATGGAGTACGTCCAGCACACCGGCTCCGCGCACTTCGCGGTCCCGCCGGGGGTGACCCGCGAGTCGAGCTGGGCGGACGCGCTGTTCTCCTGACCCCGGTTGCCTAAAGCCTTTAGGTTGAGCTAGCCTGGCTTTAGGCAACAGGGAGAAGGTTCATGGTTCGGGCAGGATTGACCACGGAACGCGTGGTGCGCGCCGGCGCGGAGCTGGCCGACGAGGCGGGCTTCGCCGCGGTGACGCCGTCGGAGCTGGCCCGGCGGCTCGGCGTCCAGGTCGCCAGCCTGTATTCGCACGTCAAGAACGCGCACGAGCTGCGGACGAAGGTCGCGCTGCTGGCGCTGGCCGAGCTCGCCGACCGGGCCGCCGCCGCGCTCGCGGGCCGGGCCGGGCGGGACGCGCTCGTCGCCTTCGCCGACGTCTACCGCGACTACGCCCGCGAGCACCCCGGCCGGTACGCCGCCGCACAGCTGCGGCTCGATCCGGAGACCGCCGCCGCGAGCGCCGGGCCCCGGCACGCCGAGATGATGCGCGCGATCCTCCGCGGCTACGACCTGACCGGGCCCGACGAGACGCACGCCGTTCGGTTGCTGGGCAGCGTCTTCCTCGGGTTCGTCAGCCTCGAAACCCAGGGCGGGTTCGACCACAGCTCGCCCGCCGCGCCCGAGAGCTGGGCCCGCATCCTCGACGTCCTCGATTCCCTCCTGCGTGATTGGCCACGATCGTGATCGACACCCCCCTGACCGCGGAACTCGTCCGCGGCGCCCTCGAACTCGAACGCACCGAGCGCGGCCTGGTGCCGCACCGGCTGCCGGCTCGCGCGCGGGCGCAGAACACCGACCCGCGGCTCGCGATGGCCGAGGCGCAGCCCGCGGGCGTCCGGCTGCGGTTCCGGACCCGGGCGGACGTCGTCGAGCTGGCGACGCTGCCGACCAAGCAGGTCTACGCCGGCGCCCCGCCGCGGCCGGACGGCGTGTACGACCTGGTGATCGACGGCTCGTTGGCCGCCCAGGCGAGTGTGACCGGCGGCAACACCCTGAACGTCGACATGGCGACCGGGGCGTCGTCGCTGACCGCGGGGCCGCCCGGTGTCGTCCGGTTCGCCGGGCTGGGCGGGCAGCCCAAGGACGTCGAGCTCTGGCTGCCGCACAACGAGCTCACCGAGCTCGTCGCCCTGCGCACCGACGCGCCGGTCGAGCCCGTGCCGCTCGGCCGGGTGTGGCTGCACCACGGCAGCTCGATCAGCCACGGTTCGAACGCGGCGAGCCCCGCGACGACGTGGCCCGCGCTCGCCGCCGCCGCGGCCGGCGTCGAGCTGGTCAACCTCGGCTTCAGCGGCAACGCGCTGCTCGACCCGTTCACCGCGCGGGCGCTGCGCGACACGCCCGCCGACCTGATCAGCGTCAAGCTGGGGATCAACGTGGTCAACGCGGACCTGATGCGCCTGCGCGCGTTCGGGCCCGCGGTGCACGGCTTCCTCGACACGATCCGCGACGGCCACCCGGACACCCCGCTCGTGGTCGTCTCGCCGCTGTACTGCCCGATTCACGAGCAGACACCCGGGCCGGGCGACTTCGACCACGAGGCACTGGCCGCCGGCGAAGTCCGGTTCCGCGCGACCGGCGACCCGGCCGAGCGGGCGGCGGGCAAGCTGACGCTGGAGGTCATCCGCGCCGAGCTGGCCCGGATCGTGACGCAGCGGCAGGCCGCGGACCCGCACTTGACCTACCTGGACGGCCTTTCGCTGTACGGCTCGGAGGACTTCGCGGAATTACCGCTGCCGGACGACCTCCACCCGTGCCCGGCGGCCCACCGCCGGATCGGCGCGCGGTTCGCCTCGCTGGTCCTCGAAGCTTGACTTCAAGGGAGCTTGAAGTTGGAGGCTTCGGGCATGTTCACCGAAGCAGAACTCGCCTACCTCGCCGCCCAGCGGCTGGGCCGGCTGGCGACCCAGCAGCCGGACGGCACCCTCCAGGCCAACCCGGTCGGCTTCCGCTACAACCCGGACGAGCAGACCATCGACGTCACCGGGCACAACCTGCGGAAAAGCAAGAAGTTCCGCAACATCGCCACGCACGACCGGGTGGCGTTCGTCGTCGACGACCTCCCGTCGACGAACCCGTGGCGGGTGCGGTGCCTGGAGATCCGCGGCCGGGCGGAGGCCCTGGTGGGCGTGAACCTGCCGGACAACCACTTCGACGACGCGGTGATCCGGATCCACCCGGAACGCATCCTCGCCTTCGGCGTCGAAGATTGGGACCGGGAGCCTCTGGAGGTGGAGACGAACATCCGCAACGTGTGATCGCTGCCCGGGGCGCTACGGCTAGCGGCGACCGCCCCAAGTGGTGTACACCGCTGCTCCCGTGACCGCCAGGATCACCGCCGTCCAGGTGGCCGCCGGGGTCTGCGCGGGTTGCAGGAGCCAGGTCAGGACCCGGCTCGGCGCCGACTCGTCGTGGGGGACGAACGGGCTGACCGCGGACCAGGCCAGCGGGAGCGTCCAGCCGAACTGGCCGCCCGCGATCGTGGCCGCGAGGCCGGCCAAGCCCGCCAGACCGGCCGCGTCGCGCACGATGATCGACGCGGCGACCGCCGACGAGCCCAGCTCCTGCACCCCCAGCACCACCACCCCGGCCCCGATCGCGATCAGCGCCAGGTGAGCGAACCGCCGGGCCGGCCACGGCAGGGCGGCAGTCCGGTCGAGGTCGGGGTCCTGGCCGCTGAGCCCGATCGCCGCCACCGCGACCGCCGTGGTCAGCGCCAGCGCGACGAGCATCGTGTTCCAGGAGTCCCGGCCCAGGAACCAGACCCCGCAGGTCGCCACCAGCAGGGCCCCGAACGCCGCCGGCAGCTGCCGCGAGCGGGCGTACAGCGCCGCCCACCTCATCGGAGGGCTCCCGGCACCAGCGTGTCCATCGGATCGCCCTGGCACGTCAGCAACGCTCGGCGCAACGCGACGATCCGCGTGAACCGGACGTCCGCGGGCAGGGCCCGGAATTGCTGCCACGCCTGCTCGATCGGGCCGGACTGCCTCTTGAACCAGTTCCGCAAGTACTCGGGCAGCGGTTTCAGCTCCCCGGTGAAGTACGCCGCCGCGATCATCCGGGCGCCCCGGTCCGGCAGGCTGGGCGCGCTCGGCCTCTCGCAGGACGGCACGCCGGCCCCGGAGAGCACCGCCACCCGCAGGTCGCTCGCGTCCGCCGTGAGGAGTTCCTCGTTGTGCTGGAAGTCGAGCAGGACGACGCCGGGATCGCGCCCGGGGCGTTCGATCGGCGAGCCGGCCGCGACCTGCTCCTCGACCCGCGTCGGCGCTCCGGGCAGCTTCGCCAGCATCGCGAGCGCTTCCCGCCCGGGGCCGGCCAGCGCGGCCAGCCGATCCCGGTGCAGTTCCGCCACGCAGACCGGTCCGTCGCAGACCTTCCGGGCGGCGACGCTGTCGGCGGTGAGGGCCTCCGCCGGGAACAGCGGCAGCGCGATGGCGGCCCCGGCCACGAGCGGCAGCAGGCTCAGCAGCCGCGCTCGCACCGACTGCACCGACAGCAGCAGGAACCCGGTGACGGCGAGGCCGAGGAACCACGCGGTCTGCCCGGCGTCGAGCGACACGGTGGTCGTGACCATCGACCCGCGCGGCTCGGCCAGCGCCGGCGCCAGCGGACCGGCCCGGCGAGGCAGGACGGCGTCCAGGCCCGGTTCGAGCGACATCCAGCAGAGGACCGTCCCGACGAGGGTCAGCACGGCCAGCCCGGGAGCGGTCAGTGGGTGCGGCAGCAGCCGCCCGACGGCCAGCCCCAGCCAGCACCCGGCGACCACGGCGAGCACCCCGACGCCCAGCACCGGGACGAAGACGGCCGAGACGAACCCGTCGTGGGCCAGGACTTCGGCGACGCCCACGCCGAACACGACCAGGTAGCCCAGTGCGGCCAGCGCGCCGACGGCGCCGGCGAGCCGGATCGCCCGGTGCCACGCGGGCCGCGGGGTGGTGGCCAGCAGCTCGATCATGCCGGAGCGGCTGTCGCGCATGCCCTGGATGGCCCCGGCCCCGACCACCACGGGCCAGAGGAACTGCAGCAGGAACCGGATCCAGAGCGCGGTCGTGGTGGTGTTCGCCGACCAGGGTGCGGGGACCTTCCACCACGGCCCCGAGAGCAGGAAGAGGAACGCGAGCGCGAAGACGACGAGCGCCAGACCGGCCCAGGGCGCGATCGAGCGCCGGAGTTCGATGCGGAAGATCACCACGCCCCCTTGCCGGGCTCGTGGTTCAGCAGCGCCGAATAGCCGCGCTCGATCGGGCTGTCCCCGACGTGCTCGAGGGTGCCCGCGGCGGCCAGCCCGTCCGGCGTTCCCTGGAACACCAGCTTTCCCTCGGCGAACAGCACCACGTCCGTGCACGCCGTGGCCACGTCCTCGACCAGGTGCGTCGAGATCAGCACGCACGAGTCGCGGCCCAGTTCCTGGACCAGCTCGCGGAACCGGACCCGCTGCGCCGGGTCGAGGCCGGCCGTCGGCTCGTCGAGGAGCAGGATCTCCGGGTCGTTGACGATGGCCTGGGCGATGCCGACCCGGCGCACCATGCCGCCCGAGAGCGTCTTCATGCGGTCGTCCGCGCGGTCGGCCAGGCCCACCCGCTCCACCGCCCGCTGGACCGCCCCCGGGATGTCCTCTTTGGACATCTCCTTCAGCCACGCCAGGTATTCGACGAACTCCCGGACCGTGAACCGCTTGTAGTAGCCGAAGTTCTGCGGCAGGTACCCGATCCGGCGGCGCAGCGCACGCTGGCCCCCGCTCCCGCCGGCCGGGGTGCCGAGCAGCGACAAGCTGCCCGACGCGGGCCGGAGCACCGTCGCCAACGCCCGGATCAGCGTCGTCTTGCCGGCGCCGTTCGGGCCGAGCAGCCCGTGCACCCCCTTGCCGAGGGACAGGTCCAGCCCGTCCACGGCCATCTTCCGCCGCCCCACCCGCACCTTCAGCCCCTGCGCCTGGATTTCCCAGGCGTAGGTCGCCGGTGCGACCTCGGCGGCCCCTACTGCCCGCATGTGCTTCCTCCCTGAAGACCTGAAGACCTGAAGACCTAATGACGTGCGCCGAGCCGGGTGAACGCCGGCCCGCGCAGGGCGACGATCACCGTGGTCAGCACGAAGAGCGCCGCCCACACCGGCAGCGCGCCGGTGCCGAGCGAAAACACCTGCCCCCGCTGGACGAACGCCGGCAGGACGACGATCACCCCCCACAGCGCGACGAGCGCGTACGCCGCCCGGCTGACGCCGATCAGCCCGCCGAGCGCGAGCGTGCCGGTGGTGCAGGCCAGGCTCGGCAGCAGCCAGAGCGCCGGCTGGGTGCCGGTCAGCCACCCGGCGACCCCCAGTACCGGCAGGACGACGGCGAGCACCGCCACCGTCCGCCGGGCGACCAGGTACAGCCCGGCCCGCGGGGTCGCGGTGACGACCTCGTAGGCCGGATCGAGGCCCCGCGCCCACGACACGGCGACCCCGAGCACCGGCAGCACCGGGGCGAACAGCTGCACCGCCGGCACGTCGAGCACCGCGCGCCACACGGTGTCGAGCAGGAGCGCGACCAGCGTGACGGCCACGATCATCGCCAGCCACGGCGCCATCGCGGGCGTCACCCAGGTGTCGAGCCACCGGCGCCGGCGCCGCGGCCGGGCGACCGGCCGCCGGACCTCGGCCGAAAGCCGGTCCCAGACCAGGTCCACGACCGGCTGGACCGGTGCGGCCTCCGCGAGCCGCGCCCGGCATTCGCGGCACGCCTCGAGGTGGGCCTCGAGACCCCACAGCTGGTCACCCGGGAGGTCGTCACCCGCCACGTACGCGGCGATGAGCCGCTCCGGCGCATGGTTCATGACAGTGCCTCCCGCAACGCGATCCGGGCCCGGCGCGCCCGGGTCTTGACGGTCCCCTCCGGCAACCCCAGCAGGACGGCGGTCTCCCGGACGGTCAGCCCGTCGAGCACCATCGCCTGCAGCACCGCCCGCAGCTCCGGCGCGAGGTCGCGCAGCGCGGCACCGACCTCGTCGCCGATCGTCGTCGCCAGCGCCTCGTCTTCGGCCGCCACCACCGGTGCGACGTCGAGGGCCACCGCGGGCGGCGGCTGCGCGTGGTGCGCCCGGCGCCGGAACGCGTCGACCAGCCGGCGCGCGGCGATCGTCCAGACCCAGCCGACCGCGCTGCCGCCGGTGGCGGCGCCCGCGAACGACGCCGCCGCCCGCCAGACGGCCAGGAACGTCTCCTGCATGACTTCCGCGACGATCTGCTCGTCCGCGCAGCGGCGGCGCAGGCGCACGGCCAGCCAGGGCGCCGTGCGGCGGTACAGCTCCTCGAACGCCGCGCGGTCGCCCTGGGCCGTGCGCCGGACGAGGTGGTCCTCGTCGGCGTCCTCCAGTGGCGTGTGCTTCACACCAGGCAAGACGCCGGACGAGCGGAACCGGTTCTCACCCGGATGTGTGCTGCGTCACACCGGGCGCGTTGGCCAGAACTTCCGCCAGCCGTCGGCCTCCAGCGTCGTCGGCGCCAGCCCGGCGTCGCGGGCGGCCTGCTCGGCGGCCTGGATGTCCTTCGCGAACTGCTTCGCCACCGCCCTCAGCTCACCCTCGGCGTCGACACCCGCCCGGCGCGCGGTGGCCGCGATGCGGAACAGCTGGGCGGCCGCCGCGGTCCCTTCGGGGAAGAGGTCGAGCGGGATGCCCGCGCGCCCGGAGCGCTGCCCCAGCTTGCCCGCCAGCGCGACGGCGGGCTGGCCGAGCGCGACACCGTCCACAATGGACTGGCGCTGCTTCTCGCGCTGCTTCAGCTCTTCCCACTTGAGGTTCTGGTGCTCGACGGTGTGCACCTGGTCGGCGTCGGCGAAGACGTGCGGGTGCCGGCCGACCAGCTTCGCGACGAGCGCCGCGGCGACGTCGTCGATGCCGAACGGGTCTTCGGCGTCCTCGGCCGCGACCCGCGCGTGGAAGAGCACCTGCAGCAGGACGTCACCGAGCTCTTCGCGCAGCGCCTCGCGATCGCCTTCTTCGATGGCGTCGAGCAGCTCGTAGGTCTCTTCGACCAGGTACTGCCGCAGCGAATCGTGCGTCTGCACCGCGTCCCACGGGCAGCCGCCCGGCGAGCGGAGCCGGTCCATCACCTCGGCGGCTTCGACCAGCGGCGGCACCGGCGTCTCGATGACCTCCGCGCCGGTCGCGATGAGCAGCGACGCCGCGGGCTCGTCCCGGGACCCGGCGAGCAGCACGACGTCGACCAGCGAAGGCGCCTCGATGACGGCCGGGACACCGAACGCGGCCGGATCGACGTCCGAGGCCGCGTAGACGGCGCCTGCGTCACGCAGGATCTTGAGCGCCGCGCCGGGCAGCGTCGTCCCGCGGACGATGACGACGACACCCGTGCTCACTGTTGCGCGGTCGCGGCACCGCGAATGGGCAGTACGACGCCCTGGGTGGCGTCGGAGTTCGGCACGAGGTTCATGCCAACAAGATCCCACACGCCGTACCGCGGGTTGATGCGCAGGCCGCTCTGGCCGAGGTACGGCTGCAGCAGCCGGGTGCCGATCGCGGTCAGCTGCGCGTCCGTCGGCTTCTGCGCTTCCTGGTCGGCCGGCACGGCCTTGTCGGTGCCGCGGGCGCGGATGACGAAGACGAACCAGTCCGCGCTCTGCGGCTTCTGCGCCTGGAAGACGACGACGCTGTTCTTGTCGGAGCCGAAGAGCGCGGTCTGCGCGAGGCCGGGGTACTGCGCGGCGCCGAAGAGCTCGGCGGCCTGGCCGGCGGAGTACCCGCCCGGGCCGGGCGCGCCGGTCTGCTGGGCCTGCTGGCCTTCCTGCTGCGCCTGCTGGACGACCCCCTGGATCTTGGCGGGGTCGTCGGCGAACTCCTTCGCGAGGCCGAAGGCGCGGGTGCGGGCCGCCCGGTCGTTGTCGCCGGTCGCGCTGATGCCGACGTAGTCCGCGCCGACCGACAGCTTCGGCAGCACCTTCCGGGCCAGATCCTGCTCGAGCAGGACGTCGCTCGCGACCTCGTTCCGGTCGCGCAGCTTCGAGACGATCTGCGTGACGGCGACCTGGTCGCCCTGCTTGGTGTCGGTGACCGGCGCGGGGGTCAGCTGCGCGGCCAGCCCGGCGACCTTCGCCTGGTCGGCGCCGAGGTTTTCCTGCTTGGCGGCGCGCAGGGTCAGTTCGTGCAGCACGGCCTGCCGGACGATCTCGCGGCCCAGCACGTCGAGCTTGTGCTCGGCGGCGAGCTTCTGCGCGTACGGGTGTTCACGGAGGGCCTGGTCGATCATCGACTGGACCTGGTCGAGGGAGACCGACCGATCGCCGACGATGACGGCACTGCCGACCTGGCTGGGGCCCGAGCCGCACCCGGCGAGCAGAAGTGCACCGGCAACGACCGCGACCAGCGCGCGAGGGCGCCCCATGATCCGCATCACAGGCCATACCCTCTCACACCATCGCCCCCGAAACGCAACACCCATGAGGACGCGGCGGCGGTAATGTCGACTTATGGACCATTGGCTGACCATCGAAGTGTTCGACGGGGAGCATTCGGCTTCGCTGTGGCGCCTGGCTCAAGGGGACGCTCTCACCGAAGCGGCGCTGACGAACGGCGCTGAGCAGTGGGTTTGGCACGAGCACCGCTGGGGAGTGGTGCTGGAGATCGAATTTTTGACGGAGGAGAGGCGAGACGCGTTCAGGTCGCTGCCGGCGGTAACGGCGGCGCTGGACGCGGTCCCGGACCCGACGCGGGGGTTGCTCGTGTACCCGGGGAGGGGTGGGGGTTCGGGGTCGCGCATGCCGCGGAGGCCCCGGCCGTTGCCGATGGCGGGCGCCGGGGCGGTCCCGGTGCCCGTGGAGTCGGTGCGGATGGGGCTGGCGGAGGCTATGCCGCCGATGTTCAGCGAAGTTCGCTGAGCAGTCCGCACCAAGCGGAGGTGGAGGCGGCGAGAGTGCCGCCTTCACGGTCCTTGGTGTCCCGGATCATTCCGCCAGTCCGGCGATGAAAGCCTCCGATCGTGCCGCATCGAGTGCCACATCGCCGAGCTTGGCCACCACCTGGCGATAGACCGCGATCTCATCCGGCGCTTCGAGGAAGAGCGACGAAATCTCGTGTTCGATGTAGACCACAGGCTCGAATTCGGTCGACTCGATGAGCTTGAAATGGCCCGAGACGGCCGGGTGGCCGCCGATTCGCGCGGGCACCACGCGGATCGAGACGTTGGGCTGGGCCGAGACCCGGAGCAGATGTGCCAACTGTCCCCGCATGACCGAGCGATCCTGGCGGCCGACCGGCAGACGCAGCGCGAACTCGTGGATGAAAAATTGAAACTCGATCCTCGGGCGGCGAGTGAGCACCAGCTGCCGTGCCATGCGCGCGAACACTCGCTCGTCGATGCCGTCCGGCGATGGCGCATTGCCGGTTTCGACCATCAGGCTCCGCGCGTAGTCTGCGGTCTGTAACAGTCCCGGCAGGATCAAACCCTGAAACGCCGCGATCTCGGCGGCACGTTCCTCGTGCCAGGCCAGCGTCTGCACCTGCCAACCGCCGGGGTAACTTTCCAGCAACCCTGGCTTGCGGATTTCATCAGCCAGCCCCATCAGCTCACGGTATTCCGCACCGTCGAACCCGAGTGTCGTGAGGAACCGGGCCATCCGGACCGGCTCCGGCCGGGTGAGCCCGCGAGTCACCGCCGACACCCACTGCGCGCTCATGTCCAGCTTCCGCGACATCTCGCGGACGCCCCAGTTCTTCTCGGACATGCGCTGGAGCAGCCGTTCTCCGAGCTGCCTTCCCCGGATGTTCGGCCCGCGATATTCCGCCATGGGCCGAACCTAAGGCCATCACCGGTACGAACCAGGCGCCACAACGGAAAGTCCCCCGAAATGGCGCCGGGTGTCCGCTCCCCTTTACACCGCGCCCCTACACAGCCGCGGGCTTCTTCGTCAGCTGGACCAGCAGCTTCGTGCACCACTCCAGCAGTTCTTCGTCCCGCAACGTCGGCGCGCCGATCCGCCCGCCGGCCGGGCCCTCCGTCGGCTTCGGCACCGATACCGTGTTCGTCACCGCCTTGAACACCGCCTTCGGGTACAGCCGCTTCAAGCGCACCATCTGCGAATCCAGCAACGGCAGCGGTGCGAACCGGATCGTGTTGCCCTGGACCGCCACCTCCGTCACACCCGCTTCACGACAGGTGTGCCGGAAGCGAGCCACCGACAGCAGCCGGTTGACCGGGGCCGGCGGCTGGCCGTACCGGTCGATGAGCTCTTCGCGGACCGCGTCGAGGCCCTCGGTGTCCGGCGCCGCCGCGATCTTGCGGTACGCCTCCAAGCGCAACCTCTCGCCGGGCACGTAGTCGTGCGGGATGTGGGCGTCGATCGGGAGGTCGACGCGGACGTCGGCCATCTCCTCTTCCTCCGCCGGCTCGGCACCCGCGTGCCTCCGGAACGCGTCCACCGCTTCGCCGACCAACCGCACGTACAGGTCGAACCCGACACCGGCGATGTGCCCCGACTGCTCCGCCCCGAGGATGTTGCCCGCGCCGCGGATTTCGAGGTCCTTCATCGCGACCGCCATGCCCGCGCCCAGCTCGGTGTTCTGGGCGATCGTCGCCAGGCGGTCGTGCGCGGTCTCGGTCAGCGGGGCCTCCGGCGGGTACAGGAAGTACGCGTACCCGCGCTCCCGCCCGCGCCCGACCCGGCCGCGCAGCTGGTGCAGCTGCGCCAGCCCCAGCAGATCGCCGCGCTCGACCAGCAGCGTGTTGGCGTTCGAGATGTCGAGACCCGTCTCGACGATCGTCGTGCACACCAGGACGTCGTACTCGTTCTCCCAGAAGCCCTGGATGATCTTTTCGAGCTTGTCTTCGTTCATCTGCCCGTGCGCGGTGACGACCCGCGCCTCCGGCACCAGCTCGCGGATCCGCCGCGCCGCCTTCTCGATCGAGGAGACGCGGTTGTGGACGTAGAAGACCTGGCCGTCGCGCAGCAGCTCGCGCCGGATGGCCGCGCCGACCTGCTTGTCGTCGTACGCGCCGACGTAGGTCAGGATCGGGTGGCGGTCTTCCGGCGGGGTCAGGATCGTCGACATCTCGCGGATGCCGGCCAGCGACATCTCCAGGGTGCGCGGGATCGGTGTCGCCGACATGGTGAGCACGTCGACGTGCGTGCGCAGCGCCTTGATGTGCTCCTTGTGCTCGACGCCGAAGCGCTGCTCCTCGTCGACGATCACGAGCCCGAGGTCCTTGTAGCGAATACCCGTCTGCAGCAGGCGGTGCGTGCCGATGACGATGTCGACCTCGCCGCTCGCGAGCTGCTCCAGGATGATGTCCGACTCGGTTTTGTTCGTGAACCGGGACAGGCCCTTGATCGTCACCGGGAACGAGCGCATCCGCTCGTGGAAGGTGTTCAGGTGCTGCTGGGCGAGCAGCGTCGTCGGCACCAGCACCGCGACCTGCTTGCCGTCCTGCACCGCCTTGAACGCGGCGCGGACGGCGATCTCCGTCTTGCCGTAGCCGACGTCGCCGCAGATGACGCGGTCCATCGGGACGCCGCGTTCCATGTCGGCCTTGACCTCGTCGATGGCCGCGAGCTGGTCGTTCGTCTCGGTGAACGGGAAAGCGTCCTCCAGCTCGCCCTGCCACGGCGTGTCCGGGCCGAACGCGTGCCCGGGCGCGGCCTGGCGCGCCGCGTACAGCTGGACGAGCTCGGCGGCGATCTCCTTGACCGCCTTCTTGGCCCTGGCCTTGGTGTTCTTCCAGTCGGAGCCGCCGAGCTTGTTCAGCGTCGGCAGCTCGCCGCCGACGTACTTGGACACCTCGTCGAGCTGGTCGGTCGGCACGAACAGCCGGTCGCCGGGGTGCCCGCGCTTCGACGAGCCGTACTCCAGCAGCAGGTACTCCCGGGTGGCGCCCGCGACCGTCCGCTGGACCATCTCGACGAACCGGCCGATGCCGTGCTGCTCGTGCACGACGTAGTCACCGGACTTGAGCGCGAGCGGGTCGACGGCGTTGCGCCGCCGGGACGGCATCTTGGTCGTGAGGTCCTTTGTGGACGTTCCGGCGCCCGAGCCGCGGCCGGTCAGGTCCGCCTCGGTGAGCACGACCAGCGCGCGCTCCGGCGAGATGAAGCCGTCGGTCAGGCCGCCGCAGGTGACCGTGACGACGCCCGGCGCCGGCGCGCCCTTCAGGCCGTCGCCCGCCAAGGAGGCCGGGACGTCGGCGGCCGAGAACTGCTCGACCGCGCGAGCCGCGGTGCCGTGCCCGGCGACGACGAGCACCGCCGTGCCGCCCGCCGCCGTGTGCGCGCGCAGGTCCGCCGTCGCGCGCTCGAGCTCGCCGCGGTACGCGGGCGCGGCCTCGACCGAGACGCGGTAGACGTCGGGGTCTTCGCTGGTCAGCTGGGTGATCGTCCACCAGGCGCGCTTGGTGTCCTGCGCGTGGGAGGCGATCTCGTCGAGCCCGCGGTAGGCCGACGCGCCGAGGTCGATCGGAGCCTGGCCACCGGCCGCGGCCGTCGTCCAGGACGCTTCGAGGAACTCCTGGCCGGTGCGGACCAGGTCGGCGGCGCGGGCGCGGATCTTCTCGGGGTCGGTGAGCAGCACGTGGGTGCCGGCCGGCATCGCGTCGGTGAGCAGTTCGAGCTCGCCTTCGCAGAGGACCGGGATGAGCGCCTCCATGCCCTCGACCGGGATGCCGTCGGCGAGCTTGGTGAGCATCTCGGCCAGGTGCGCGTCGGACTCGTACGTCTTCGCCAGCTCCGCGGCCTTCTCCCTGACCGGCCGCGTGAGCAGCAGCTCGCGGCACGGCGGCGCGGTGACCCGCGGGATGTCGCCGGGCAGCGACCGCTGGTCGGAGACGGCGAACGCCCGGATCTCGCTGACCTCGTCGCCCCAGAACTCCACCCGGACGGGGTGCTGCGCGGTGGGCCCGAACAGGTCGAGGATGCCGCCGCGGACGGCGAACTCGCCGCGCTTCTCGACCATGTCGACGCGGGTGTAGGCCAGCTCGACCAGCCGTTCGAGGAGGCCTTCGAAACTCTGTTCTTCGCCGACGACGAGGTCGACCGGGGCGAGGGAGCCGAGCCCGGGCGCCATGGGCTGGATCAGGCTGCGGACGGTGGCGACGACGACGCGCAGATCGTCGTCGCCCGTCTTCAGCCGGTGCAGCACCTCGAGGCGGCGGCCGACGGTGTCCGCGCGCGGGGAGAGGCGCTCGTGCGGAAGGGTCTCCCAGCTGGGGAAGTCGGCGACCCGGCTCTCGCCGATGAGCGCCTTGAGCGACGCGGTCAGCTCGTCGGCCTCGCGGCCGGTGGCGGTGACGGCGAGCACGGGCTTGCCGGCGCCGTCGTCGGCCGCGAGCGCGGCGGCGACGAGCTGCCGGGCGGCGATCGGGCCCTGCAGCTCGAGCAGCGGCGCGCCGGCGCGCTCGACCACGCCGCGCAGGGCCGGGTCGGGAAGGATGGCGGTGAGGAGTCCGGACAATGGAGCGTCGGTCACGCTCCCAGCCTAACCGCCACCCCCGACAGGTTTCCGATCCCGGCTGGTCGCGGGCCGGAACGCAAGCTGTCACGAGCGCAGCAGGTCCACGACCTCCGCGACCCGGGGCAGCTGCTCGTCGAACACCTTCGGGTCCGTGCTCGCGATCCGCAGCAGGAAGTGCTCCACGCCTTCGTACTTCCGCAGCTGCCGCGCCACTTCCGCGGCACTGCCGCACACCTGCATCTGGATTCCCTGGACGAACGCCGCCGGGCGCCCGTAGTTGCGCTCGCAGTACTCCTCCAGCAGCGCCTGTCCGCGGTCGGCGTCGTCCTCGACCAGGACCGTCGCGAACAGCGCCGGGGTCACCGGCCGGGACGCCGTCGAACGGATGTGCGCGAGGCCGGTGCCGTAGTCGGCCGGGTCCGGCGGGTAGGGCAGCCAGCCGTCGTACAACCGGCCGACGCGCTCCAGCGCGCCCGGGGTGTACGCCGCCAGCCACACCGGCGGGCCACCCGGACGGGTGGGCGCGGGGAACACCGGCAGCGAGTCGTGGTGCAGCACCGAGCCGTGGAACGAGGACTCGCCGCGCCAGATCGCGCGCCACAGGGCCACGATGTCGTCCAGCCGGGCCCGGCGGCGCTGCCACGGGACCCCCGCGAACGCGAACTCCGGTTCGCTGCGCCCGGCGAACCCGGCGCCGACGGCCACGGTGAGCCGTCCGGAGCTCAGCAGATCGATCGAAAGCAGCTGGTTGGCCGTCAAGATCGGGTTCCGCAGGGCCGGGAGCAGTGCGGACGTCCCCAGGGTCACGCGCGACGTCCGGGCGGCGAAGGCGGCCAGGACGGCGAGAGCGTCCAGGGGCGCCCGCGCGAGGGTGTCGCCGACCCAGACCGAGTCGAGGCCGAGCTCCTCCGCGGCGACAGCGGTGGCGACCAGCTCGGGCGCGGTCCGCCCGGCGTCGAGGATGGGCTGGTAGGTCGGGATGACCAGGCCGTAGTTCGTCATGCGGTGAGCCTGGCCGGGCCGGGGAATGCCCTCAATTCCCCGCGGGGAATGGACCGGGCGAGCAGGATGGGACCGTGAACTTCGGAACCGCGCTGAAGGACTGGCGCACGCGGCGGCACCTCAGCCAGCTCGACCTGGCGTTGCGGGCCGGGACGACGCAGCGGCACGTGAGCTTCATGGAGAGCGGGCGCTCGCTCCCCGGCCGCGGCATGGTGCTGCGCGTCGCCGAGTCGCTGGAACTGCCCCTGCGCGAGCGCAACGGCCTGCTCTTCGCCGCCGGTTTCGCCCCGTCGTACCCCGAGACGCGGCTCGACGACCCGGCGATCCGGCCGGTGCTCGACGGGCTGCGGCGGCTGCTCGACGGCCACCGGCCCTACCCCGCGATCGTCGTCGACCGCTACGGCGTGCTGGTCGCGGCGAACGACGCGTTTTCGCTGCTCACCGAGGGTGTCGCGGCGGAGCTCCTCGAAGAGCCGGTGGACACGCTGCGGCTCGCCCTGCACCCGCGCGGGATGGCGCCGCGCGTGCGCAACCTCGACGACTGGGCGCGGCACATCCTCGAACGCCTCCGCAACGACCTGGCCCGCACCCCGGACGAACGGCTGGCCGCCCAGCTCGCCGAGCTGACGGGGTACCTGCCGCCGCCGGCCGCGCCCGGCCCGGAGCACCTGGGGTTCGCGGTACCGGTCCGGCTGGCCACTTCCGCCGGCGAACTGCGGCTGATCACGGCCATCACGACGTTCGCGACGGCGGCGGACGTGACCGTCTCCGAGCTGAAGCTGGAGACGTTCCTGCCCGCGGACGCCGAGACCGCCGAACGCCTTCAAACCATCAGCGCCGTCGTGTGACCCACCAGCAGTTCCGCGCTCGCCCACAGCACCGCCGCCGCCACGCTGCCCACCGCGAACCGGCGGTACGGCATCGCCGCCGAGCCCGCGACGCGCGGCACCAGCGTCCGGACGCCGGCCAGGCAGCGGCCCGCGATCACCGCCGGGACGCCGCAGCGCGCGACCGCCGTTTCCGCGCGCTCCCAACGATCCCGGCCGACGCGGCCGGCCAGCCGCGGTCCCCAGTGGCGCCCCTCGAGGTAGGCGAGCTGGTCGCCGAGGACGGCCGCGGCGACGGCGACCGCCCAAGCGAGTCCGAGGTGGAGCGTGCCCCGCTCGGCGAGGAAGCCCATCAGCAGCAGCGTCGACAACGTCGGCAGCACGATTCCCGGCAGCAGCGCGGTTTCCGCCGTGATGAGCAGGGCGCAGACGAGGTAGACGACCGCCGGGGGCGCGTCAAGCAGGGGCCGCAGCAGGCTGTCCACGCCGCGCCCTCCCCACGGCCACCGGCAGCGCCGCGCGGTAGACGAACGCGGGCGGCAGGTTGCCCCAGACGACCTGGGTGCGCTCCACGACCGCGAAGCGGCTTCGCAGCGACGCGGCGAAGCGGCGAGCGGGTGGTGTCCAGGCTGTGTGGGCGTACGCGAACGTCGTGAAGCGGCCGTTCGAAGCGAGGGCGGCGGTGACCGCGTCGAGGATGTGCTGCTGCCGGGACGCGGTCATGGCCGTCCACGGCAGCCCGGAGACGACGACGTCGACGCCGTCCAGCGCCAGGTGTTCCGCCGAGCCGGTGACGACGTCGGCTTCGGGGAAGCGTTCGCTCAGAGCGACCGCGAAACGCGGGTTGATCTCTATGGCCGTCAGACGCGCTTCGGGGCGAAGCAGCGCGAGGACCGCTTCGGTGAACACGCCGGTGCCCGGCCCGAGCTCCACGACGCACGACGCGCGTTCCAGGCCGAGGCCGGCCGTCATCTCTTCGGCCAGCCGCGGCGAACTCGGCGCGATCGCGCCCGTCAGCACGGGGTGGCGGAGGAATTCCCTGGTGATCGACATGATCCCGACGCTAGGAACGGCCGGGGTGGTCCCGAATCCGCCGGACCGGCCGGCCGGGTCATCCCCGAGGAGGACAAGATCAGGCCGGAGGAAGGACGCCCCGGACGAGGTTCCGGCATTACGTTCGGGACGTGGAACGATTCGTGAAGTGGGTGCGCCGGCACCGGTGGACGGTGGACCTGCCGCTGTACGCCGTGTTCGTCTTCCTCGCGCCCAACTGGGTCGGTTCCGGCCCCTACGCCGTCCGCGCGATCCCGATGCTGTTCCTGCTCCCCCTGCTGCTGCGCCGCCGGTTCCCGCGCACGGCCGCCGTGCTGATCATCGCCGGGGCGGCGGTGGTGTACCTCGACGACGTCTGGGCCTACGACCGCGGCCGCACCGAACTGGCCATGGCGGTCGTGCTGTTCAACCTGGTGAAGCTGGGCCAACGGCGGTTCGCCGCGCTGATCGCCTTCGCGATCGTCGTCCTCGACGTCCAGTGGGTCGCCCTCTACGCGCCGGAAACCGGGTACCCGACCTTGGCGTTGGTGGGCATCCTGCCGCTGCACGTCGCGGCCTGGACGCTCGGGGAGTTCTTCCGCGCCAAGGAACAGCTCACCGCGGAAGAGGAGAAGCGCGACGAAGCGCAGGCCCGCGCCGCGGTCGCGGAGGAGCGCACCCGGATCGCGCGCGAGCTGCACGACGTCCTGGCGCACAGCATGAGCGTGATCGTGCTGAACGCCGAGGGCGCGAAGCTCGCCCGGCACCGCGACCCCGAAGCCGTCGACCGCACGCTCGACACCATCGTCCACACGGGCCGGGACGCACTGGGCGAGCTGCGGCGGCTCCTCGAAGTCCTGCACGCCGGCCAGGCGGCGCGCAGTCCCCAGCCGACGCTCGCCGAGCTGCGCGAGCTGGTCGGCCAGTCCGGCCGGGACGTCACGCTCGACGTCACCGGCGACCCGGGCGCCCTGCCCGCGAGTGCCGCGCTGCAGGCGTACCGGATCGTCCAGGAGGCACTGACCAACATGATCAAGCACGCGCCGGCCGACGCGACCGGCCGCGTCGGCGTCGCCTTCGAGCCACCGGAGGTCCGCATCGAGGTGACGAACACCGGCGGCCACGCACCACCCGCCCCGGCGCTCCCGTCGTCCGGCCGCGGCCTGGCGGGCATGCGCCAGCGCGTCGAGATGTACCACGGCGAGCTGACCACCGGGCCGCTGCCCGGCGGCGGGTACCGCGTGTCCGCGAGCCTGGTGGTGGGCCCGTGACCACCCGGATCCTCCTCTGCGACGACCAGCAGCTCGTCCGCGTCGGCCTGCGCATGATCGTCGAAAGCCAAGACGACCTCACCGTCGTCGGCGAAGCCGCCAACGGGGAACAGGCCATCACCCTCGCCCGGGACCTGCGCCCCGACCTGGTGCTGATGGACGTCCGGATGCCGGTGCTCGACGGCGTCGCCGCGACCGCGCGGATCTGCGCCGAGCTGCCGGACGTGCGCGTCCTGATCATCACCACCTTCGACCTCGACGAGTACGCGTACGCCGCGCTGCGGGGCGGGGCCAGCGGGTTCCTGGTGAAGGACGCGCCTTCGGAAGAGATGCTCGTCGCGATCCGGGGCGTGCTGCGGGGCGACTCGATGGTCTCGCCGTCGGTCACGCGGCGGCTGCTCGACCGCTATCTCGCCGACGAGCGCGACCCCATGGACATCGCGCGGCTCGGCGTGCTGACCGAACGCGAGAAGGACGTGCTGGGCCTCATCGCGCGCGGGCTGTCGAACTCGGAGATCGCCGCGAAGCTGTACATCGGCGAGACGACGGTGAAGACGCACGTCGGGCGCGTCCTCGGCAAGCTGCGGCTGCGCGACCGGGTGCACGCGGTGGTGTTCGCCTACGAGTCCGGGCTGGTGCGTCCGGGTTCCTGAGCACCGGCCCTTCGGCGACACCGCCCTGGAGTTCCGCACGCGCCCGGCGTCGAACGGCGATTTCACCACTTGGTGGCAGGATGAGACTTATGCGGCGTTCGCTGGGTCTCATCGGTGTGGTGTCCCTGCTGGTCCTGGGCTGTTCGGGGGCGGCCAGCGAGCCGGTGCAGAGCGTCCCGCCCGCCGCCACGCCGACCGCCGCGAGCGGGAAGTTCAAGGTCGAGACCGTGACCGGCGGGCTGGAGCACGGCTGGGACGTCGGCTTCCTGCCCGACGGCGGCATCCTCGTGCCGCAGCGGCCCGGCAAGCTCGCGCTGATCCGGAAGGGGCAGGCCGCCGAGGTGCGCGCCGACTTCTCCGACGTCCTCGTCCAGGGCGAAGGCGGGCTGCTCGGCCTGGTCGTCAGCCCGGACTTCGCGACCAGCCGCGAGTTCATCACCTGCCAGGATCACCAGGAAGGCGGCAAGGCCGTCGACATCCGGCTGGTCACCTGGACGCTGGCCGCCGACGGCACGAGCGCGTCGAAGGTGAAGAACCTGCTCACCGGGCTGCCGGTGAACCCGAGCGGACGGCACTCCGGCTGCCGTCCGACGTTCGCCCCGGACGGTGCGCTGCTCGTCGGCACCGGTGACACCGCGCGCGCGTCGATCGCGCAGGACCGCCACTCCCTCGGTGGCAAGGTGCTGCGGCTGGACGCGAAGACCGGGAACGCGCTGCCGGACAACCCCTTCATCACTTCGAGTGACCCGCACGAACGGCTGATCTACACCTACGGCCACCGCAACGTCCAGGGCGTGGCGATCCGGCCGGGCAGCGGCCAGGTGATCACCGCCGAGCACGGGCCGACGTTCGACGACGAGGTCAACCTGCTGAAGCCGGGCGCGAACTACGGCTGGGACCCGTCGAAGGGCGGCACCGGGACGAGCTACGACGAGAGCGTGCCGATGACCGACCTCAAGCGGTTCCCGGACGCGGTTAGTCCACTGTGGACATCCGGCAAGATCACCGAGGCGATCAGCGGTGACGCCTTCCTGACCGGCGCGCAGTGGGGCACGAACGACGGCGCGCTGGTCGTGGTGGCGCTCAAGGGCCAGAAACTGCTGCTGTACCACCTGGATCCGGCGGGCAAGGTCCTCGACGTCACGTTGCCCCCGGAGTTCGACGACAAGTTCGGCCGCCTGCGCGCGGTGCGCAGCGGCCCGGACGGCGCGCTGTACGTGACCACGTCGGACGGGACGAACGACAAGCTGCTGAAGGTCACGCCCGCCTGATCACGAAGCCGGGATCAGGAACCTGGATCATGAAGCCGGATCATGAAAAAAGCACGGCCGCCGGGTGCCGTGGACACTTCCGCCGGGGCAGCGGATCGCGGAACATGGTGTGCACCAAAGCTTTCGCCCGCCCCCGACGCGTGTTGGACGCGGTCCGAAGAGAGCGTTCCCGCGGCAGCACCGCGCCGGTCCCCGGGCGCCATCGCCGACCTGGCGACCCGGGGACCGGCATCCACTTCCGATCGGTTCAGGCCTTGCCTGCCCGGAGCGAACCCTTCAGCGCGCCGACGGCGGCGGTCAGTGCCGTGGTCGCGGCCGGCCACTCGATGGTTTCCTTCCAGGAAACCATCACCGCGACGGCGTAGGTACGGGACGCGGTCCGGACCAGCCCGGTGGTGTTGAGCACCCGCCGGGCCTCGGAGCTGCCCCAGCCCTGCTTCACCGCCCACGTCGCGTCCGGGAACGCGCGCGGGATCCCGAAGTGCTGGTCGAACCCGTCGGCGGCGTTGCGCGGGGCGCTTTCCATCGCCGCGGTGAGGAACGCGCGGCCTTCTTCGGACAGTCCCGCGGTGATGTACCGGTAGACCGTGACGACGTCGGTGGGTGACATCCGGGTGGAGCCCCATTGGCCGGGGTCGTCCGGGGGCGTGGTGTGCGTGAGCCCCAGCTTCGCGACCTGCCGCCGGACGATGTCCGGGCCGCCGTTCTGCTGCCAGAGGCGGTTGGCGACGCGATCGTCGCTGGCGGCGAGCATGGCGTGGACGGCCGTCCCTTCGCTGTCCGAAGGCACTCCGGACCGGTCGATCAGGTCGAGCGCGACGAGCAGCTTCACCACGGACGCGGTGGGCTGCGGCTGGTCGGCCTTCCACCTCGTTTCGACAGCGCAGGCGCCGAGGTCGACGATCTCGATCCCGAGGCGCGGGTCGTTCCCGGTGCTCAGCAGCGTCTTTCTGGCTTCGGCGACCCGGCTCGCCTGGTTGTCCGCGGGATCGGCCGGCGGCGAGCCGCACCCGGCGCGCCAGCTGTCGCTGCCGGAACCGCTGTTGACGGCGAACGCGATGCCCAAGCCCCCGATCACGATGACCACCGCGATCGCCACGAGCACCTTCACGTTGTTCAGTCGCTCGAGCACCAGTCCACCTCCGCCGGATTCGTGAGGAATCCGAAGCTATTGCGGAGGTCGACGGCGGGGATCGCCCGATGAGCCGGGCTGTTTTGGCCGTTCGGTGGACAACCGGGTGGCGGCGAGCGCGGGCATCGGCCATCCGGCCGATGCGCCCGCCTAGCTACCGAGGTAGGCACCGCCGTTGACGTGCACCACCTGCCCGGTGACGTGCCCGGCGGCGGGGCTCGCCAAGAACGTCACCACGGCGACGACGTCGTCCGGCGTGCCCGGGCGCTTGTTCATCGTGTTGCCGATCAGCCGGTCGCGGCGCTGGTCGCTGAGCTGCCCGTGGAAGAACTCGGTCTCCCCGATCAGCCCCGGCGCGACGACGTTCGCGGTGATCCCACGCGGCCCGAACTGCCGGGCCACGCTGACGTTCCAGCCCTCGACCGCGGCCTTCGCGGCACCGTAGGACCCGGCGCCGGTGTGCGCGGCGATCGATCCGATGGTGATGATCCGGGCGCCTTCGCCGAGCCGGTCGCGCAGGGCGTGCGTCACCAGCGCCGCACTGACCACATTGGACCGCAGGTTCCGCTCGAACGCGGCCGCGAACCCGGCCAGCCCCTCTTCGCCGTCACCGTCGAGGAAATCGGTGTTGCCACCGGCATTGTTGACGAGGACGTCGACTCGGCCGGGCAGCTCGTCCAGCGCGCCTTCGACGGCCACGGGATCGGCGGCATCGAAGACCACGGGCCGTGCACCGGCCAGCGCCGCGGCTTCGGTGAGCACCTTCTCCCGGCGCCCGGTGATCGTGACGCGCTCGCCGGCCTGGGCGAAGGCCGCCGCCACGGCGTAACCGATGCCCGTGCCGCCGCCGGTCACCACGATTTCCCTGTTGTTCGCCATGAACCCGACCCTAGTGCCTACGATCGGGGGATGAGCAAGATCGAACCGGCCACGGCCGCACTCGTGCTGATCGACCTGCAGGAGCGGATCCTGGCGCTGCCCACCACGCCGTACAGCGGCGAAGAAGTCCTCGCCAACGCACTGCGGCTGGGGACGCGTTCCGCGCGACCGGTGCGCCGGTGGTGATCGTGAAGGTGTCGCGACCGGACAACCCGCCGGGCAACGAGCTGGTCTTCGAAGCCGGCGACGACAAGATCGTCACGAAGTACACGATCGGCGGCTTCGCGGGCACGGACCTCGACGAGTTCCTGCGCGGCGCGGGCGTCCGCACGGTGGTCTTCGGCGGCATCGCCACGGAGTTCGGCGTCGAGTCGACCCTGCGCGCGGCCGCGGACCACGGCTACGACACGGTCGCGGTGTCGGACGCGATGACGGCCCTTTCCGATATTTCGCACGAAAACGCCATCACGAAGATCTTCCCGCGCCTGGGCACGGTGCTGACGACCGACGAGGCGCTGGCGGCGCTGGCGTGATCGACAAGATCGCCTGGATCCACCTGGCCGGCGGCCGGATCCTCAGCACGCGCTCCCGCGGTAAGAACGTCTACTACCTCCCCGGCGGCAAACGCGAGCCCGGCGAAACCGACCGCGACACGCTCGTCCGCGAAATCCGCGAGGAACTCGATGTGGCGATCACGCCGGATTCGATCGCCGCGGCGGGGACGTTCGAAGCGCAGGCCGACGGCCACGCCGCGGGCACGCTGGTGCGGATGACCTGCTACACCGCCGAATACCGCGGCACGCTGAAGGCGAGCAGCGAGATCGAAGAGGTCGCGTGGCTCGGCTACGCCGACCGCGGCCGGTTTTCCGCGGTGGACCAGCTCATCTTCGACCACCTCCGCGAGGCCGGGCCGCTGCGATGAGCAGCGCGTCCCGCGAAAACGCCAGGCAACGGCCCGTCGCCTGGCTCGCCGGAGGCCGCAGTGCGGAAGGAGCCGTCAGCCCAGCCGGAGCTTCGGTTTGTGCTCCAGGTGCGACAACCCGTTCCACGCCAGGTTGACCAGGTGCGCGGCCACCTCGTCGCGCTTCGGCTTGCGTGCGTCCAGCCACCACTGGCCGGTCAGCGCCACCATGCCCACCAACGCCTGCGCATACAGCGCGGCCAGTTTCTCGTCGTAGCCGAGGGATCCGAACTGCTGGGCCAGGATGTGCTCGACCTGGCTCGCGATGTCGTTCAGCACCGTCGAAAACGTCCCCGTGGAGCTCGCCACCGGCGAATCACGGACCAGGATGCGGAACCCGTCGTGGGAGTCCTCGACGTAGGACAGCAGCGCCGTCGCCGCCTGCTCCAGCATCACCCGCGGGTGACCGCCGTGGAGCGTCGAAACCATCCGGTCGAGCAGCAGCTGCGTCTCGCGGTCGACGACCACCGCGTAGATGCCCTCTTTGCCGCCGAAGTGCTCGTACACCACCGGTTTCGACACGTTGGCGCGGTGGGCGATCTCCTCGATCGACGTGCCGTCGAAACCCTTCTCGGCGAACAGGGCCCGGGCCACGTTCAGCAGCTGCTGACGCCGCTCGGACCCGGTCATCCGCACCCGGGTCACCGGGGCGGCCGGACGCGCCCCGGTGACCTGCTCACGCTTCGAACGTCGTCTCCCCGCCATCGGGGCAGCCTAGTTGACTAGGCTTTTTCGGTGGTGATACGGGCCAAGCGCTGCGGCGTCGGCCAGCGGACGTCGTGCACCCAGCCGAACTTTTCGAAGATCCAGATCAGCCGCGCGGAGATGTCGATCTGGCCGCGCTTCACACCGTGGCGGGCGGACGTCGGGTCGGCGTGGTGCAGGTTGTGCCAGGACTCGCCGAACGAGAAGATCGCCAGCGGCCAGAAGTTGGCCGAGTTGTCCCGGGCGTTGAACGGGCGGTCGCCGATCATGTGGCAGATCGAGTTGATCGACCACGTCACGTGGTGCAGCACGCAGATGCGGACCAGGCCGGCCCAGAAGAACGCCGTCACGGCGCCCCAGAACGACCAGGAGATGAGCCCGCCGAGGATGGCCGGCAGCAGCAGGCTGACCAGCGCCCACAGCCAGAACAGGTCGTCGACCTTCTTGATCGCCGGGTCCTTCACCAGGTCCGGCGCGAAGCGCTCGGCGTTGGTCTGGTCGCGCTCGAACAGCCAGCCCATGTGCGCGTGCCAGAAGCCCTTGGCGATGGCCCACGGCGAGGTGCCGAACGCCCACGGCGAGTGCGGGTCGCCGTCGCGGTCGGAGAACGCGTGGTGGCGGCGGTGGTCGGCGACCCAGGTGATCACCGGGCCCTGCAGGGCGATGCTGCCCGCGATGGCCATGAACACGCGCAGCCACTGCTTGGCCTTGAACGAACCGTGCGTGAAGTAGCGGTGGTAGGACACCGTGATGCCGAGCCCGCTGATCGCGTAGAACACCACGAAGATGCCGACGTCGACCCAGCTCAGTCCCCAGCCCCACGCGAACGGCACGGCGACCAGGAGGGCCACCAGCGGCGCGATCACGCCGAAGTAGACCGACAGCTGCACGCCCATGCCGCGCGTGCCCTCGGTGACTGGTTTGGGGCCCTTCGGGGCCGAAGGTTCTCCGGCGGGCTGAGAACGGTCGAGCGTGGCCGTCATACGCTTCACTTCTTCCTACACAGGCGCGCCTTCTCACCAAGGGCGCCCTTACCTACGATGCCGTAAGTTACGGTACAGGAGGTTCGGGCCGCTGGGGAGAGCCCGAACTCACACCGGTCGTTCGGAACCGGGGTACCCGGCAGACGGGCGCATAACGCATCCCCCGCGCGGACGACACCCGATCGTCGCTATCCTGACCAGGATCGATCCGCCGTAGTGTAATCGGCAGCACTTCAGATTTTGGTTCTGACAGTTCAGGTTCGAATCCTGGCGGCGGAGCAGCAGAAGGAACCGGAACCCCACGACACCGGGAGGTTGGCGCTGACCGACGAGGCGACCGACCCGGTGACGGCCAGGCGTCCCGCGCTGGCCGAGATGTCCGACGCCTGGATCGTCGGGCGCGCGCGGGAGCTGAACGCCGCGGTCCAGCGGCACGAGTACACCCAGCAGCTCGAGATCGTCGCGATGATGGACGAGCTGCTCGACGAGACCCAGCGGCGCGGCGAGCCCCTGCTCGTGGCCCAGCTGCTGCGCTCGTCCGCGCTGGCCCGGCTGGCCACGAAGGGCCTGGCCGCGGAGGCCGAACCCCGGCTCGACGAGATGCTCGCGCACACCCGGCGCCACGGCATCGCCCTGCTGCGGGCCGACGCGCACGCGCTGCGCGGGCGCCGGCTCGTGATCGCCGCGCAGGAGGACGCCGCGCTCACCGAGATCGCCCGGGCGCTGGCCATCCTCGACGACTCCACCATCCCGGACCGGCAGGTCGGGCTGCGCAACTGGAACCGGCTGCTCTCCTCGACGCTGATCGACTGCTGGCTGGTGCTCAACCAGCTCGGCGTCTACGAAGCCGCCGAGGAGGTCATCGGCCGGGCCGCCACCGCGATCCGCGAGAGCGCGAGCCCGCACGACATCGCCCTGCAGCTGATCAACCGGATCAAGATGCTGCTCGGCTGGGGCCTGCGGCTGGAGCGCATCGACGAGTACGACGAGAGCGCCGAGAAGTTCCGCACCGCGGCGTCGATGGGGGCGGCCGCCGAAGGGCCGTTCGCCGAGTCGCTGTTCCCGCGCAAGGCGAACGTCGCGGCGATCGACCAGGTCGGCGTCCTGGCCGCGGCGCCGGCGCTGAACCAGCCGGGCGCCGAGCACGTCGAACGGCTGCAGCACCTCTACACCGAGCGCGCGTTCGGGCACGACCGGGAGATCGTCGCGATCGCGCTGGCGCGCTGCCTGGACAAGGAGGGCCGCCGCAGCGAGGCCCTCACCGTCCTGCGCGACACCCGCCAGTCGATCTCGGACGACACCTCGCAGCCGTCCATGCGGCTGAACATCGCCCGCGAGCTGGCCCGGCTCGACACGAGCCCGGACTACGCCTCCGGCGCCAGCGAGTCGCTGATCGACTACGCGCGGCGCCTGGAGTCGGAGATGTGGAGCCTGCGCGAGTCGCAGATCGCCACGCTGAACGCCCGCCGCGAGCACGAACGGCTCTCCGCCGAGCACGGCGCGATCACCCAGCAGGCCCTGCAGGACCCGCTCACCGGCCTGCCGAACCGGCGCGCGCTGGACGAGAAGCTGCGTCAGCTCGCCTCGTCGGCCGACGCGCAACCGCTGGCGGTCGCGCTGGTCGACCTCGACGGCTTCAAGGGCGTCAACGACAAGCAGTCGCACGCCGAAGGCGACAACGTGCTGCGTGTCGTCGCGAGCACCCTTCGTGACGCCCTGCGCGGCGACGACCTGGTGGCCCGCTACGGCGGCGACGAGTTCATCGTCCTGCTCCCGGGCACGCCCGCGTCCGCGGCGAAGATGGCGCTCGGCCGCGCGGTGAAGTCCGTCGCCAACCTGCCGCACCACCTTTCGCACGGCGTGACGCTGTCGATCGGGCTGGTCTCGCTGCGGCCGCAGGAACGCGGCGAGCAGGTCCTCGCCCGCGCGGACGCGGCCATGTACCAGGCGAAACGCGGCGGCGGCAACCAGGTGGCGTCGGCCAACTCGATGGCCGCGGACCCGGCCGCCGCGTGGGCGAGCGAGGCGCCGCCGACCGACCCCGCGTGGGACGCCGAAGACCACAGTTAGCAATTCGGCCGAAGGTAGGCGGACACGGTCCGGAGCCGACCCGCTCACCGGCACTCTTTCCGCCGTGGCTGCCGGTCGGATTGCTGACATCCAGCACAGTTAGGATTGGCGCCCGACAGAAGCCGCTTGTTGGTAACCGTTGGGAGCGCCGTTGACCGGCCCGCTGAGCACGTTGATCCTGGCTGCGGGTGAAGGCACCCGCATGCGTTCCTCGACGCCGAAGGTGCTGCACCCGATCGCCGGGCGGCCCCTGGTCGAGCACGCCGTCCGGGCCGCCGCCGGCCTGAACCCCGAACACCTCGTGGTGGTCGTCGGGCACGGCCGCGAAGCGGTCGGCGAACGGCTGGCCGCGGTCGGGGACGCGCTCGGGCGCACCGTCGGCACCGCGGTCCAGGCCGAGCAGAAGGGCACCGGCCACGCCGTGTCCTGCGCGCTCGCGACCCTGCCCGCCGACCTCACCGGCACCGTGCTCGTCAGCTACGGCGACGTCCCGCTGCTCGACACCGCGACCCTCGGCGCGCTGCTCGACGAGCACACCGAGGCGAAGAACGCGGTCACCGTGCTCACCTCGGTGGTCGCCGACCCGACCGGCTACGGCCGGATCGTGCGCGACAGCGCGGGCAAGGTCACCGGGATCGTCGAGCACAAGGACGCCACCCCGGAGCAGGCCGAGATCACCGAGATCAACTCGGGCGTCTACGCCTTCGACGCGGCGGTGCTGCGCGACGGCCTTTCGCGTCTCTCGACCGACAACGCGCAGGGCGAGCTCTACCTCACCGACGTGCTGGGCATCGCGAACGGCGACGGGCTCCACGTCGGCGCGCTGGTGGTCGACGACCCGTGGCTCACCGAAGGCGTCAACGACCGCGTGCAGCTCTCGGTGCTCGGCGCCGAGCTCAACCGCCGGATCGTGCAGCGCTGGCAGCGCGAAGGCGTCACGATCGTCGACCCGGCGACGACCTGGATCGACGCCGGCGTCACCCTTTCCCGTGACGTCGTCATCGAGCCGGGCGTGCAGCTGAAGGGCACGACGTCGATCGGCGAGGGCAGCACGGTCGGCCCGGACAGCACGCTGACGAACGTCACCATCGGCGCGGGCGCCTCGGTGGTCCGCGTGCACGGCTCGGACTCGGAGCTCGGTGACGGCGTCAACGTCGGCCCGTTCACCTACCTGCGGCCGGGCACCAAGCTGGGCGTCAAGGCGAAGCTGGGTGCGTTCGTCGAGACGAAGGCCGCCGACATCGGCGCCGGCACGAAGGTGCCCCACCTGACCTACGTGGGTGACGCCACGATCGGCGAGCACAGCAACATCGGCTGCTCGAGCGTGTTCGTGAACTACGACGGCGTGCACAAGCACCGGACCGTTATCGGGTCGCATGTCCGGTTGGGCGCGGACAACACCTTCGTCGCTCCGGTGCACATCGGTGACGGCGCTTACAGTGGTGCGGGTGCCGTGATCCGCGAAGACGTCCCGCCGGGCACACTCGCGGTGTCGGCGCCGCCGCAGCGCAACATCGAAGGCTGGGCGATCCGGCGCCGGCCAGGTACGCCCGCGGCGGAGGCGGCCCAGGCCGCCCTCGACGCCGATTCAGCAGCAGGAACCGACGGGGAGTCACCAGCATGAGTCCGAAGCAAGGCACGCCGAAGAAGAACCTGATGCTCTTCTCCGGACGCGCGCACAAGGAGCTCGCCGAAGAGGTGGCCCAGCACCTCAACGTGACGATCACCCCCCAGACGGCGCACACGTTCGCCAACGGCGAGCTGTTCGTCCGGTTCGAGGAATCCGTCCGCGGCACCGACGCCTTCGTCATCCAGGCCCACACCACGCCCATCAACGAGTACGTGATGGAGCAGCTGATCATGGTGGACGCGCTCAAGCGGGCGAGCGCGAAGCGGATCACCGTGGTGATGCCGTTCTACCCGTACGCGCGCCAGGACAAGAAGCACAAGGGCCGCGAGCCGATCTCGGCGCGGCTGATCGCGGACCTGTTCAAGACCGCGGGCGCCGACCGGATCATGACCGTCGACCTGCACACCGCGCAGATCCAGGGCTTCTTCGACGGCCCGGTCGACCACCTGATGGCGCAGACCGTGCTGGCCGACCACATCAAGGCCACCTACGGCGACGCGGACATCACGGTCGTCTCCCCGGACTCGGGCCGCGTGCGGCTGGCCGAGAAGTGGGCGCAGACCCTCGGTGACCGCCCGATCGCGTTCATCCACAAGACGCGCGACCCGGACAAGCCCAACCAGGCGGTGGCCAACCGCGTGGTCGGCAAGGTCGAGGGCAAGCTCTGCGTGCTGATCGACGACATGATCGACACGGGCGGCACGATCGTGAAGGCCACCGAGGCCCTGATCGACGAAGGCGCGGCCGACGTGGTCATCGCGACCACGCACGGCATCCTGTCCGACCCGGCGACGCAGCGGCTCTCGGCGTGCAAGGCGCGCGAGGTCATCGTGACGAACTCGCTGCCGATCCCGGAGGAGAAGCGGTTCCCGGGGCTGACGGTGCTGTCGATCGCCCCGATGCTGGCGGAGGCCATCCAGCAGGTCTTCGAAGACGGCTCGGTGACGTCCCTCTTCGACGGCAACGCCTGACGACCCGTCCGCCGGGCGCGAACTCCGCGCCCGGCGGGGGTTCCCGGCGCTAGCGTCGCCGGCATGGGGAACTTCAAGTTCGGCGTCAGCTTCCGCGAGATCGGCACCCGGGACGCCTGGATCGCCAAGTGCCGGCGCGCCGAGGAGCTCGGCTACGACGTCATCACCGTGCCCGACCACCTCGGCACCGGCCGCTTCGCGCCGTTCCCGGTGCTGGCCATGGCCGCCGCCGTCACCGAACGGCCGCGGCTGGGCACCCTCGTCTCCAACGTGCCCTTCTACAACCTCGCGCTCTTCGCGCGCGAAGCGTCCACGACAGCCGCCCTGCTCGACGGACGCCTCGACCTGGGCCTCGGCGCCGGCCACATGAAGGCCGAGTTCGACGCCGCCGGGCTGCCGTGGCAGAAGGCGTCAGAACGGATCGACCGCCTCGAAGAGAGCCTCGGCTACCTGCGGAAACACTTCGAGGACGAGGGCATCGACCACCCGCGGCTGCTGATCGCGGGCAACAGCGACGGCGTCCTGGAGCTGGCCGCCGAGCACGCGGACGTCGTCGGGTTCGGCGGGCTCCGGCAGCAGCCCGGGAAGCCGCCGGGCACCTTCAAGCTCGACAACGCCGAGGCGATGGACGAGCGGGTCGCGTTCTTCCGGTCCCGGACGAGCCGCGACCCCGAATACAACATGCTGGTCCAGCACGTCGAAGTCACTGACAACCGCCTCGAAGCCGCCGAGGCGTGGCACGAACTGACCGAGCGCAGCGCCGTCGCCGACGCCCGGGAACTCCTCGACGCCCCCCAGCTCCTGCTGGGCACGGTCGAGGAGATCGCCGGGCAGCTGGAAGCCCGGCGCGAGCGCTACGGCTTCTCCAACATCACGGTCTTCGAGCCGAACCTCGAGACCTTCGCGCCCGTGCTGAAAGAGCTTCAGTAAGCCGCGGTGAAGCGCGCGCGGCGGTGCTTCGGCTGCTCGATCTCGTCGACGTACGCGATCGCGAAGTCGTCGCCGCCGATGTGCGACTTGCCGTTCTCGTCGGTCAGCAGGACGTCACCGCCGATCCGGAACTCGCCCGTGCGCTCGCCGGGGGTCCAGGCGCCGAACTCGGCGGCCGGGCTGACGTAGAACCAGTCGAGGCTCTCGGGCTGCTCGCGCAGCAGGCCGAGGACCTCGGCGTGGCTGCCGGCCTCGTCCTTGTACTCGGCCGGGAACTCCGGGGTGTCGAACAGCCGCGGGCCACCCTCGGCCACGTGCAGGCTCGCCGCGCCGCCGACGAACGACAGCCGGACGCCGTTCTCGCTCGCGATCCGCGCCAGGGCCGGCACCGCGTCGATCAGCTTCTTGCCGTCGAGCTCGCGGGCCGGGGTGGCGACCACGATGACATCCGCGTCCTTCGCGACCTGCGCGACGAGGTCCTCGTCGTGCAGCGAACCCTGCCGGGCCTCGACGCCTTCGGGGACCGAGCCCGCGTTGCGCGCGACGCCGACGACTTCGTGTCCGCGACGCAGCGCCTCGGCGCCGATCTTGCCTCCGGCGTACCCCGTAGCTCCGAAAACCACCAGCTTGGCCATGGAATCTCCTCGTTCGTCGTCGGCCTTCCCGGCCGATGGTAGGAACGGAAGATCACCTACTTCAACGGAAGCAACACACCCGGGGGTAGGTGTCCAGGTCAGCCGCCGAGGCCGGCGAACTCCGCGGCCACCCGCTGCTTGACGGCGTCGACGTCCAGGCCCGCGCGCACCTCCGCCGTCGCGTTCGGCTTCGACAGCACCTGGTAGCTGGCCGTGCGGTTGGGCAGCTTGAACTTCACCGCGCAGGACAGCTGGATCGTCTTGTACGGCTCCGCGTCCCCGGCCGTCGTGCACGTCTGCGCGCCGAGCGACTCGGCGCTGACCTCCACCGAGAGGGTGATGTGGACGACGCTCTTCTCCCCCGACGCCGGCGTGCCGACGACGCTGTTGGAGACGTCGACCGTCGTCGTGCAGGAGCCGACGAAGTCCTTGCAGTCGAGGTGGTCGTTGGTGACGACGGCGCTGGCCTGCACCAGCCCCTCGAACGGCTGGCCGAGCCCGCCGACGGCGGCGTCGAGGTCGGTGTGGAACGTCTTCACCGCGTCCCCGGCGAGCGTGGCGACCTGGAACTCGGCGCCGTACTTCGGGCCGTTCTGCGGGTCGAGCAGCACCGGCGCGAAGCTGACGACGCGGTTCGGCTTGGCCGTCGTGACGCGCAGGACGCTGGGCGCGGCGCCGAGCTGGTAGACCTCGGTGCCGTCCGGCTGCTTCGCCTTGACCGGCTCACCCTGCCGGTCGAGCCCGGCCAGCGCCTTGCGCAGCCCGGCGGCGAGCGCCGGCGGGGCGAACCGGGCCGCCGGGTCGAAGGGCAGTTCGGAGCCGAGCGAGCGCACCCAGCTCGTGCCGAACTGCGTGCCCTCGTCGATGGCGTGCGCCTTCCAGTAGTCGGCGTCGGCCTGCAGGTAGAACTGGGCGGCGGCGGCCGTCACCTGGATGAAGCGGCCGTCGAGCGGCAGCCCGCCGAAGGCGTAGCCGCCGCGGGTGATCCGGAACTGCTGATCGGCGCCCTGCACCGTGGACTTCAGCGCGATCGCGGGCGCCTGGCCCAGCGCCGTGAGGGCCGCGTCGACCGCTTCGCGCTGCTCGGCGCGCCGGTCCGCCGTCGCCTGGTCGGCCGCGGAGACACCGGCGGTGCCGGCGACCGCCACCTGGCAGCCCGCCAGCAGCCCACCCAGCAGCAGCACCGCCGCCACTCTGCTCGCTCGAGCCCGCATTTACCGCCCCCTGCTCTCCCGCTACCGAGCACACCTCGGCCGGCGTTGTCCCGCCACCGGATTTGTGTCGTCACGTACCGGGGTTCCAGGAGGGTTCTAGCCTGGGCCGGGCACCCGCCGCAACCCACCGTGATGAGGTTGGTTTACACTCTTGAGGTTGTCTCGGCGAGGCGGGGCCCTTCTGGGGTGCCCGGCGTGATCGACGCGGCGGCTCGAGTAGCCCCCGTCGTCGTGCACGCCCGGAAACTCGCCGCCGGAACTTCCTTGAACAGAACACATCGGCTTCCCCCGCCGCAGCATGCTGTCTTTGATTTGAAGGAGTGCCACACCGTGTCCGAGGTACGTCTGTCCGTCGAGCCGCGCACCGAGTTCGGCAAGGGCGCCGCGCGCCGCACGCGTCGCGCCGGCAAGATCCCCGCCGTCCTCTACGGCCACGGGTCGGACCCGCGGCACTTCGCGCTGCCGGCGATCGAGTTCGCCCGCGTCGTCCGCGAGAACGGCTCGAACGCCGTCATCACGCTGGACCTGGAGGGCTCGGTCGAGCTGGCGCTCACCAAGACCATCGTGGTCCACCCGCTGAAGAACTACATCGAGCACGTCGACCTGCTGGTCGTGAAGCGCGGCGAGAAGATCGTCGTCGACGTCCCCGTCGTCGTGACCGGCAACCCCGGCCCGGGCGGCCTGGTCAACCAGGACGTCGACACCCTGCAGGTCGAGGTCGAGGCGCTGCACATCCCGGAGCAGTTCGAGGTCTCGATCGAGGGCCTCGAGATCGGTTCCCAGGTGCTGGCCGGCCAGGTCGAGCTGCCGCAGGGCGCGACCCTGGTCACCGACCCGGAGTCGCTCGTCGTGGCCGTCAACGAGCCGCAGCGTGAAGAGGCCGGCGACGAGGACGAGGCGGGCGAAGAGCCCACCGAAGCGGCCGAATAACATCGCCGCATGACGGAAGACCTGCCTGGGGCCGGCGAGCTGATCCTGCTCGCCGGCCTCGGCAATCCCGGACCCCAGTACGCCGGAAACCGGCACAATGTCGGGTTCATGGTGCTGGACGAGCTGGCCGCCCGCATCGGCGGCAAGTTCAAGACGCACAAGTCCGGCGGCGAAGTCCTCGAGGGCCGGCTGGCCGGCCGCCGCGTGGTGCTGGTGAAGCCGCGGTCGTACATGAACCTCTCCGGCGGGCCGGTGGCCGGCGCGGCGAAGTTCTACAAGATCGAGCCGTCCGGCGTCGTCGTGGTGCACGACGAGCTCGACGTCGACTTCGGCACGCTGAAGCTGAAGTTCGGCGGCGGCGACAACGGCCACAACGGACTCCGCTCGATCTCGAAGTCGCTGGGCACCCGCGACTACTACCGGGTGCGGTTCGGCATCGGCCGCCCACCCGGCCGCCAGGACCCGGCGGACTTCGTGCTGAAGGACTTTTCGACGGTCGAGCGCAAAGAACTCCCGTTGGAGGTGGACCGGTGCGCGGACGCGACCGAAGCACTGATCGGCACCGGCCTCGCCGCCGCGCAGAACTCCTTCCACGCGGGCTGACATGGGTGGCGAGGTGAAGCCATGACCCCCGACGAAGCTCGGTCGATCGCCTTCGGCAAGCCCCGGTTCGGCCGGCGCGGCTACAACGAGGACGAGGTGGACGCCTTCCTCGACCTCATCGCGGAGGCGCTGGCCGGGCGGAACATCCTCACGCCGGACGACATCCACTACGTCGAGTTCACGATCATGCCGGTCGGCATGCGCAGCTACGACCAGGCCCAGGTCGACCTGTTCCTCGACGAGGCCGAGGCGGCGCTGGTGGAGCTGCGCAACCCGCGGCCGGCGGAGGTCGAGGAGGAGCGGCGGCCGCAGGGGCCCCGGAAGTGGTTCGGGCGCGGCTGACAGCACTTCTTGTCGGGTGTCACGGTGTGAACCCGGACACACAGCGCTGAGTAGCGCAAGCTCACCCGAAGGCGGGCGCGGGCCCGCCCGTCGGGGTGAGGTTGGGGTCAGCCCCTTTCGGGCAGCCTGTTCACGGGTTAGGACGGTGTACGGGAGTTCGCACCCGCCCTACCCCGGAATCGGAGAGTTCCATGTCGTTCACCGCCGAAGACCTCGCCGAGGTCACCTTCGGTCACGCCCCGATCGGCCGCCGTGGTTACGCGAAGCACGAGGTGGACGCGTTCATCCGGCGGATCGCCAAGACGCTCGCCGACGAGGACGACCTGACCGCCGCCGAAGTGCACCACGTGATGTTCGCGAAGCCGCTGATCGGTAAGCGCGGCTACGACGAGCGGGAGGTCGACGAGTTCCTCGACGCGGTGGAGGACCAGCTCGCCGCCCGTACCGGCCAGGCCCCCGACCTCCCCGGCGCCCGCACGGCGCCCGAAGCCACCACCGAGCGCGCCGCCCCACCGACGCTCCGGGCGGTGCGCGTCCAGCAACGCTGACCCCGAACGCAGTGAATGACTCATTCATGTCATCTGACGACATGAATGAGTCATTCACTGCGTCGATCAGGCGTCCGCGTTCTTCTTGATCCGGTCCGCGAACTGCTGCGCCGTCGCCGCGCGCTTGACCTTGCCCGACGGCGTCTTCGGGAGGCTGCCCGCCGGGAGCACCACCACCGCGTACGGCCGCATGTCGACGGCGTCGCGGACCCGGGCCGACACCTGCTTCATCAGGTTCTTCTCGGCTTCGGCGTCCCCCGCCAGCTTCGACTCGAGGACCACCGCGAACCGTTCGCGGCGGCTGCCCGCGTCCAGCCGGACCGCCACCGCGTTGCCCGCGCGCACGCCCTCGACCGAGGTCGCCGCGCGCTCGATGTCGGTCGGGTACAGGTTGCGGCCGCCCATGATGATGACGTCCTTGCGGCGGCCGCAGATGACGATCTGGCCGTCCACCAGGTAACCGAGGTCGCCGGTGTTCAGCCACCCGTCCTCGTCCTGCGTCGCGAGCGGGCCGTCCATGGTCAGGTAGCCGGGGGTCACAGCCTCGCCGCGCAGCCGGATCTCGCCGACCTCGCGCTCGTCGACGCGCTTGCCGGCGTCGTCGACGATCTCCGCTTCCAGCCCGTCGAGGGGCCGGCCGAGCAGGGCGAACGACCGGACACCGTCGGTGCCGCGCCGCGGGTCGCCTTCGGGGACGGGCACCGCGCGGTTCTCCGCCTCCAGCGCGTCGGCTTCGACGACGTCGAGGGTGAGACCGGTGAACAGCGGCGCGAACGACACCGCGAGCGTCGCTTCGGCCATGCCGTAGGCCGGGAAGACGCATTCCGCCGGCATCTTGAACCGGGCTCCGGCGTCCACGAAGGTCTGGACGGCGGTCTCGTCGATGGGCTCGGCGCCGTTCAGCGCGATGCGCAGCTTCGAGAGGTCGTAGGCGTCATCCTCGTCGACGCGCGCCATCCGGCGTCCGACGATGGCGTACGCGAAGTTCGGCGCCGCCGTCGTGGTGCCGTGGTACTTCGTGATGAGCTCCGGCCAGATCAGCGGCCCGGAGAGGAACTCGACCGGCGTGATCTTGACCAGCTCGACGCCGAAGGTCATCGGCACGGTCAGGAAGCCGACCATCCCCATGTCGTGGAACGTCGGCAGCCAGGACACCATCACGTCGACGTCGAAGTCGAACTCCGCGCGCTCGACCATGGCCTTGACGTTGGAGTACAGGTTCCCGTAGGTGATCCGCACCGCCTTGGGGTCGGCGGTCGAGCCGCTGGTGAGCTGCAGCAGCGCGGTGTCGCCCTCATCGGTGACGACGACGTCCGGCAGCGGCTCGGCGGCGGCGAGCTCGGTGATGAGCTGGAAGCCGATGCCCTTCTGCTCCAGGACGGGCGCCAGCTGGTCGAACGGCTCGCCCAGCAGCACTGTGACATTCCGGGGCCCAGCCCCGGACCCCGGCCGGGGGGCAAGCCCCCCTGGACCCCCCAAAGCGTCCTGGTCTGAGCCGATCATGCCGAGCACCCGCACGGTGTCTTCGGCCCACTCGGCGAGATCGGTGCGCGGGGTCGGCTGGTGCAGCATGGTGACGCTGCCACCGGCCAGCCAGACGGCCTGCACGGTCGGCGCGATCAGCACCGGCGCGGCGGCCAGCACCCCGACCGCCGTCCCGCGCTCGAACCCGCCCGCGACGAGCCCGCCGGCGATTCGCCGGGCTTCTTCGTGCACCTCGGCCCAGGTCCGCCGGACCGGCTCCTTCGGCTCTCCGGTGACCATGCCGCGCTGCTGCCCCCGCTTCGTCGCGGTGGCGACGAGCGTGTCCACGAACCTGCTCATGAGGCAGACATTACTGGCAGCCGTGTCACTCCAGCAGTTCGGACGTCTCCAGCCAGCGGCCCTCGACGTCCTCGATCTCGCCCTGGACGCCCTTCAGCTCCGCGTTGAGCTCCATCAGCTTCGCCGGGTCTGTCGCCGCCGCCAGCAGCGACGCGTGGAGCTTCTGCTCCTTCGCGTGCAGCTGGTCGAGCTTGCGCTCCAGCCGGCCGAGTTCCTTCTGGGCCGCGCGCAGGTCCGCCGCCGACTTCTTCGCCTCGGTCTTGGCCGCCGTCGAGGCCGCCGCGGGCGCCGGTTCCTTGGCGAGGGCGCGGCGGTTCAGGTACTCCTCGATGCCGCCCGGGAGGTGGGTGATCCGGCCGTCGCCGAACAAGGCGACGATCGTGTCGCACACCCGCTCCACCAGGTAGCGGTCGTGGGAGACCACGACCATCGTGCCCGGCCAGCCGTCGAGGAGGTCCTCCAGCTGCTGCAGCGTGTCGATGTCCAGGTCGTTCGTCGGCTCGTCGAGCAGCAGCACGTTCGGCTCGGCCATCAGCAGCCGGCACAGCTGCAGCCGGCGCCGCTCGCCGCCGGAGAGGTCCGCGACCGGCGTCCACTGGCGCGCCTGGGGGAACCCGAGCTTCTCGCCCAGCTGCGACGCCGTCATCTCCTGCTTGCCGAACACCACGCGCCCGGCCACCTGCTCGATCGCCTGCAGCACACGCAGGTCGCCGGGCAGGTCGTCGAGCTCCTGGCGCAGGTGCGCGAGCGCGACGGTCTTGCCCTCGATCCGGCGGCCGGTCGAGCCCTCGATGTCGCCGCCGAGCAGCTTCAGCAGCGACGTCTTGCCCGAGCCGTTGATGCCCACCAGGCCGATCCGGTCGCCCGGCCCGATCCGCCAGGTGACGTGGTCGAGCAGCGTCCGCTCGCCGACCTGGTACGTCGTGTCTTCCAGCTCCAGCACGGTCTTCCCGAGCCGCCGCTTCGCGAACGCCTGCAGCTCGACGGAGTCCCGCGGCGGCGGGACGTCGGCGATCAGCGCTTCGGCCGCCTCGATGCGGTAGCGCGGCTTCGACGAGCGTGCCTGCGGGCCGCGGCGCAGCCACGCCAGCTCCTTGCGGGCCAGGTTCTGCCGCTTCTCCTCGGCCGTCGCGGCCAGCCGCGCCCGCTCGGCGCGCGCGAAGATCCAGTCGGCGTAACCACCTTCGTACTGCTCGACGCGGCCGTTCGCGACCTCCCACGTCAGCGTCGCGACGGTGTCGAGGAACCACCGGTCGTGCGTGACGACCACGACCGCGATCCGCCGGGTCAGCAGGTGGTCGGCGAGCCACTGGACACCTTCGACGTCCAAGTGGTTGGTCGGTTCGTCGAGCACGACGAGGTCGAGCTCGCCGGTCAGCGCGGCCGCCAGCGAAACGCGGCGCCGCTCGCCACCGGAGAGGTTCGCGGTCGGCGTGTCGAGCCCGATCGCGGTGATACCCAGACCGTCCACAATGGATCGGACGCGCGCGTCCGCCGCCCATTCGTGCTCGGCGCCGTAGCGTTCGAGCACGACCTCGCCGACGCTGCTGCCGTGCGGCAACTCGGTCCGCTGGGTGACGACGGCCATCCGCAGGCCGCCGACGTGGCTCACCCGCCCGGAATCGGGCTCGGCGAGTCCGGAAAGGACTTCCAGCAGGGTGGTCTTGCCGCCGCCGTTGAGGCCGACGACGCCGATGCGCTGCCCGGCCGCGACGCCGAGGGAGACGCCGTCCAGGAGCGGGCGAACCCCGTAGGACTTGCTCACCGACTCGAGATTGACCAGGTTGGCCATCCGTTCAGCCGATCCTTTCAACGATGATGAACCGGGTCGCCACGACCATGGTCGCGTCGTCCACGGTGAATTCCGGATCTTCGAGCGCGGCGCGCATTTCGTCGCCCTGCCAGTACTCCGTGTGGCCGGCGCGCCATCCGGCGACGCTCGTGTCGCCCTCACCCTCGTCGAGCGCGTGCTGCAAGTCCACTTCGGACAGAGGAAGCACGCGCACCTCGGTGGTCTCGAGCACCGCGACCCCCACGCCGGCCGAGTCGATCATCAGCTCGCGCTCGCCGACGACAGGCAGCTCTTCGCCGTACTTCTCGTACTCGGCGACCAAGCCGGTGGTCGACGTCTTCTCCCCGCGCAGGATCGCCGCGACCAGCTTGTCGCGCAGCGGGCCGGGGAACGCGAACTCGGCGTGCTTCACGCGTGCACCCGCGGCGGCGTCGGCCGGTTCGCGTCGTCGCCGCCGACCACGCGGGCGCCGGGGACCGGGCCGTGGGCCACGCGGACCGTCCGGCACACGCCGGCACCCGACAGCTCGGCCGCGACCTCCACCGCCGACTGCGCGTCTTCGCAGAGGAACGCGCACGTCGGGCCGGAGCCGGACACCGTGCCCGCGAGCGCGCCCGCGTTGACCCCCGCCCGGAGCGTGCGGCGCAGGTCGGGCCGCAGCGAGACCGCCGCCGCCTGCAGGTCGTTGCCCAGCAGCAGGGCCAGCTGGCGCGGGTCGCCGGAGGCCAGCGCCTCGACGACCGGCGTGTGCGAGCCGATCCGGGGCGGGTTGCCCGCCGCGCGCAGGCGGTCCAGTTCGCCGAACACCTTCGGCGTGGACAGCCCTTCGGCGGCGAAGGCCAGCACCCAGTGGAACGTGTGCCGCGACAGCACCGGGACCAGCTGCTCACCGCGGCCGGTACCCAGCGCGGTGCCGCCGTAGAGCGCGAACGGGACGTCGCTGCCCAGGCCGGCGGCGATTTCGGCCAGCTCGTCCCGGGTGACGTCGAGGTTCCACAGGCTCGCCAGCCCGACGAGCGTCGCCGCGGCGTCGGCACTGCCGCCCGCCATGCCGCCGGCCACCGGGATGCCCTTGCGCAGCACCACCCGGACCTTCGGCTCCCCGGCGCGGCCGACGTGCCCGGCCAGCGCTTCGACCGCCCGCCAGGCCAGGTTCTTCGGGCCGGTCGGGACCGAGCCCTCCCCCTCGCCGTAGACCTCGATGCCGGGCTCTTCGGTGACCGCGACGGTCACTTCGTCGGTCAGCGACAGCGCCTGGAAGACGGTCACCAGCTCGTGGTAACCGTCTTCGCGCAGGTCGTCGACCGCAAGGTGCAGGTTCACCTTGGCCGGGACCCGGACGGTGACTGGGGGCGGAACTACGGCGAGCACCCGACCAGCCTACGTGCCCGCCGAAACGCCCCGATGCGACCTGCGCATCGGGGCGTTCGGGAGCTACGGGTCAAGCGGCCGCGACGCCCTGGGGCCCGCGGGCGGTGTACGTCACGTGGCCGCCGCGCTCGGCGACCCACGCCAGCGCCGCGTCGGCCCGCTCGCCGCGGACGCCGAGGCGGAACCGGCCGACCGGGGTGTCGCCGACGCGGGTCAGGCCGCCGCCGATGGTGGCGAACTCGACGTCGAAGCGGCCCGCGGCCTCGGGCAGCAGCGCGCCGACCGAGGCGAAGCCGACCAGCACGACGTCGGCCGAGCGGTCGTAGCGCGCCGCCTGCGAGCGGGCGGTCTCGATGGCCGGCAGCAGCGCCTGCGCGGTGCGGCTGGCCGGGTCCGAGATCAGGTCGAGGACCGTGCCGCGCTCGACGACCGTGCCGTCCTCCAGCACCGCGACGTCGTCGCAGACCCTGCGGACCACGCCCGCGTCCGGCGTCGTGACGACGACGGTGACGCCCAGCTCGGAGCGCGCCCGGTCGAGGACGGCGAGCACCGCGCCGGCCTCCTCCGGGTCGACACCGGCGGTCGGGTCGTCGGCCAGCAGCACGGCGGGGGCCGCCGCCAGGGCCTTCGCGACCGCGACGCGGCGCAGCTGACCGGCGGACAGCTCGCTGGGCCGCTGCGCGGCGCGCGGGGTCAAGCCGACGAGGTCGAGCAGCGAGCCGACCCGGCTGCGGCGCTGCGGGCCGTCGATGCCGAGCTGCTCGAGCGGGGAGGCGATGTTGCCGGCGATGGTGCGTTCGGCGATCAGCTCCGGTTTCGTCGAGACGACGCCGAGCTGGCGGCGGATCTCCCGGAGGCGGCGGCCGTCGAGGGTGCCGGTGTTGAGGCCGTCGAGGCGCACGACGCCGCGGTCGGGGCGCTCCTGCAGCGCGATGCACCGGGCGAGAACGGACTTGCCGGACCCGGCGGGACCGACCACGCCGAAGAGCGAGCCGGCCTGGACTTCGACGCTCACGTCCCGCAGCGCGACGACGGAATTTCCATTGGTGGCAAAGGTTTTCGACAGATTTTCGACGGTGATCACGAAGGCTCCAGAAAACGGGGTGCACGCATGGCGGCACCCGGCCGCAAGCAAGTTCCGTCCTGTTCGGACGGTGCATGAAGAAGAGGTGGACCGGCTACGACAAGCTCAGTTGGAGCGTCGACATGCGGTCACGGAGCGGCGGCCTTCGTCGACTACGCGACGCCTGGTCAGGAGCAGGGGGCGAGCTACCCTCTTCATCGAAAACGGCCTCCATCGGTCCTGGCGGTAGCACCTGCCCTGTGGAGGGTGGTTGCTGCGACTTCGGCGAGCCAGGTCTCTCAGTCGCTCGGGATGGACGTACTGAGTAAAACCGATCCCGAGGAGCGAACGCAAGCCCGTTGGCCCAGATCACACGAGTGGAGGTGTCCGAATGGCGGGATCACGGGCGGCGAGGGCGTATTTTCACGCTTCCACTGTGGATATCCCACGGGCGGATGGCTAACGCGCGGCGGCGATCCGGGCGAAGTCGTGCACGTCCAGCTGCTCGCCGCGGGTCCGGGGGTCGATCCCGGCGGCCGTCAGCAGCTCGCCGGCGCGCTCGGCCGAGCCCGCCCAGCCGGCGAGCGCGGCCCGGAGCGTCTTCCTGCGTTGTGAGAAGGCGGCGTCCACCAGACCGAAGAGCAGCTCCCGGTCTTCGGACGCCGTCGTGTCGCCGCGTTCGAAGGCGACGAGCGCGGAATCGACGTTCGGCACGGGCCAGAACACCGAGCGTGGCACGGCGGCGACCTTGCGTGCGGAGCCGTACCAGGCGAGCTTCACGCTCGGCACGCCGTAGATCCGGCTGCCGGGGCCGGCGGCCATCCGGTCGGCGACCTCGGTCTGCACCATGACGAGGCCCTTCCGGAGCGAAGGTACTTCGGCCAGCAGGTGCAGCACGACGGGCACGGCGACGTTGTAGGGCAGGTTGGCGACGAGGGCGGTCGGCTCACCCAGTTCTCCCCGGGTGACGCGCATGGCGTCGGCCCCGACGACGTCGAGGTTCCCGGCGACCTCGGGTCCGCGCTCGGCGACGGTCTTGGGCAGCCGCTCGGCGAGCTTGGGATCGATCTCGACGGCGACGACGTGGGCACCGGTGGCGAGCAGCCCGAGGGTCAGCGACCCGAGCCCGGGCCCGACCTCGAGCACGACGTCGCCCGGAGCGACGTTCGCCAGCTCGACGATCCGGCGGACGGTGTTGGGATCGTGCACGAAGTTCTGCCCGAGCTTCTTCGTCGGCCGCACGTCGAGTTCGGCCGCCAGCCCGCGGATCTCGGCAGGTCCCAGCAGTTCAACCACCGGACGAGCCTACTTGACCCCGGAACTCGCGTGATCAGCGGCGGAACTCGCGTGATTGGCGCACGCGGAACGGCCCCCGTCCACTGAGGACGGGGGCCGTTCCGGGAAAGCGTCAGGCCTTCTTGCCGCAGACCGGCCAGGCGCTGTAGCTGCCGCCGCGGCCGGCCTTGACCTTCTCCGCGATCGCGATCTGCTGCTCACGGGAGGCCTGGTTCGGCAGCGCGGCGTACTCGTCGCCGCCGTAGGCGTTCCACGTCTGCTTGTCGAACTGGAGGCCGCCGTAGTAGCCGTTGCCGGTGTTGATGGCCCAGTTGCCACCCGACTCGCACTGCGCGATGCGGTCCCACGCGGAACCGTCGCCGACGTCCGGGGTCGGGGCCTGCTTGGTGCCGACGTGGATGATCTTCGGCTTCGGCTGGGTGAGGACCTTCTCGGAGACGCTCTCGCGAGCGACCTCCTTGCCGTTCTTCTGCGTGACCTTGTAGGTCACTTCCTTCTCACCGGGCGTGCCCGGGTCTTCGACCGAGGTCTTGCCCTTGGCGAGGTCCGGGTCGTCGACCTTCTGCTCGGGCGGGTCGATGGACTCCTTCTGGACGACCGTCGAGACGCCGGTGCGGCTGATGTGCACCTCGGCGCCGTCGGTCAGCTTGACGTCCAGACCACCCTCGGCCTGGTCCTCCGGGCCCAGGGTGAGCTTGTACTCGCCCAGGAACTCCTTCGTCGTGACCGCGGTCGTCTTCACCTGCTTCGGCGCGTTGGCCCCGTCGTACAGGGTGATGTTCTTGAGGGTCTTGATCTCGACGGTCGCGCCCTGCAGGGGCAGTTCGCCGTCCTTCGGCATCGACATCCACGTGCCGGGCTTGTCCATGCCGGTCATGCCCAGCTGGGACAGCGCGTCGCCGAGGTGGGTCGCACGGACCCAGGAGGTGTGCTCCGCGCCGTCGACGATCATCTTCAGCTGGCGGCCGCGCTCGAGCTTGATGACACCGCCGTCGCCGACCTCCGCCTGCGGGGAGGGGGACAGCGAGTCGTGCGCGCCGACGGACAGGCCCGCGTCCTCGAGCACCTCGCCGACGGTGCCGCCGAAGGAGTGCACGGTCTGCTGGTGGCCGTCGACGTCGACGGTGATGCTCTTGTTCATCGCCAGCGCGGCCGCGCCGCCGCCGGCGACGCTGATCATCACGCTGAGGACGGCGCCCTTGAGGAACCGGCGCTTCCAGATCTTGGTGGTCTCGCGCAGACCCTCGTCCAGCGCGGCCCGCTTGGCCTGCGGGGACGCGGTCCGGTCCGACTCGATCTCGTCCGGGATGACGATCGGCGGCAGGTACGTCGTCTCGGCGTTGATGAGCCGGATCAGCTCGTCGACGTCGACGTCGATCTCGGCCATCATCGCGTCGGCGTCCGGGCCGAGCGCGGCGAGGATGTCCTGCTGCGTGATGTTCGGGTCGTCGGAGAAGTCGAGCTGGCCGTACGCAGTGTTCTCGAAATCGCGCTCGAGGACGGCCGCGGAGCGCGCTCCAGCCTGTCTGCTACCTGTCACCGGGTCGTTCCCTTTCCCAAGACATCGTTCGGGGCGACGTCTTTACGTCTGGGCCCGCAGCCGGCGCCATCGTCACGGTTCCAGGCCGTACCGCTCCTGGTTCCGCTTCCCCGACGTGCACTGACGTGACTGTGGGCGTAACAGCCGGCAACTGCATGCGCAGTACCGACCGGCACGATCACGGGACAGTAACGGGTCGCGGCGGGTTGCGCAAACACCCCCCGGAGTGTCGTGATCTGGGTCACTCCATCAGGTGGACGAGCGGGGAACCCTGTTGTCGCAATGCGTTCAACCCGTTGTGACACTGGGGAGTCGGTAGACCCGCTCGGCGGTGGTCCGGACCGCTTCGGCGACTTCGTGGACAGCTTCGCCCCTGAGCGCCGCGAGGTGACGGACGGTGTAGGCGGCGCCGAACGGCTCGTTGGGCCGCCCACGGAACGGGTGGGGGGTCAGAAACGGTGCGTCGGTCTCGACGAGGTACTGCCCCGGTGGGCAGAGCCGGGCCGCGGCGTGGAGGCCTTTGGCGTTTTTGAACGTGACGGTGCCCGCGAAGGAAAGGACATATCCCGCTTCGACGCACTGGCGGGCCATTTCCGCGTCCCCGGAAAAGCAATGGAAAATTACGGCATTCGGCGCACCCTCTTCGGCCAAGATGCGCAGCACGTCGTCGTGGGCCTCGCGGTCGTGGATCATCAGCGGCTTGCCCAGCCGCTTCGCGAGGTCGATGTGCCAGCGGAACGCCTCCTGCTGGGCGTCGTGCGGCGAGTAGTCCCAGTAGTAGTCGAGGCCGGTCTCGCCGACGGCGACCACGCGGTCGCCGGCCGCCAGGCGCTCGACCTCGGCCCGCTCGGCCTCGCCGAACTCCTTGGTCCGGGTCGGGTGGATCGCGACCGCGGCGAAGACGCGCCGGTCCCAGCCCGCCGCCTCGACGGCCCAGCGGGCCGAGGCGAGGTCGTCCGCGACCGTGACGACGCGGGCGACCCCGGCGCGCTCGGCGCGGTCGACCATGGCCGTGACATCGGCCGCGGTGACCGCGCCGCACGCGTCGAGATGGGTGTGCGCGTCCACCACCGACACCGGGAGCCGGTCCGGGACCGGCGGCAGCTCGCGCTTCTCGTCACCCATGCACTACCTCTTAATCCTTGACGATCGGTGCCCACTCCGGGCCGGTCTCACCCAGCGCCGGGTCGAGCTTGGTGAACAGCGGCGACGGCTTGGCCAGTGGCTTGCCGACCTCGATCGGCGTCGACGCCCACTTCGCCTGCTCGGCCGCGTAGTCGCCGGTGAGGATCGGGTTGACCCGGCCGGCGATGTCGAGGTCGTCGACCTCCTTGAGCTCCGGCTGGGCCGCCCAGACACCGGTGCCGCCGAGGGCCTCGTGCACCTTCTGCGCCGAGTGCGGCAGGAACGGCGTCAGCAGCGTGTTCGCGTCGCTGACGACCTGCAGCGCGGTGTGCAGCACGGTGTCGCGCCGCGTGGGGTCGTCCTTGAGCTTCCACGGCTCCTGGTCGGAGAGGTACTTGTTCGCCGCGGTGACGACCTTCATCGCCTCGGCCGCGGCCAGCTTGAACCGGGACCGGGCCAGGTGCGCGCCCGCGGTGTCGAACGCCTTGCGGGACAACGCCTTCAGGTCCTCGTCGGCCGCCGTCGGGGCCTCCGGGCGCGGGATGGCGCCGACGTTCTTGTGTGCCATCGAGATGGACCGGTTGACCAGGTTGCCCCACTCGTTGGCCAGCTCGAAGTTGGTCCGGCGGACGAACTCGTCCCAGGTGAAGTCGGTGTCCTGGGTCTCCGGGCCGGCGACCGAGATGAAGTACCGCAGCGTGTCCGGGCCGAAGTCGCGCAGGAAGTCCTCGACGTAGATCACGCGCCCGCGCGAGGTCGAGAACTTCGAGCCGCTCATGGTGAGGAACTCGCTGGAGACGATCTCGTCGGGCAGGTGCAGCTTGCCGTACTTGCCGGGCTCGCCGCCCTTGTCGCCCTCGCCGTTGTGGCCGAACAGCAGCGCCGGCCAGATCTGGGCGTGGAAGGTGATGTTGTCCTTGCCCATGAAGTAGTACGACCGGGCGTCGGCGTTGTTCCACCACTCCTGCCACGCGTCCGGGTTGCCGGAGCGCCGCGCCCACTCGACGCTGGCCGAGAAGTACCCGATCACCGCGTCGAACCAGACGTAGAACCGCTTCAGCGGCTGGTCTCGCCAGCCTTCGAGGGGGATCTTGACGCCCCAGTCGAGGTCGCGGGTGATCGGCCGGGGCCGCATGTCGTCGATCAGGTTCTTGGTGAAGTTGAGGACGTTCGGGCGCCAGTCGGTCTTCGTCGACAGCCAGTCGCCGAGGGTCTTGGTGAACGCCGGCAGGTCGAGGAAGTAGTGCTCGGTCTCGACGAACTTCGGCGTCTCGCCGTTGATCCGCGACTTCGGGTTGATCAGCTCCGCGGCGTCGAGCTGGTTGCCGCAGTTGTCGCACTGGTCGCCGCGGGCGCCGTCGAAGCCGCAGATCGGGCAGGTGCCCTCGACGTAGCGGTCGGGCAGCGTGCGGCCGGTGGACGGGCTGATCGCGCCGCGCGTGGTCTTGGGCACGACGTAGCCGTTGCGGTGCAGCGCCAGGAAGATCTGCTGCGTCACCTCGGCGTGGTTGCCGGTCGTGGTCCGGGTGAACAGGTCGTAGGACAGCCCGAGACCCTGCAGGTCGTTGCCGATCTGGCGGGTGTACTTGTCCGCGGTCTCCTGCGGGGTCGAGTTCTCGTTGTCCGCCTGGACGGTGATCGGGGTGCCGTGTTCGTCGGTGCCGGAGACCATGAGCACCCGGTTGCCGGCCATTCGCTGGTAGCGGGAGAAGACGTCGGACGGGACGCCGAATCCGGACACGTGGCCGATGTGGCGGGGGCCGTTGGCGTAGGGCCAGGCCACCGCGGTCAACACAGGGGTGCTCATACCTTATTAGCCTACGGAGGGCGTCACGCGCATTGTCCAGAGGGAGGCCCGGTTGTCGGCGACACGGTTGCTCGTGCTCGGGGTGGTGCGGATGTACGGCCGCGCGCACGGCTACCAGGTGCGGCGTGAGCTGCTGACCTGGTCGGCGGACAAGTGGGCCAACGTCCAGCCCGGGTCGATCTACCACGCGCTGAAGAAGATGACCGCCGAGGACCTGCTGGAGCAGGTCGACGTCGAACCGGGCGAGGGCGGCCCGGACCGGATCGCCTACCGGCTCACCGGCGAGGGCGAGCAGGAGTACCAGGTGCTGCTCTCGAAGGCGTTGTCCGATCCCCAGCTCGACCACCCCGATCTCTCGGCCGCGATTTCGCTGATGACCACCCTGCCCCGGGCGCGGGTGATCAACCTGCTCCGGCACCGGCTGGTGCACCTGGAAGCCGAGCAGCGGCAGGCGGGCCTGATGCTCGAAGAGCTGAAGGTCAACATGGGACTGGGCACGCCGGAGCACGTGGGCGAGCTGTACCGGCTGTGGGGCGGGATCACCGACGCGAGCCTGAGCTGGTTGCAGCGCCTGATCGAGCGGCTCGAAGCCGGCGACTACGTGATGGCCGGCGAGTCCGGCGAAGTCTTCGGCGAACCGCCCGCCCGGTAATCAAGTTTGACTAGGGCATCCTGCTCGGGCACAGTGTGCGCTTCAGCTAGTCAAGATTGACTACTTTTTCGAGAGGGGTTCTCATGATCACGGCACGCGGTCTCGAGCGGCGGTTCCGCCGCAAGGGCCGCACTGGGGGCGAAGTCCACGCGGTGAAGGGCGTCGACCTCGACGTCGAAGCGGGCGAGCTGGTCGGCTTCCTCGGCCCGAACGGCGCCGGGAAGACGACCACGCTGCGCATGCTGACCACGCTGCTCAAGCCGACCGCGGGCACCGCGACCGTCGGCGGCTGCGACCTCCTTTCCGACCCGCTGGGCGTGCGCAAGCGCATCGGGTACGTCGCCCAGGGCGGCGGCAGCGCACCGGAGAGCAAGGTCGCCGACGAGCTGGAGCTGCAGGGCAGGCTCTACCGGATGAGCAAGGCCGACGCGATCGCGCGCGGCGCCGAACTCGCCGAGCAGCTCGACCTGACCGGGCTGGACCAGCGGCTGACCAAGACGTTGTCGGGCGGGCAGCGGCGGCGGCTCGACATCGCGCTCGGGCTGATCCACTCGCCGGGCCTGGTGTTCCTCGACGAGCCGTCGACCGGCCTCGACCCGCAGAGCCGGGCCAACCTGTGGGACCACATCCGCCGGCTGCGCGCCGAACAAGGTGTCACGGTCTTCCTCACCACCCACTACCTCGACGAGGCGGACGCGCTGTCGGATCGGCTGATCGTGATCGACGACGGCCGGATCGTCGCCGAGGGGACGCCGGACGCGCTGAAGGCGCGGGTCAACGGCGACCGCGTCGAAGTGGGAGTCGAGCCCGAGCAGGCCGCGGACGCCGCGGAGATCGCCGGGCGGCTCACGGGCGCACAGGAGCTGGGCATCGACGGCGGCGAGGTCCGGTTCCGGGTCCCGCGCGGCGACGTCGCCCTGCCGGAGCTGCTGCGGGCGCTGGACGCCAAGGGCATCGCGATGCTGTCGGTCCAGGTCCACCGGCCCACGCTCGACGACGTTTTCCTGACCCTCACCGGGCGTTCGCTGCGGGAAGCGGAGGAGGCCGGCCGTGCTGCGTGACACCTGGCTGATCTTCCGCCGCGACATGAGGGCGGCGCTGCGCAACCCGACCTGGGTGCTGATCGGGATCATGCAGCCGCTGCTGTACCTGTTCCTGTTCGGGCCGCTGATGGTCCGGACCGTGCAGGACCAGGGCCGGTCCGAACTGGACGGCTGGATGCTGCTCACCCCGGCGCTCATCGCCCAGCTGGCGCTGTTCGGCAGCTCGTTCGTCGGGTTCGGGCTGCTGGCCGAATTCCGCTCCGGCGTCGTCGAGCGGTTCCGGGTGACCCCGGTCAGCCGGGTCGCGCTGCTGCTGGGCAAGGTGCTGGCCAACGCGCTGCAAACCGTCGTGCAGGCCGTGCTGATCATCGTGCTGGCCACGCTGGCGTTCCCGCTCGACGCACCCGTCGGCGGCGTGCTGCTGAGCCTGGTGATCGTGTTCCTGCTGGCGGTGTCGCTGGCGTCGTGCTCGTACGCGCTGGCGTTGACGCTGAAGAGCGAAGAGACGTTCCCCGCCCTGCTCAACGCGGTGCTCATCCCACTGTTGCTGCTCTCCGGGATCCTGCTGCCGATCACCGCCGGGCGGGCGCCGGACTGGCTCTACACGGTTTCCCGGATCAATCCGTTCCGGCACGTCGTCGACGTCGAGCGGAACAGCTTCGGCGGGGACCTCACGATGGACGCCCTGTTCACGGGCAGTGTCGTGGTGCTGGTGATGGCGGTGTTGTCCCTGTGGTGGGGAACACGGACCTTCCAGAAGGAAAACGCCTGATCAACCGCGGGGTGTTCACTGCGGGTCCGTCCTCGGCGACGTATGGTGTGCTCTCCACCGACGCGCCGGGGGCGGGACCGTGACAGAGCCGGAGAGTGAGCTCGGCATCTCGCTGTCGCACCGCGAGCAGGTGGCCGACTGGCAGGCCGTGCGCGGCGCCCAGACCCGGTTCGTGTCGGTGACGATCAGCGAGAACGTCAACTGGAGCAACCCGGCCGCGGAGCGCAACCTGGCCGGTGCGCAGGAAGCCGGGCTGCACGCGGGCGGACGGCACTACGCCCGGCCCGGCGCGGTCCACGACCAGGCGGACTTCTTCGTGCGGACGGCGAGCAGGCTCGGCGCGTTCGCCCCGGGCTCGCTCGCGCCGGCGCTGGAGGTGGCGGCGCCGAGCGTCGACGACCGGTTCGTCAAGGCGTGGATCAAGCACGTCCGGCACGCGGCGCGCATCGAGCGGGTGCTGGTCTACGCCGACTACGACTGCTGGCAGCACCGGCTGCACCCGGACCGCTGGGCCGACAGCGAGGTCGTGCTGTGGCTGGTCCGGCACAACGGCATCCCCGGGCGAGCGGGCTGGTTCCACTCGCGGCTCGGCGTGCACCAGCACGCGTACGCCCCGGACGTGCCCGGCATCGCCGCGCCGGTGGAGCAGAACGCCGTCGTGTACCCGTTCACATTGGGCGACCTGCTGCTCTGACGTGTGGTGGTATGTCGCCATGCGCGTGACGAGCAGGCCGCTCCGGACGAACGTGCCGCCGTCACGCGCTTTTTCCGCGCTGGCCGCGCATGCGGAGGCCCGCGGGCTGCCACCGCCGGCGATGCTGTCCGGTGAGTGGTTTTCTTCCCGGGCCGTGATCGCGCCATCACTGCACGTTTCGCCGGGCGCTTTTCCGGATCCCGGCGCGCAGGCCGACGCCGAGCCGGGCGTGGTCGGCGGCGGCTGGTTCGGGTACCTGGCCTACGACCTGGCGGATCCTTCGGGCCGCAGTGGCGCGCTGCCGGCGTCCGCGTGGGGCTGGGCCGACCACGTGCTGCGCTGGTCCGCCTCGGGCACCTGTTACCTGGAATCCCTGGACGGCGGCGGACCTTCGCTGTCCACAATGGAGTCACTGCTGGCCGCCGACGGGCCGGCCCGTTCGTGGACGGCGACGCCCCTGCGGCGTCCGCTGCCGTCGGAGCACCGGGACGCGGTGAAGGCGTGCGTGCACGCGATCGAGGACGGGGAGCTGTTCCAGGCCAACATCTGCGCGCGGTTCACCGGCACGTTCGCCGGCTCGCCGCCGGCGTTGTTCGCGGCCGGAGTGCGTTCGCTGGCACCCCGCCGCGCGGCCTTCCTGTCCGGCCCGTGGGGATCGGTGGTTTCGTTCTCGCCGGAGCTGTTCCTCGCGCGCCGCGGACGTTCGGTGCGGTCGACGCCGATCAAGGGAACCCTCCCCCGCCGCGGGCCGGAGGACGACGGGAACGCCGCGCTGCTGCGTCAGTCCGCGAAGGACGTCGCGGAGAACGTGATGATCACGGACCTGGTGCGCAACGACCTCGGCCGGGTGTGCGAGGTCGGGTCGGTGACGGTGCCTTCGCTGCTGGAAGTCCGCCCGGCGCCGGGGGTCTGGCACCTGGACTCGACGGTGACCGGGGTGCTGCGGCCCTCGGTGCCGGATGCGGACTTGCTTTCCGCCACCTTCCCGCCGGGGTCGGTGACGGGCGCGCCGAAGATCCGCGCGCTGGACCTGATCGCCTCGCTGGAGAGCTGCGGCCGCGGCGTCTACACGGGCGCGATCGGGCTGGTGTCACCGGTGGCGGGACTGGAGCTGAACGTCGCGATCCGGACGTTCGAGATCGCCGGGGATTCGATCGCGCTCGGGGTCGGCGGCGGCATCACCGCGGATTCGGACCCGGAGGCGGAGTGGCAGGAGTGCCTCCACAAGGCGGCACCCCTGGAACACCTCCTGGCGAACCCGCTACTTGCCGGGGTCGAGCAGTAGCTTGCCGACGGTCTTGCGGGAGCGCAGGGCCTCGTGCGCGCCCCGGGCGTCCGAGAGCGCGTACTCGCCGCCCGGGATCGCCTTGAGCCGGCCTTCCCGGACGAGGCCGAACAGGTCGGCCAAGGCGGTCCCGAAGATGTTGCCGGGCACCCGGAAGACGTGCGGCAGCCACATCCCGCTGATCGTGGTGCTGTGGCCGAGGATGTTGCGCAGCTCGACCGGCTTCGGGCTCTCGCGCCCGGCCATGCCGTAGAAAGCGAGGCGACCGAACGGCGCGAGCGCGGCGATGCTCTGGTCGGTCGTCGTGCCACCGACCATGTCGAGCACGACGTCGACGCGGCGGCCGTTGTTCGCCTCGATCAACGCGGCGGTCATGTCCTCGGCGCGGGAGTCGATGGCGACGTCCGCACCGAGCTCGAGGGCGAGCGCGCGTTTCTCGTCGCTGCTCGCGGTGGCGATGACCCGTCCGGCGCCCCAGGCCTTGGCGAGCTGCACGGCAACGGTCCCGACGCCGCCGGCCGCGGCGTGCACCACGACCGATTCGCCCTTTTCGAGGTGGGCGTTCTTGCGGAGCAGGATCCAGGCGGTCGTGCCCTGGACCAGCATGGACAGCGCGGTCAGGTCGTCGATGCCGTCGGGCACGGGGAAGGTCGTGGCCTGGGGAGCGACGGCCTTCTCGGCGTACCCGCCACCGCCGTTGAGCAGGGCGACGACCCGCTTGCCGTCGTGGGTGCCCACGACCTCACCGCCGGGAACGAGCGGCAGCTGGGACGGCGCGAGGTAGGAGTTCTCGGCCTGGTGGGTGTCGGCGTAGTTGACCCCGATGCTCTCGACGTCGATGAGCACCTCGCCGGGGCCGGCCACCGGGTCGGGCAGCTCGACGGGGGTGAGCACCTCGGGTCCGCCGAACTCGGTCACCTGCACTGCGCGCATGTCGCGTTCCCTCTCCGTCGTGGTTGTGAGACATTCTGGCATATGTCTCACTCGGACGCGTTCACCCTCGCCCGCGACTGGTTCCTCGCCGGCCGCCGGGTCGACATGGGCGAACTGGCCCAGGAGCTGTCGATCAGCCGGGCGACCCTGCACCGCCGGGTGGGGTCCCGCGATCTTTTGCTGGGCGAAATCCTGTGGTCGCTTTCGTCCGCGTCGATCGCTCGGTTGTGGCCTTCGTGCGCCGGGCGTGGGGCGGCGGGGATCGCGGACTTCGTCAGCGGGTACGTCCGCATCGCGAACGACGCACCCCCGTTCAGGGACTTCCTGCGCCGCGAGCCGGAGCGCGCGTTGCGCCTGCTGACCACCCGCGCAAGCGTTTGCCAGCAGCGGACGACGGAGAAGCTGGAGGCGCTGCTGGCCGGCGAGGTCGCGGCCGGGCGGCTGGTGCCGCCGCTGCCGGTGCCGGACCTGGCCTACCTGCTGGTCCGGATCGGCGAGTCGTTCGTGTACACGGACGTGATCACCGGAGACGCCCCGGACGCGGCGAAGGCCCACGCCGCGGTGACGGCGCTGCTCACTTGACCCGGGCCGCCAGCACGGCGTCGTAAAGCTCCTTTTTGGACACTCCGGTCGCCTCGGCGACCTCCGCCGCCGCGGACTTCAGGCGCTCGCCGGCGGCCACCCGGGCCGCGACCTCGTCCACCAGGTCCGCCACCGAAACCGCCCGCGGCTCGGCGCCCGAGAGCACCACCGTGATCTCGCCGCGGACGCCCTCCTCGGCCCACGAAGCCAGCTCCGCGAGCGTCCCCCGCTTCACCTCTTCGTACGTCTTCGTCAGCTCGCGGCACACCGCGGCGGGGCGGTCCGGGCCCAGCACCGCGGCCGCATCGGACAACAGGGAGGCCAGCCGGTGCGGGGACTCGAAGAACACCGCGGTCCGGGGCTCGGCGCGCAACGCCGTCAGCCACTTCGTCCGCTCGCCCGGCTTGCGCGGGGCGAACCCCTCGAAGCAGAACCGGTCGCACGGCAACCCGGACAGCGCGAGCGCCGTCGTCACCGCCGACGGGCCCGGCAGGCACGTCACCGGCAGGTCTTCCGCCACGCAGGCCGCCACCAGCCGGAAGCCCGGATCGGACACGCTCGGCATGCCGGCGTCCGTCACCAGGACCACCGTCTCGCCCGCGTGCAGCGCTTCCAGCAGCTTGGGCAGGCGCGCCGTCTCCACGTCCTCGTAGAAGCTGACCACCCGGCCGCGCGGGGTCACCTCCAGCGCCGAAGCCAGCGATCGCAGCCGCCGGGTGTCCTCGGCCGCGATCACGTCGGCGTCCGCCAGGGCCGAAACCAGGCGCGGTGAAGCGTCGCGGACGTCGCCGAGCGGGGTGGCGGCGAGGATGAGGCGGCCCGAAGTCACCCGGCCAGCCTAGGCTGATCAGCGGATCCGGACGACGGACGCCCCGCCCCGCCCGTAGGATCGCCCCGTGACCGCCGTGCTGACCCGTCCCGACGACGAAAGCGTCCGGCCGGACCCGGTCGAGGCGCTCCGGCCGCCCACCGACCGCGAGCTGACCCTGCTCGGCCGAGGCATGCCGGCCGACCGGCTGCGCGGCTGGGTCGTCACCCTCGTGCTGACCGTGATCGGTGGCATCGTCCGGCTGCAGAACCTCGGCGTGCCGACCGACAAGGGCAGCCCCGTCTTCGACGAGAAGCACTACGTGCCGCAGGCGTGGCAGGTGCTGCGCAACGGCGGTTACGAGGACAACTACGGCTACGAGCTGGTCGTCCACCCGCCGCTGGCGAAGCAGCTGATCGCGATCGGCGAATGGCTGTTCGGCTACAACGGCTGGGGCTGGCGCATCATGCCCGCGCTGGCCGGCACGCTGATGGTGCTGCTGGTCGTCCGCGTCGCCCGCCGCCTGACGCGCTCGACGCTGCTCGGCGCCATCGCCGGCATCCTGGTGATCAGCGACGGCGTCCTGCACCTGCAGTCGCGCATGGGCATGCTCGACATCTTCATCGCGCTGTTCGTGCTCGCCGCGTTCGCCTGCCTGCTCGTCGACCGCGACCAGGTGCGCGGGCGGCTCGCCACGGCGGTCCGCGAAGGCTGGGTCAACGAATCCGTCTGGGGCCCCAAGCTCGGGTTCCGCTGGTGGCGGTTCGCGACCGGCCTGATGATCGGGCTCACCTTCGGCGTCAAGTGGTCGGCGCTGTACTACATCGTCGCGTTCGGGCTGCTCTGCGTCGGTTTCGACGTCGCGGCCCGGCGCGCGGCCGGCGTCGAACGGCCCTGGCTGGGCACGATCCGCCGGGACGTGCTGCCCGCGCTGTGGGCGATCCTGCTCATCCCGTTCCTGATGTACTTCGCCGCGTACTGGGCGTGGTTCGCCAGCGAGACCGCCACCGACCGGCACTACACCGAGATCAAGGACATCGCGCCGGGCGTCTGGGGGTGGGTGCCGCCGGCGCTGCGCTCGCTCGGCGACTACACGGGCAACGTCCTGCACTTCCACGAAACGCTGGTCACGCCCAAGGACAACCCGCACCCGTGGGAGTCGAAGCCGTGGACGTGGCCGATGGGGCTGCGCCCGATGCTCTACAGCTACAACGGCGAAGTCACCGGCTGCGGCGAGGCCCGCTGCATCAGCGCGACGATGCTGATCGGCACGCCGGCGATGTGGTGGCTGGCGATCCCGATGCTCGGCTGGGCGGCGTGGCGCTCGATCTTCCGCGCGGACTGGCGCTACGCGGCCGTGCTGGTCGGCTACCTCGGCGGGTACGTCTTCTGGTTCACCAACATCGACCGCCAGATGTACTTCTTCTACGCGACACCGCTGGCGGCGTTCCTGGTGCTGGGGCTGACGTTGTGCCTGGGCCAGATCCTCGGCAGCGCCCGGCGCGGCTTCGAGAGACGCGGCACGGGCCTGCTGGTGGTGTCGCTGTACGTCGGCCTGGTGGTGGCGAATTTCGCCTGGCTGTGGCCGATCCTGAACGGCATCGCGATCACGAACGGCCAGTGGGAGGCCGAGCGCTGGCTGCCGTCCTGGCGGTAGTGACCAATCCGGCCAAAAGCAGGCCGACCCCCGCGCGGCACGTAACCGTCGCTAGGAAGTCATTCGGCCGTGACTGCGGTCGGACTGGTAACCGATCGGCACCGTCAGTCCGCGAAGTAGGCGCCCGGCGTGACCCCGATCGCCCGCCGGAAGGCGGCGACGAACGCGCTCGCCGAGCTGTACCCGACGCGGTGCGCCACCGTCTCCAGCGGGGTGGCCTGGGCCAGCAGCGGCAGCGCCGCCCGCAGCCGCGCCTGGGTGCGCCACGTCCCGAACGGCATCCGGCACTCGCGGACGAAGATCCGCGCCAGCGTCCGTTCCGCGGCCCCGACGTCGCGGCCGAACTCGGCGAGGGTCCGCGGGTCGGCCGGGTTCGCGAGCACGGCCGCCGCCACGTCGAGCGCACGCGGGTCCGCCGGTGACGGCACCACGATCGGCACCACGTCCAGGGGCTCCAGCAGGTCGAAGGCCACGGCTTCGGCCCGCAGCCGGGCCGCGGGGGCGACGCCGTCGCCGGTCAGGTACTCCAGCAGCTCCCGCAGCAGCGGCCGGACGACGACCAGCCGCGGCCGCGGCCACGCCACCGGCGACCGCGCCGGGTCGGCGTAGATGCCGCGCAGCGCCGCCCGCCCGAGCGCGCCGGTGCGGTGCCGGACGCCGGCGGGCATCCAGAGGGCCCGCGTCGGCGGCAGCACCCAGCCGGCGTCGCCCGCCTTGACCGCGACGACGCCGCGGGCCGACCAGACCAGCTGGTGCGCCGGGTGCTCGTGCCACGGGAACCAGGTGCCGGCGGGCAGGTCGACCGTGCCGAGCAGCATGGCTTGTCCGGTTCGCGACATCGGTTGGCAGCCTATCGGCTACCGGTCACCGGCGCGCCTCCCTAACGTCGGTGCCATGCCGATGAACCTCATCCACCGCAGGATCTGCAGCTCGGAGAAGTGGGCCGCGACGGTCGAAGAGCGACTGACGCCCTGGCTGGAGAAACGCGACCTCGGCGACGACGTCCTCGAGATCGGCCCCGGCTTCGGCGCCACCACGGCCGTGCTGCTCAAGGCGGTCCCGAAGCTGACCGTCCTGGAGATCGACCACGCGTCGAGCGAGCTGCTGCGGGCGAAGTACGGCGACCGCGCGGCGGTCGTCGAGGGCAGCGGCGCGCAAATGCCGTTCGAGGCGAACAGGTTCTCGGCCGTCGTGTGCTTCACGATGCTGCACCACGTCCCGACGAAGGAGCTTCAGGACGCGATCTTCGCCGAGGCCGCGCGGGTCCTGCGCCCGGGCGGCACGTACTGCGGCAGCGACGGCCAGCTCAACCTCAGGTTCCGCCTGCTGCACATCGGCGACACGATGAACGTCGTCGACCCGGCGACGTTCCCCGCGCGACTCGGGAAGGCCGGGTTCGCGCAGGTCGACGTCCAGGTGGAACCGAAGCAGCTGGTGATCTTCTCGGCCGCGAAACCCGGCTAGCGGCGGGGCAGCCCGGTCCCCGGCTGCCGCGGCACCACCCGCGTCACCGGGCCGTCCGCGGACTTGCCCGCCCGCGACAGCCAGCCCTCGACCTCGCGCCGCACCGCGTTCAGCGTCGGGCGGCGGCGCGGCTCCGGGTCCAGCGACGCCGCCAGCAGCCGCGCGTGCGCGCTCCGCTGGGGCAGCCGCGACACCGGCTCGGCCCGGGCCGCCGCCATCAGGGCCGCCATCGGTGTCTCCCGCGTTCCGCGCGGCGGCTGGCCCGACAGCGCGTAGCTGATCGTCGCCGCCAGCTGCCACGCGTCGGACGCCGGGGACGCCGTCGCCCCCATGGCCTGCTCCGGGGCGACGAAGTCGGGCGTGCCGATCATCATCCCGGTGGCCGTCATCTTGGAATCGCCCTGGCTGCGGGCGATGCCGAAGTCGATCAGGTGGGCCAGGCCGCTGCGGTCGAGGACGATGTTCGACGGCTTGATGTCGCGGTGCAGGACGCCCTTCTCGTGCGCGGCCGCCAGTGCCCCCGCCATCGTCGCCCACAGGCGGCCGGCCGCGACGTCGTCGAGCGGGCCCTGGCCGTCGACCAGCTCGGCCAGCGGACGGCCTTCGAGGTACTCCATCACCAGCGCGAGGCCGTCCGGCTCCTCGGCCAGGTCGTACACCTTGACGCAGTTCGGGTGGCTGACCACGGCCAGCGCGCGGGCCTCGCGCTGCATGCGCTCGGCCGTGTCGCGGTCCGGCGCGTGCGCGATCTTCAGCGCGACCGTGCGGTTCAGCTGGGTGTCGACGGCCTGCCAGACCGTGCCGAACCCACCCGCGCCGAGCTGCTTGACGCGGCGGTAGCGGCTGCCGCCGGCGCTGCGGGAGCCGGGCGGCGGCGGGATCGGGCCGGGGGCCGCGGCCAGCGCGCCGAGCGGCGGGGACGGCGGCTCCATCGCGGACGCCAGCGCCGTCTTCGGGTACGGCCGGTTGACCGGCAGCGGCGGCGGAGGCGGCGGGGTGGGCCGCGGCTGGACCTGCGACGGCGGCGGCCCCTGCGGCTCCGGCTCGCGGCGCGGCGGCGTGTCCGGCCGGTCCGACCGGTTGATCACCGACCACGGCGGCGGGCCGACCATCGCGACCGGGATCAGGCCCAGCACGCTGAACGGCAGGAAGCCCAGCAAGAAGTGCAGCGCGGTGTTCGCCTCCATGCCGACGCTGAACACGAGCATCGCGGCGAACGGGATCCAGAAGAACCGCGACGGCCACTTCGGCCCGCGGCGGAAGGCCGTGCGGCCCTGCAGCATGACGAAGAACAGCGAACCGGCGCCCAGCACGGCGAAGGCCAGCAGGTAGACGAAGAACGGGAGGTCACTGCCGTTCTTCGAGAACAGCACGTCGTAGACGGTCTGGCCGCCGCCGAGGTACTTCGTCTGGTTGCCCACCCAGCAGCCGCCGTCGCGGCCGAGCGAGGCCAGTTCCGCCCGGCTCAGGCCGGTCTTGTCGCCGCCGAACGCCGCCCGGTAGACCCCCGACACGCCGTTCGACAGCAGCCACGGCAGCACCAGCGCGCTGACCAGGCCGATCCCTCCGAAGACACCCAGCGTCGTCGCGTCGTAGCGGTTGCCGGTGCCCTTCCGGATGATCGACACGGCGACCGCGCCGATCGGCGGCAGCAGCGCGACGAGCGCGCCGGCCGCACTCGTGGCCCAGACCCATTCGCCGGGGCAGAAACCCGGGCCGAACAAGGAATGGGCTAGCGAGAGCAACGCGCTCGCGAGTCCGTTCACCGCCGGGCTCCCCTCACTGTCCGTGTTCACTTCGTGGCCGTCACGCGGCGTTTCCCCGCGGTCCAGCTTAGGACGCTCCCGGGCTCCGTGAGGTTGCCGGGTCTTTCGGCGGCGGAATCCGGCGCGGCCGCCGCTCCCGCGCCATGATGGGGATCGGCGGAACGTCCGACCCGAAGGAGCGGAGCATGGGCGCGTACTCCGAAGCCTACCGGCGCAGCCTGGCCGAGCCGGACGCGTTCTGGCTGGCCGCGGCGGAGTCGATCAGCTGGACCAGGCCGCCGGAGCGGGCGCTGGACGCCTCGAACCCGCCCTTTTTCCGGTGGTTCCCGGACGCCGAGCTGAACACCTCGTACAACGCGCTGGACCGGCACGTCGAGGCCGGCCGCGGCAGCCAGGCCGCGCTGATCTGGGACTCTCCCGTGACCGGACGGAAACGCACTTACTCGTACGAGGAGCTGCGGGACACGGTCGCGCGCTTCGCCGGCGCGCTCAGCTCGCTGGGGGTCACGAAGGGTGACCGGGTGATCGTGTACCTGCCGATGGTGCCGGAGGCCGCGATCGCGATGCTGGCCTGCGCGCGGATCGGCGCCGTGCACTCGGTGGTCTTCGGCGGGTTCGCGCCGAAGGAGCTGGCCGCGCGGATCGAGGACGCGAAACCGAAGGTCGTCCTGGCGGCGTCCTGCGGCATCGAGCCGACGCGGGTGGTCGAGTACCAGCCGATCATCGAAGCCGCGCTGGGGATGACCGAGCACCAGCCCGACCACGTCGTCGTGCTGCAGCGCGAGCAGGCGCCTGCCGTGCTGACCGGGCGCGACCTCGACTGGCGCGAACTGGCGGTGAGCGCCGACCCGGCCGACCCGGTGCCGGTGGCGGCGACCGATCCGCTGTACATCCTCTACACGTCCGGGACGACCGGGAAGCCGAAGGGCGTCGTGCGCGACACCGGCGGCCACGCGGTCGCGCTCGCCTACTCGATGGAAGCCGTCTACGACGTCCACGCCGGTGACGTCTGGTGGACGGCGTCCGACGTCGGCTGGGTCGTCGGGCACTCCTACATCGTGTACGCGCCGCTGCTCGTCGGAGCGACGACGGTGATGTACGAGGGCAAGCCCGTCGGCACGCCCGACGCGGGCGCGTTCTGGCGGGTCATCGCCGAGCACGGCGTCCAGGCGCTGTTCACCGCGCCGACTGCGCTGCGGGCCGTCAAGAAGGTCGACCCGGACGCCCGTGAGCTGGAGAAGCACGAGCTGAAGCAGTTCCGGACGCTGTTCATGGCCGGCGAGCGGCTCGACCCGGAGACCTACCACTGGGCGCACGAGAAGCTCGGGGTGCCGGTCGTCGACCACTGGTGGCAGACCGAGACCGGCTGGCCGATCGCCGCCAACCCGCGCGGCCTGGAGCCGATGGAGGTCAAGGCGGGGTCGGCGACCAAGCCCGTCCCCGGCTGGGACGTCCGGATCCTCGACCAGGCGGGCGAAGAGCTGCCGGCCGGGCGCGAAGGCGCCATCACGGTCAAGCTGCCGCTGCCGCCCGGCTCGCTGCCGACGCTGTGGGGCGACGACGAGCGATACCGCGAGGCCTACCTCTCGCGCTACGAAGGCCATTACCTGACCGGCGACTCCGGCTACTTCGACGAAGACGGCTACCTGTTCGTCATGGGCCGGACCGACGACGTCATCAACGTCGCCGGGCACCGGCTGTCCACCGGGTCGATGGAGGCCGTGCTGGCTTCGCACCCGGCGGTCGCCGAGTGCGCGGTGATCGGCGTGGCCGACCAGCTCAAGGGCCAGCTGCCGCGCGGGCTCGTGGTGCTCAAGGCGGGGGTGGACGTCCCGGCGGAGCAGCTGCGGGACGAACTCGTGGCGCTGGTCCGGCGGGACATCGGCCCGGTCGCCGCGTTCCGCGATGTGTCCATTGTGGACGCCCTGCCGAAGACCCGGTCGGGGAAGATCCTGCGCAAGACGATGCGGGCGATCGCCGACGGCCGCGACGAGGCGGTGCCCTCGACGATCGAGGACCCGAGCGTCCTGGACGCGATCCGGAAAGCCCTTCGTTAAGAACTGTTCCAAATGCTCCGGCTGGTCTGTACCTTTGCAGGGAGTCCCCGGACCGGAGGTGCTTCGATGCGCTTGTCCAGAGCCGTCCTGACCGCGGCCGTCGTGAGTCTCACGGCCGCCGGCCTGCCCGCTTCCGCGGTGGCCGCCGCGGCCGCTCCCGAACGGAGCGTGACCGACGTCGTCCCGGCGCCCGTCTCCGCGAAGGCCGATCCTCGCGGTGAATTCCGGCTCACGCCGTCCACCGTGATCACCGCCGACCACGGCGCCGGCCAGGTCGCGGACTACCTGCGCGGCCTGCTGCGCCCGGCTACCGGCTTCCCGCTGCCGGTCGTGCCGAACGCCGCCGGCCTGCCCGCGCTCTCGCTGAAGCTGGGCCACGACGCGCGGATCGGCACCGAGGGTTACGAGCTGAAGGTCGCACGCGACGGCGTCACGGTGAAAGCCAACACCGCCGACGGGCTCTTCGAAGGCGTCCAGTCGCTGCGGCAGCTGCTGCCGTCGGCGATCGACGCGAAGCGCGTGCAGCACCGGACGTGGACCGTCGCCGGCGGCACGATCCTCGACTACCCGCGCTTCGCCGAGCGCGGCGCGATGCTCGACGTCGCCCGGCACTTCTTCCGGCCCGACCAGGTGAAGCTGTACCTCGACCAGATCGCCCAGTACAAGGTCAACACGCTGCACCTGCACCTGGCCGACGACCAGGGCTGGCGGATCGAGATCAAGAGCTGGCCGAAGCTGGCCACGGTCGGCGGCAAGACCGCGGTCGACGGCGACCCGGGTGGCTACTACACGCAGGCGCAATACCAGGACATCGTCGCGTACGCGGCTTCGCGGCACATCACGGTGATCCCGGAGATCGACATGCCGGGCCACACCAACGCGGCGCAGTCGACGTACGCCGAGCTGAACTGCGACGGGAAGGCCGTGCCGGTGCGCACGGACACCGAGGTCGGCTACAGCTCGCTGTGCATCTCCTCGCCGATCACCTACAAGTTCGTCGAGGACGTCGTGCGCGAGCTGGCGGCCCTCACGCCCGGCCCGTACCTGCACATCGGCGGCGACGAGGCGCACTCGACACCGCCCGCGGACTACCTGACCTTCGAGCGGAAGGTGCAGCCGATCGTCGCCAAGTACGGCAAGAAGGTCACCGGCTGGCACGAGATCGCCAAGTCGGTCCCGCCGGTGTCGGCGGTGCCGCAGTACTGGGACTTCGGCGGCGACAACCCGGACGTCGCGGCGGCCGCGGCGCGCGGCAACAAGATCCTGATGTCGCCGGCGAACTACGCCTACCTCGACATGAAGTACAACGCGCAGACGCCGCTCGGCCAGGACTGGGCCGCGCTGATCGAGGTGAAGGACGGGTACAACTGGGATCCGGCGTCGCTGGTGAACGGCGTCGGCGAGAGCCAGGTCGCGGGCGTCGAAGCGCCGCTGTGGACCGAGACGATCCGGACCAGCGACGACATCGAGTACATGGCGTTCCCGCGGCTCCCGGGCATCGCGGAGATCGGCTGGTCCCCGAAGTCGACGCACAACTGGAACGCCTACCGCGCGCGGCTGGCGAAGCAGGCCCCGCGCTGGGTGGCGCAGGGCATCGACTTCTACCGCTCCCCGCAGGTCGACTGGAAGTGAGAGCCGGTGAAGGCCACCTCCGCGGAGGTGGCCTTCACCGTGGTCAACGCGCCGAAGCGGCCAGCCTCGCCCGGATCGCCCGCCTGGCCAGGTCGTACGGTTTCGCGTCGCCGCCGAGGACGGCGTCCGCGTTGGCCGCGCGGCCCAGCGCGTGGAGTTCGAACGCCAGCACCTCGGCGTCGGTGTCGACGTGCCCGAGCGCGACCGCCTCGGCCGCGGATTCCCGCAGGAAGGCGGCGAACGAGCCGCTCGCCGCCGCCACGGCGTCGTGCACCCGGCCCGGGCGCGCGTCGAACTCCGCGCCGACGTTGCAGAAGAAGCACCCGCCCGGGAAGACCCGCCGTTCCGAGTAGTCCAGCCACCTTTCGCACACCGCGCGCAGCCGGGGCAGGCCGGGCGCCTCCGCCCGCGCCGGCGTCACGACGTGCGAGCGGAAGATCGCCAGCGCGGCGTCGATCGTCGCGAGCTGCAGCTCCTCCTTGGAGCCGAACAGCGCGAACACCCCGCTCTTGCTCAGCTCCAGCTCGGTGGCCAGCCGGCCGAGGGACAGCCCGGCGAGGCCGTCGACCGAAGCGACGTCCACGGCCCGGCGCAGCACCAGGCGCCGGGTCGCGTCGCCGCGCGCGATCCGGCCGTCACCCGGCACGCCGCGCCCGCCAGCGGTCCACAGTGGACTGGACGCCGTCGCGGTAGGACACCGAAAGCGCGGGGGTGGCCAGCACGCGGTCGGCGAGGTCCAGCGCCGCCTCGGCCTTGTCCTCCGGCAGCTGCCCGTAGTTGGCGAAGGAAACCAGGTACACCTCGGTGATCGTCGGGCCGTCCGCCCGCTCGACCGGCTCGATCGGCCCGGACGTCGGCACCGTGCCGGGCCGCAGCACGCGCAGGTACCAGCCGCAGCGCCCGCTGTCGATCATCAGCGGCGTGACGTCCTTGCGGCCGGTCTTCATGGCCAGCTTGAAGCACGGCTGCCGCGGCTGGGACACCTGGACCAGCGCGTCACCCCAGGCCCAGACGTCCCCGATCCGGACGTCGTCCTCGGTGACGCCGGTCAGCGAGACGTTCTCGCCGAAGCCGCCCGGCTCGGCCTCGAAGCCCTCGGCCGCCCAGGCCGGGTAGTGCTCGGCCGGGTAGACGTACACCGCTTTGTCGACCCCGCCGTGCACGGTCAGGTCGGCTTGCCGGTCACCGTCGAGGTTCAGCTCGGTCAGGTGCAGCTCGGGCGCCGCGACCCGCGCCTTCGTGATCGCGCTCAGTACCGGCCGGTCCCGCCGGTACCCCAGCACGCCCAGCTCCCCGACAAACACCCCGTCGACGTTCATGGGCCCGAAGGTAGCACGATCGTTCGTGCAGTTCGGCGCCTTTAGGCTGGCGGTCATGAATCTGCCCGGCAAGGCCCGCGCCCACGTCGACTCCGGCGCCCTCTTCGCCGAACTGGCCGGGCTGGTCACCTACCGCACGGTCAGCGACGCCCCGGAAGGCCGCGCCGCGATCCGGGCTTACCTGGACGAGATCCTGACGCCGGCGCTGACCGCACTCGGCTGCGACGTCACGCAGCACGCGAACCCCGACCCGGCGGGCGGGCCGTTCCTCGTCGGCGTCCGCACCGAGTCGGCCGAGCTGCCGACACTGCTCTGCTACGGCCACGCCGACGTCGTCGGGGAAGCCGGCCGGTGGGGCGGTGGCCGGGACCCGTGGACGCTGACCGCGGAGGGCGATCGCTGGTACGGCCGCGGGACCGCAGACAACAAGGGCCAGCACCTGATCAACCTGACCGCGTTGCGGCTGGTGCTGGCCGAGCGCGGACGGCTGGGCTTCAACCTCAAGTTCCTGTTCGAGACCGGCGAGGAGATCGGGTCACCGGGGCTCGCGGAGTTCGCCGCGCAGGAGCGGACGCTGCTGCGCGCGGACGTCCTGATCGCCTCCGACGGCCCGCGCCTCGACGCGGCGACGCCGACGTTGTTCCTCGGCGCGCGCGGCAGCGTCCGGATCGACCTGGACGCCGACCTCCGTCCGGGCGGCCACCACTCCGGCAACTGGGGCGGCATCCTGCGCAACCCGGCCACGACGCTGGCCGGCGCGATCGCGAGCCTGGTCGACGGCCACGGCCGCATCCAGGTCCCGGAACTGCTGCCGCCGGAGCTGCCGTCGTCCGTGCGCGCGGCGCTGGCGGACGTCGTCGTCGGGACCACACCGGGCGACCCGGACCTCGACGAGACCTGGGGCGACCCGCGGCTGACGCCCGCCGAGCGGCTCTACGGCTGGAACACCCTGGAGGTCCTCTCCCTCGGCGCGGGGGACGTCGACCGCCCGGTCAACGCGATCCCCGGCCGCGCGCGGGCGGTGCTGCAGCTGCGGTACGTGGCGGGCACGGACGTCGACGACGTCGCACCCGCGATCCGCCGGCACCTTGACGCACAAGGGTTTCCGATGGTTTCGGTGCGCACCGAAGCCGGCTTCCGTGCCAGCCGCACGCCGGTCGGCGACCCGTGGGTCAGCTGGGCGCGGGCGGTGCTGACCGAGGTCGCGGACCGCCCGGTGGCGTTGCTGCCGAACTTCGGCGGCGGCCTGCCGAACCACGTGTTCACCGACGTCCTCGGGCTGGCGACGCTGTGGCTGCCGCACTCGTACCCGGGTTGCCACCAGCACGCGCCGGACGAGCACCTGCTCGCCCCGGTCGCCCGGGAAGGGCTGGTGCTCGCCACGGCGCTGTTCGACGCACTCGGCTCGACGCCACCATCAGCTCGCTGACCGGGTGCGCTCAGGGTTCGAGGTCGGTGACACCCCGGCCGCTCACCACGTCGAACGGCACGGAGGCCTGGTCGTGGCCGATCAGCCAGCCGTCGCCGGTCTTCCGGAAGACGAAGGTGGCCCGGACCCACATGCCTGCCACGGCTTCCCCGGTCGGCAGCGTGCCGCTGATCCGCCCGAAGCCGTGGCCGACGGCCAACCCGGCGCTGACGGTGATGGTCAGGTCGCGCAGCTCGTAGTCCACCTTTTCGAAGATCGTGAACACCTTCGCCCAGTTCTTCAGCTTCGCTTCGACCCCGGCGTGCTGCAGCGGCGGTTCGACGTCGAAGGACACCACGTCCGGCGCGTAGATCCCGCGCAGCGCCTGGAGATCCTTGGCCCGCAGCGCCTCGATTACCTCGTCGAGCCGGCGCCTGATGACGGCCTCCGCGTCCCCGCCCCGCAACGGCGCCAGCGCAGTGCTCCAGGCGACGACGTGGTCGAGCAGGGTGCCCAGCGCGGCGAGCTGGTGGTCACCCGGCGCGAACACGGTGTGGTTCGCGAACTCCGTCGCCAAGGGCAGTGTCACCTGCGGGGCCACGTCGGCCAGCTGCAGTGCCCCGCAGACCAGCCGCAGCTGCTCGACCGAGCGGGCGCCGCCGACGCCGCCGTACGAGACGAACCCGGCCGCCTTGCTGTTCCACTCGACGTGGATGTGGTCCATGGCGTTCTTGAGCACCCCGGGAAGGGAGTGGTTGTACTCCGGCGTGACGAAGACGAACCCGTCGCACGACGCGACGACGGCCGCGAAGGCCCGGGTGCGCTCGTCCCGGTACTGGCCCGAGAAGCCCGGCGGCTCCTCGAGGTGGGGCAGCGGGTGGTCACGCAGGTCGATCACGGTGAACTCCGCGTCACCCCGGCTCGCGGCCCGCTCGTGCACCCAGCGGGCGACCTGGTCCCCCTTGCGGCCCGGACGGGTGCTGCCCAGCACGATCCCGATCTTGATCATCGTTCTCCCCTGTTCGGTCGGTGGTTCCGACCGGTACGACGAAGCAGCCCGCGGGAATGTCAGGCCTGACGTTCGGGCAGGCTGCGTCGTCGGAGGAGTCATGACAACGCCATCGGAACCCGTCCTCGCCGAACGACGTCACCTGGTCAACCTCGCCTACCGGCTGCTCGGGTCGCTGACCGAGGCCGAGGACGCCGTCCAGGAGACCTACGCCCGCTGGTACGCCCTGTCCCCGGCGCAGCAGGCGGCGATCTCCTCGCCCGGCGCCTGGCTGACCACCGTGGCCGGCCGCATCTGCCTGGACGTCCTCGGCTCGGCGCGGGTGCGGCGCGAGCGGTACGTGGGCGAGTGGCTGCCCGAGCCGCTGCCCGACCAGACCGACCCGGCCGACCGGATCACCCTGGACGACTCGGTGAGCACGGCCTTCCTCGTCGCGCTCGAGGCGATGACCCCGGCGCAGCGCGTCGCACTCGTCCTGCACGACGTCTTCGGATACTCCTTCGCGGAGGTCGCCGACGTGACCGGCCGGACGACGGGGGCGTGCCGGGAACTGGCGTCCACGGCCCGCCGCCGGCTCCGCGCCGCCCGGCCCGCGGCGCCGGTCGCCCGGCAGGCCGGCCTGGTGCGGGACTTCAAGGAGGCCTGGGCCGCCGGGGACATCGGCACCCTGATCGGGCTGCTCGACCCCGCCGCCACCTTGACCGCCGACGGCGGCGGCCGGGTCCGCGCCGCGATCGCCCCGATCGAAGGGGACGAACTCGTCGCGCGGTACGTGGCCGAACTCGCCGCCTTCGGTGGGCTGACGCTCGAAGAGCGCACCGTCAACGGCCGTCCCGGCCTGGTCCTGCGCCGCGGCGACGAGCTGGCCGCCGTCTACGCCTTCGCCGTCGCGGACGACCGGATCACGCACATCTGGGCCGTCCGGAACCCCGACAAGCTCGGTCCCTGGCTCCGCACCGGCGAGACGGTCCGCATCCCCGCAAGTAACCGTGTCGACTCCCCGATCACGCGAGTTGACTCCCCGATCACGCGAACCGACCCTCCAGGCACGCGAGCCGACCGTCCGGGTACGCGAGCCGACCCTCCAGGTACGGGACCCGACCGTCCGGACGCGTGATCCGGCCGACATCACCCGTGCTGGAGGGGTCGACACGCGTGATGGGGAGGTCGACACAGGGTGGCCGTCCGGGAGCTCGGGTGACCCCGAAGCAACCGAAGTAGACACCGTCTACAGAAGTTTGATAGACAGTGTCCACAAGGTGAACCACGGGTTACGGAGATCGGGATGAGCTACCACCGTTTCGTCGTCGTCGGCGACAGCTGCGCCGAAGGCCTCGACGACCCGTACCCGGATCAGCGGCACTACCGCGGCTGGGCCGACTTCGTCGCCGCGCGCCTGGCCGAAGGCGAGCCGGGCTTCCGCTACGCCAACCTCGCCGTCCGCGGGCGCCGGCTCGACCAGATCGTGCCCGAGCAGCTCCCGGCGGCCACCCGGCTGGCCCCCGACCTGATCGCCCTCTTCGGCGGCGGCAACGACGTCATGAGCCGCGGCTGGGACGCCCGGACCGTCGCCCGGCGGGTCGACGCCGCCATCCGCGCCTGCACCGAGATCTCGCCCGTGGTCGTCACCTTCACCCTCAGCGACGTCTCCCGCCGGATGCCGCTCGGCAGCCGGATGCGGCCGCGGATCGTCGCGCTCAACGAGGCCATCCGCGAAGCCGCCGTCAGCTACGGGGCCCAGCTCATCGACCTGTGGCCGGACCAGGCCGTCACCGATTCGCGCTACTTCGGCGCCGACCGGCTGCACCTGTCCGCCCACGGCCACCGCCGGCTCGCCGCCTACGTCCTCGCCCGGCTCGGCCTCGACCACGACCCCGCCTGGCTCGCGCCGCTGCCCGGTACCGCGGCGCCCGGCAGCCGGCGCGCCGATCTGCAGTGGCTGCTCCGGGAGGTCCTGCCGGTCGCCGCCACCCGCACGCGCAACCGGCTGATCGGCCGCCAGCCCGGCGACGGCTTCTTCCCCAAGCGCCCGGACCTGCTCCCGATGGCACTGGACGAGGCGTGGGCACCCGGCAACGCCTGATCACGACGGCGGCGGAACTGCTCGCCGTCGAAGGCGTCGGCGCGGTCACGCTGCGCGGGATCGCCAAGGCCGCCGGGGTCTCGCACGGCGCACCGCTGCGGCACTTCTCCGGCCGCGCGGAGCTGCTGTCCGCCGTCGCGACCCGCGGGTACGCCGACCTGCTCGCCCGCCGGAAGACGCTGCCGGAAACGTCCCCGCGCGAGCGGCTCACCGCGGCCTGCCACAGCTATCTCGACTTCGCACTGACCAACCCGGCGATGTTCGAGCTGATGTTCCGCCGCGACCTGGTCGACCCGGACGACCCGGCGCTTTCGGCGGCGGCGAGCGCGGTGTTCGACACCTTCGCCGTGCTGGTGGCGGCGGTGCCGACGCCGCTCGCACGGTCCGGTGCCGACCTGCGGCTGGTCGCCGCGTCGCTGTGGGCGGCGCTGCACGGCCTCGCCCAGCTGTGGCTGTGGGGCGGCCTGGCCGGGGCGAGCTTCGCGCCGTCACCCGAAGCGGCGCTGGCCGTCACGCTCGACGCGTACCTCGACACGCCGACCCGGTCCACGCGCCCGAACACCTGATCGAATACCCTCTCGGCATGACCGAGTCAGACCCGCAGCTCGAGCGCATCCGCAAGCTGCTGGCCAAGGCCGAAGACCCGGCGGTCACCGAGGCGGAAGCCGAGGCGTACAACCAGAAGGCCGCCGAACTCGTCGCGCGGTACGGCATCGACCAGGCGATGCTCGCCGCGTCCGGGGCCGGCACCGACGAGATCGGCACGCTGAAGATCCCGATCGCCGACCCGTACAGCCGCGACAAGGCGAGCCTGCTCACTTCGGTCGCGTACCCGCTGCGCTGCCGGACGCTGCTGCACCGCCTCGGCCAGAAGGTCGAGAGCGTCACGGTGTTCGGGTTCCGCTCCGACCTCGCGCGGGTGGAGCTGCTGTTCACCAGCCTCCTGCTGCAGGCGAGCACGCAGCTGACCCGCGTCCGGCCGGGCGGGTTCTTCCCCGGCGAATCCCTGGCCGCGTACCGGCGCACGTGGCTGCACGGCTTCGCCCGCGCGGTCCACGAACGGCTTTCCCGCGCCGAACAGGAAGCCGTCCGCACGGCAGTGCCCGGTGCGCGGTCGGCGGAGCTGGTGGTCCGCGACCGCGCGCAGATGGTGCAGCACGCGTTCGACTCGGAGTACGGCGACCTGCGCGCCGCCTCGCCCCGGCGGCTGTCCGGCAGCGGCTACCTCGACGGTCACGACGCCGGCACCCGGGCGAACCTCGACCCGGCCGCGCTGACCCGGCGCCGGAAAGCCCTGCGCTGAGCGTCGCCCGGTTGCCGCTATCCACGGCCCGGGCTTTTCGCTTCACTGAGCGCATGCGCGTTGTCGATCTTGCCGGCCACCCCGACCTCCTCGACGCCGCACTGGACCTCGGCGACGTCGGCGGCCAGTTCATCTACCAGGGCGCGAGCGGCCGGATGATCACCGGCGAGCGGTTCCTGCGTCACTGGGCGCGTTACTTCCTGATCGCGCTGGACGACGACGGCACGCCGATGGCCCGCGCCCTCGCGGTCCCGCTGGCCTACCCGGCCCCGGACCGCACCGAGCTGCCGGACCACGGCTGGGACCAGGCGATCGAGTGGGCGGCCCAGGAAGTCATGGACGGCCGCGCGCCGAACGCGTTGTGCGCGCTGGAAGTCGTGATCGCACCGCACCTGCGGGGCACCGGCCTCTCGGCCCCGATGCTGAAGGCGGTGAAGGCGCGGGCGGCGGAAACGGGCCTGCGCAAGCTGATCGTCTCGGTCCGCCCGATCGGCAAGGAGGCCGAGCCGGCGGTGCCGATGCCGGAGTACGCGGCCCGCCGCCGTCCCGACGGACTGTCGGCCGACCGCTGGCTGCGCACCCACGAGCGGCTCGGCGCGCGCGTGGTGAAGGTGTGCCCGTTCGCGGTGACACTGGCGGGATCCTTGGCCGACTGGCACGACTGGACGGGCGTGAAGCTCCAGGACGGCGAGAACTTCGTCCCGGGCGGTATCGCGCCGGTCTACGCGTCGACCGCCTACGACACCGCGACTTACGTCGAGCCGAACGTCTGGCTGGAACACCCGATGTGATCTCCGGGATCACCCCGATGGCGCCGCCGGCCGCCACCTGCTAACTTTTGTTTGCATGTGGACGACCGGCGACGAGCTCCTGCGGCAGCTGGGCGCCCTCGGCAACCCGCACCGGCTGCGGATCGTCGCGGCCCTGCACGCGGAACGCACCTACGTCAGCAAGCTGGCGCGCGAGCTGCGGATCAGCCGCGCGCTGCTGCAGGTCCACTTGCGCAAGCTCGAAGCCGCGGGCCTGGTCACCGCCAGCTCCGAAGTCGGCGAGGACGGCAAGACGCTGCGGTTCTACGAGCTCACGCCGTTCTCCGTCGTGCTGACGCCGGAGACGATCGCGGCCGCCGCGCCGACGCTGACCACACCGGACTCCGTCCAGGGGGCCGGCGAGGAGGGACGGAAATGAACTGGCACCAGTGGCAGGAGATCATCGGCGTGACCGGGGTCTTCGTCCTGATCACCGTCGTGCTGTCGATCGCGATCGTGCAGCTGGCCTCGACCTGGCGCGCCAAGGCCGCGCTCGCCCGCGAAAGCGAATACCGGTCGCTGGCCGAGAAAGCCGTCCGGACGCAGGAGGAAACCGAACGGCAGCTGCGGGACGTCCAGGACCGCCTGCGGTCCATCGAACACGTGCTCAAGGAGGTCGACTGACCTGAGGCCCTGGACCGCCGAGCGGCAACTCGGCGGCCCAGGAAGAAGAAGCAACCACCTCGCCCGAAGGCGAGCTCTCATCGGATCACTCCTTCACGGAAGGACTTTAGTTCATGCTGCCTGCAGGCACCCCGGCTCACCGGCGGGGGCCGGTGGTCGAAACCGTCACGAACTGGTCGCTGCGGCACCGCGCCGCCGCGATCCTCGGCTGGCTGGCGCTCGTCGCGCTGGCCTGGGCCGTCGGCACGTTCGCCCCCGGCACCGACGCGCGATCGAGCCCCGCCGGCGACGCCGGTACCGGCCAAGCCGTCCTCGACCGCCAGCACACCCGCGAACCCTTCTGGGAGAACGTCCTCGTCCAGCCCCTGTCCCGGGCGGCCACGGCCGACCTGGTGACCACGCTGACGACGTCGGGCGCCGCCGCGGACGTCCGCTCCCCGCTCGAGGATCCCGCCCAGGTGTCCGCCGACGGACGCTCGGGCCTGGTCACCTTCCGGATCACCGGCACCGGAGCGGAAATCCGGGCGCGCCTGGCGAAGGCGACGGCCGCGGTGGACACCGTCGCCGCCCGGCACACCGGCGTCCGGCTGGCCCAAGCCGGCGACCTCACCGTGTCCGGCGCGGTCGACAAGAGCATCAAGGAGGACATCGGGCGGTCTGAAGCCCGCTCGCTGCCGATCACCGTGCTGATCCTGCTGGTCGTGTTCGGCTCGCTGGTCGCCGCGGCGGTCCCGGTCCTGCTGGCGGGCACCGCGGTGTTCGCCACCTTCGGCTTCCTGTCCGTTGTGGACAACTGGATCCCGGTCAACAGCGCGACTTCCGCGATCACCCTGCTGATCGGCATGGCGGTCGGCGTCGACTACTCGCTGTTCTTCCTGCGCCGGGTCCGCGAGGAACGCGCCCACGGCGTCGACGAGTCGATCCGGATCGCGGCGCGGACGTCGGGGCACGTGATCGCCGTGTCGGGGCTGACCGTCGTGCTCTGCGTGACCGGCCTGCTGTTCACCGGCCTCGACAACCTCCGCGGCCTGACCGTGGGCACGATCCTCGTCGTCGGCCTGGCCGTCCTGGCGGCGATGACGGTGCTGCCCGCGACGCTTTCCCTGCTCGGCTCCCGCCTCGACCGCGGCCGCATCCCGTGGCTGGGCCGCCGCCGGACGCGCTCGGAGTTCTGGGCCACCGTGGCAACCGTCGTCACCCGGCGGCCCGCGCTCTGGAGCGGGCTCGCCACCGCGTTGCTGGTGCTGCTCACCCTGCCGGCGCTGGGCATGCGGCTGCAGGACCCGGCTCCGACCGAAAGCCTGCCGCGCAGCATCCCGGTGATCGATGCGGCCGTGCGCGTCCAGGAAGCGTTTCCCGGCCTCACCATGCCCGCGCACGTCGTCCTCTGGAACACCGGCGGTGGCCCGGTCGACACGCCCGCGCTGCGCCGGGCGATCGGCGAACTCACCGCGGAAGTCCCGCGGCCGGCCGTCGTCGTCCCGGTGGACCAGGCGCTCGTCGTCCGGATCCCGCTCGGCGGCACCGGCAACGACGAAGCGGCGAGCCGCACGCTCACGACGTTGCGCGAAACCCTGCTGCCGCAAACGGTCGGGCGGATCGACGGAGTCGGCTACGCGGTGGCGGGCCGGACCGCCGAAGCCCACGACTTCACCACCCAAGTGCTCGCCCGGGCGCCGTACACCTTCGGGTTCATCCTGCTGCTCGCGTTCGTGCTGCTGCTCGTGGTGTTCCGGTCGGTCGCGGTGCCGGTGGTATCGCTCCTGCTCAACCTGCTGTCGGCCGGCGCGGCCTACGGCGTGCTCACCCTGGTGTTCCAGGACGGCTTTCTGGCCCCACTGATGGGGTTCACGCCCTACGGCGGAGTGCTCGGCTGGTTGCCGATGTTCCTCTTCGTGCTGCTGTTCGGCCTGAGCACCGACTACCACGTGTTCATCCTCAGCCGGATCCGCGAACGGCGGCGGCCGGGAGTGCCGGCCCGGCAGGCGATCGTCGAGGGCACCGCGAGCAGTTCCGGCGTGGTGACGAGCGCCGCGCTGATCATGACCGGGGTGTTCAGCGTCTTCCTCAGCCTCGCCGCGATCGAGTACAAGATGCTCGGCCTCGGCATGGCGTTCGCGATCCTGCTCGACGCGACGATCGTCCGCGGGGTCCTGCTGCCCGCCGCGCTGGCGCTGTTCGGCGACCGGCTTTGGCGCGAAGACACTGTAGGAAACCTTAAAGATCCGTCCAGAACTCATCGCTTGTCCTGACAGATCTTCTTCGGCACCGTTGCTCTCATGAACGGTGGACGGGGCGCCTCGGCGCGCGTAGTGGTGCTGGCCCTGCTGTGGGGGTCGGGCTTCCTCTGGATCAAGCTGGCCCTGACCGGGCTGAGCCCCGTCCACCTCACCCTCGTCCGGTGCGCCCTCGGCGCGCTGACGCTCTTGGCCATGGCCTTCGCGGCCCGGCAGCGGCTGCCCCGGGACGGCCGGACCTGGGCCCGGCTGATCGTCGCGGCGTTCTTCTGCAACGCCCTGCCGTTCGCGCTGTTCGGCATCGCGGAACGCACCGTCGACTCCGGGGTCGCCGGCGTCGTCGCGGTGACGATCCTCGGTGTGTTCGGGACCGGGATCACCTTCTACCTCAACTACCGGATCCTGTCCGACGAAGGCCGGACCGCCGCCGCGACGGTCGGCTACCTGCTGCCCGTCGTGTCGGTCGCGCTCGGCGCGCTCTTCCTCGGCGAATCGCTGACGCCCCGGGTGATCGGCGGCATGGCGGTCGTCCTGGTCGCCGTCGGCCTGACCCGGTGGCGGCCTCAGGTGCCGGCGAACTGCCCGGCGAGCTCGGCCGGCGGCCTGGCCACCCCGAAGTAGTCGCCGGTCGCCAGCTCCGCGCCGGCCGTGCGCCACCAGTTCGCCTGGTCCTCGGTGTGGATCCCGTCGACGACGAGCGTCGCGCCGACCTGCCGGACCAGCGGTACCAGGGCGCCGAGGAACGTCGAATCCGACCACGCCTGCCACTCCACGAGCCGCCGGTCGACGCGCACGATGTCCACCGGCAGGTCCTCGATCGCCCGCAGGTCGTCGGGCCCCAGCCCGAAGTCGTCGAGCATGACGTGCACGCCGAGGTCGGCCAGCGCGGTGACGTTCTCGATGACGCCGGACACCGGCAGCGCCCCGGCCGGGACGCCGAGCATCAGCTGCCCGGGCGGGAGGCCGGTGTCGCGCAGCAGCCGCGTCACGCGGGTGCCGAGCGCGTCGTCCGACACCTGGTGCCCGGTCAGGGCGGCGACCATCGGGAGGCCGAACCCCGCGCGCTGCCGCCACCATTCGCCCTGCCGGCCGGCCGCGCGCAGCACCCAGTCGCCGAGCGGCAGCACGAGCCCGGTCGACTCGGCGAGTTCCACGCAGCACTCGTGCGAAAGCGCCGTGTCGTCCGGCCGGTTCCAGTGCAGGCGGGCTTCGACGCCGGCGGCTTCGCCGTCCGCCAGCCGCGCCATCGGCCGGTACCGCACGCCGATCTCGCCGTGTTCCCAGGCGCCGGCCATGCCGACGGCCCGCGCCTGCGTCCGCCGGTCGTGGGCGTCGGCCTCCCGGTCGAACATCCGCCACTGACCGCGGCGCCGATCCTTGGCGCGCCACAGCGTCTGGTCCGCCTGGCGCAGCAGTTCCACCGGGTCGATGCCCTTCGCCGGCCGGTGCACCACCCCGGCGCTGGCCGACAGCGCGAGCCCGTGCCCGTCGACGAAGAACGGCTCGGCGAGCTCGTCGTTGATCGCGCGCACGATGGCGTCGATGTCCGGCGTCGACTCGGTGTTCTCGACCAGGATGCCGAACTCGTCGCTGTGGAACCGCGCGATCATGGCTTTTTCGCGGGCCATCACCGCCCTGAGCCGCTGCGCGAAGTGCACCAGCAGCTGCTCGCCGACGCGGCGGCCGAGGCTGTTGCAGACCATGCCGAACGCGTCGAGGTCGACGTGGAACAGCGTGACGCCGTAAGCCGGATCGGCGCGCCGCAGCGCCGTCTCCAGGTGGGTGCCGAAGTACTGGCGGTTCGGCAGCCCGGTGAGGACGTCGTGCAGCGCCTGGCGGCTGAGCTCGCCCTGCAGCAGCATCAGCTCGGTGCCGTCCTCGATCACGACGACGAAGTGGGAGGGCCGGTCTTCGGCGTCGCGCAGCAGCGAGGCGGTGAGCGAGATGCGGACGACGTCGCCGTCCCGGCGCAGCAGCCGCTCCGACTGCCGGATCCGCTCCTTGCCGCCGTCCAGGAGCGCCATCATCGCGTCGCGGAGGACCTCGACGGATTCGGGGTGGACGACGTCGTACAGCACCGAGCCGGCCAGCTCGCCGACCGGGTGCCCGAGCATCTCGGCCAGCGCCGCGTTGGCCCGCACGATCCGGCCGTCGAGCGCGACGACGGCGATCCCGCTCGCCGACGACGTCACCACTTCTTCGAAGCGCGCTTCGCTCTGCTTCAGGTTCCACTGGGCGTCCCGCACCGCCTTGAGCAGCGACAGGTGCATGATCTCCTGCTGGTCGAGGACACTGCGTTCGTGCGCGAGCAGGAAACCGCAGGACAGCGCGCCCAGCGCCGCGACAACGCGATCGGCGGCACCCTCCACCGCCCGGAATTCGGGCAGCGCGGGCAGGCCTTTCCCGAGGACCTCGAGCGTGCACCGCAGCCCGGGCTCGCCGACGTAGCCGAGGGCGACCAGCCGCGTGCCGATCCGCTCGGCCGGGGTCAGGTCCGGGGACGCGCGGTGCGCAGAATCGCTGCGGTGCGGGGAATCGCCGCGGTGCAGCCAATCGCAGAGCACGCCCAGCAGGCCGCCGAGCTCGACGTCGAGTTCCTCCCGGCTCAGCGACACGACGGTCACGCCGCTGAGCAGGTACGCCCATTTCCGGGCGAGCCGGGTCCGCCCGCGCTCCGCATCGGATGCGGCGGGCTGATCCGGCTGGGGTTCGATCATCGGCATGGAGGAGGCCCGCATCAGATCTTGCGGCCGATTCCGGCGTTCGTCGCGGCGCGGCCGGCCGATCCGGCTTCGACGATATCGAATCCGGCGGAAAGCGCGAAAACCTCGAGGCGCGTTCGCGAGATCCCCCGGGCAGCGCACGCGATGGCAGGCACGGGGATTTCGATACCCGGTGGAGCCCATTCCGGTGATCGTGTCACGAACAACACCTTCTCAGTTCAGTCGGACCGGAAAGAGCTTAGCGATTCCCCGCGGCCCGGCTACTGGGCCATCCGCGTGAGCCCACACCACCCGATCGGGCACTGTCCCGTTCGACCGGACGCGCCTACCGTAAGCCGTCTCCTTGGGAAATCCGCACAATGGCGCAGCGGGGAGTACGCATGAGCGTCCCGGTCGCCCCGGGCCGGTGGCCATTTCTCGGGCACACTCCGGCGCTCCTCCGGCAACGCTTCGCATTCACCGACGCATTGCCCGCGCACGGCGAGATCGTCAAGCTCTATCTCGGTCCGGCACCCGTCTACTTCGTCGCGAGCCCGCGATTGGTCCACGAAGTGCTGGTCAACGAGGGTCCGAAGTTCCGCAAGGGCGCCATGTTCGACAAGTTCCGGCCGTTCGTCGGAAATGGCTTGGTGCTTTCGAACGGCGAGTTCCACCTGCGGCAGCGCCGGCTGATGCAACCGGCGTTCCACCGCGACCGCCTGACCGCGTACGCGGAGATCATGCGACGCGCGGCGGCGGAGATGAGCGGCTCGTGGCGAGCCGGCGAGGTGCGGCAGATCGACGACGACCTGCAGAGCCTCGCGGTGACGATCGTCGGCGAAGCGCTGTTTTCCACCGAACTGGGAAAAGCGGCGATCGCCGAAGCCCGCCGCTCGATTTACGTGATCATCCAGCAGGGAATGATTCGCGCGTTGTCGCCCAAGTTCGTCGAAAAGCTCCCGGTGCCCGGGAACCGCCGGTTCGACGAGGCGATCGCCCGGATGCAGGCGATCGTCATCGAGGTGATCCACGACTGGCGGCGCGACGGCACCGACCGCGGCGACCTGCTGTCGACGTTGCTGCTGGCCGGCATGACCGACGAGCAGGCGCGGGACGAGGTGCTGACCCTGCTCACCGCCGGCATCGAGACGACGGCGCTGGCCCTGGCCTGGACGTTCCACGAACTCGGCCGGCACCCGGACATCGAGGCGCGGGTGCACACCGAGCTCGACGAGGTACTGGACGGCCGCCCGGTCACCATCGACGACCTCCCCCGGCTGACCTACGTCCGGCAGGTGGTCGACGAGGTGCTGCGGCAGTACCCGCTGTGGATGCTGATGCGCCGCACCCTCACCGAAGTCGATTTAGGCGGTACCCGTCTGCCGGAGGGCGCCGAGGTGATCGTCAGCCCGCACGCGCTGCACCACGACCCCACGTCGTTCGCCGACCCGGACCGGTTCGACCCGGACCGCTGGGCCCCGGACCGGGTGGAAGCGATCCCGAAGGGCGCGTTCGTCCCGTTCGGGGCGGGCAACCGGCAGTGCATCGGGAACCGCTTCGCGCAGAACGAAATCGTCATCACGGTGGCGACGGTGGCCGCCTGCTGGCGGCTGGTCCCGGTGGCGGGCAAGCCGGTCCGGGTGAAGTTCACTTCTGCCGCTTATCCCGACAGCCTCCCGATGACGGCGGTTCCCCGCTGACCCGGGCAGATCTTGGACAGTTTCCGGACAGTTGGCGGCGATCCATGCCGGTCCGCCCGCCCGCGTACTACAAACAGGCCGCAGGCACGAGACCACCGGGGAGTGCGCATGCGGGTCGTTGCGGTCATGAACTACAAGGGCGGCGTGGGCAAGACGACCCTGACCGCGAACCTCGGGGCGGTGGCCGCGAGCCGCGGGCTGCGGGTCCTCCTCCTCGACCTCGACCCGCAGACCAACCTGACGTTCTCGTTCTTCTCGATCGACGACTGGCACGAGCGGCTGGCGGACAACCGCACGATCAAACAGTGGTACGGCGCCGAGATGCCCGGTCGGGACATCCCGCTGCCCCAGCTCGTCGTGTCACCGGAACGAGTGAACGACGTCCTCTACGGCACCGGCGGCCGGCTCGACCTGATCTCGTCCCACCTCGGCCTCATCGACATCGATCTCGAACTCGCCGCCCTGCTCGGCGGAACGACCACCCTCGACGGCTCGAAGCGGCGGTTCCTGGACCTGCACGGTTGCCTGCGCCAGGCCCTGGAAGACAGCTTCTTCGCCGAGTACGACCTGGTCCTCATCGACTGCGCCCCGAACTTCGGCCTCGTCACCAAGACCGCGATCGTCGCGAGCGAGCGGATCCTCGTCCCGGCCAAGGCCGACTACCTGTCCACCCTGGGGCTGGACTACCTGGTGGGCAACTGCACCGGACTGGTGCAGCAGTTCAACGACTTCGTCCACCACAAGGGCGGCGGCCGCGAGCACGAGCCGATCGAACCGGATTTCCTCGGCGTGGTGTTCACCATGGTGCAGATCTACTCCCAGCAGCTGACGGCCGCCCAGCACCGCTACTTCGAGGAAGTGCAGGCGAACTCCCAGGTTCCGGTGCTGAAGAGCCACATTCGCAACAGCACCAAGCACTTCGGGGACGCCGGGGAGAGTGGCGTGCCGGCAATGTTGCGCACTACCGGCCGCGACGAAGTCGTGCGGGAGTTCGACGAGCTCGCCGACGAGGTCCTCGGCGCCCTTTCACTCTCCGGTAATCGCCGATGAACGACCTCAAGCGGCTCGCTGCCTTGCAGGCGCGGGTTTACGAGTTCCTGGCAGAGCAGGATGAGGCCACGCTGGAAGCGATCCTCGACGGGACGGCCCAATTGACTGTCGACGGTGCGGCCGAGCTTCCCCAGACGCGAGAAGGTCTGTGGAAGTTGACGGTGGAGAAACTGAAGGCAATGGCCAAGGACCGCGGGTTGGGCCCGTACAGCAAGCTCACGAAGCCCAAGCTCATCGACCTCCTCACCGGCCACGGCTCCGAGGCGCCTCCTGCCGAGCCGCCGCCGGCGTCTGCTGATCCACAGCCAGTCGGCACCGCACCGGCACCTCCTGCTCCGCAGCCGGTCGCCACTCCACCGGCGCCGCCGCCGGTCGTCGCAAGTCCCGGCGTCGACGCGGCCGCCATCGCCACGCGCCTGCGGGAAATCGAAACCGAAGAGGAAGGCGCTTCCTACCTGGAGGCCCAGCACCTCGATCGGGAGAGCCTGCTCGCCGTCGCCGCCGAGCTGCAGCTCACCCGGGTGGACCGCCTGAGCCGGACGGAACTGAAGCGACGGGTGCTCAAGCAGGCCATCGGCGCCCGGCGCAAGTTCGCCGGGCTGCGGAAGTGGTGACCGGCGAGGGCCGTTCGATGTACCTGATCGGCGGCCGCCGCGTCACGGTGCCGGACCTGCTGGACGCCGGCCTGCTCAAGGCCGGGGCGAAACTCAGGTTCAAGCGCAAGCGCATCGGTGCGACCTTCGACGCGACCGTCACCGGCACCGGCCGGATCCGGCTCGAACCCGACGGCGAGGAGTTCCGGTCGCCCTCCCGCGCGGCGATGGTGGCCGCCGGGATGCGCGCGGTCGACGGATGGCGGGCCTGGGTGGTGGTGGACGAGAAGCGCCTGCTGGATTCGGTGCGCCAGGAGTTCCTCGACCAAGCGATCTCGACCGCGAGCCCGCAGACCGAAGATCGGGCGCCGCAGCGCGTCCACGAGCGCTTGCGCCAGGCCAGGACCCGCGCCGACCAGGGTGATCCGGAGCGCATCACCGTCCGCGAACTGCTGAAGCTGTGGGGCGTCGCAGATCGCGGCGACCAGATCAGCCAGATCGAAGCGGATCTGGCCAATCACGGGCTGGTGACGTCACCCGGCTTCCGCGCGGTCACGCTCGACACCGAGGTCACCTTGACAACGCCCCCCGACGAAACGGAGGGGCCGGCGACACCCGACCCCCTGCCGGCCGCCGAAGACGACGAGGGTGGCGACGACCTGAACGTCCGCCTGACGGTGGGCAACCTGACGCCGCTCGACGGCGTGACGTTCGTCGGGCCCAACAGCTCGCTCGAAGCAGCGATCACCGAGATGCTCCTCAACGACTTCTCGCAGCTTGCCGTGCTCAGCGGCCCGCGCAACGTCCGCGGGGCCGTGACGTGGCGCTCGATCGCCCAGGCCATGCACCGGAAACCCGGCGCCGCCGTCGCCGACGCGATCGTCCGCGCCGAGGTCGTCGCCTACGACCGCGACCTCTTCGACGTCCTGCCCACCCTGCAGCAGCGGGAGTTCGTGCTCGTCACGGACGAAAGCAAAGCCGTGATGGGCATCGTCACGACGGCAGACGTCGCGCGGCGCTACGGCGAGATGGCCACCCCGTTCTTCCAGCTCGGCGAGCTCGACCAGACGCTCCGCTGGATCCTTCGGTGCGCCCTCGACCTCCCGACGATCCAGCCGCTGTGCGGCCGGGCGGTCACGAGCTTCGACCAGCTGGCCTTCGGCGACTACCAGCGGATCCTGGAGAACAAGGACATCTGGGAACGGCTCGGGTGGCCGCTGGACCGGCAGGCGTTCGTCGCCCGCCTCGAGAAGATCAGGCGGATCCGCAACAGCGTGATGCACTTTCACCCGGACCCGGTCTCCGAAGACGCCATCGAGAAGCTGCGGAATTTCAACACCCTGCTGCACCGGTACCGCGACCCGGCCTAGCCCGAGGCTCGCGCGGCCCACCCCGGGGGATCGTCCGTGCAAGGCAGGCGGGAAGCGGATTCGGCACCGGCCTCCTATTGCGGAAAGGATCTTGCCGCAATACCCGCCACCATCGACGGCATGACCACCACCAAGAAGACCGTCCTCGTCACCGGCGCCACCGGCACCGTCGGCCGCCACCTGGTCGGCGAACTGCTCGCCGGCGGCCACCGCGTGCGAGCGCTGACCCGCTCCCCCGAAGCGGCCGGCCTGCCTGCCGACGTCGAGCTCGTCGCCGGCGATCTGGCCTCGCCGCCGCCTGACGGCCTGTTCGACGACGTCGACAGCGTGTTCGTCTTCCCGGCCGCGGAGGTGGGCGGCTTCGCCAAGGCGGCGGCGCCCGCGCACCTGGTGCTGCTCTCCTCGCTCGCCGCCGCTCTCGAACACGAGCGTGACCGCGGTTCGGCCAGCCAGGTGCACCATTCCGCGATCGAGGACGCCGTCCGCGACAGCGGGGCGTCCTGGACGATCCTGCGGCCCGGCACGTTCGCCGGCAACCTGCTGTCCTGGGCCCGGCCGATCCGGTTCACCGGCGGCGTCCGCGGGCCGTACCCGACGTCCGCGCAGGCCCCGATCCACGAAGCCGACATCGCCGCCGTCGCCGCGGTGGCGCTCACCGAGCCGGGCCACGCCGGCCGGCACTACCCCATGACCGGCCCGCAGGCGCTGACCAGGATCGAGCAGCTCGCCGCGATCGGCGCGGCCATCGGCCGGGAGCTGCACTTCACCGAGACCACGCCGGACGAGTTCCGCACCGAAATGCGCTCCTACGGCGTCGGCGACGACATCGTCTCGATGCTTCTGCACTACTGGTCGGACACGGTCGAGACGCCCGACGTGGTGCGGCCGACCGTGCAAGAGCTGACCGGCCGGCCCGCCCGCACGCTCGCGGAATGGGCGCGTGACCACGCGGCGGACTTCGCCTGATCACCGCGTCCGCGGGTCCTGCGACGGATCGGCGTACAGGGGCGGGCAACCGTGTTCGACGGCTTCGGGCCGCAGTTCGTAGTGCCACGGTTCGTTGCGGTAGATCTGGCACAGCCCGTACCGGGCACCGTGTTCGGCCAGCCACTTCCGGGCCGCCGTCGGGCCGACGTCGACCGCCTGTCCCCGCACGTGCGCGGACTTGTCCGCGGTGGTCACCCAGCGGGCCGCTTCCGCTTCCGAGCCGTACTTCGCGATCCCCTGCCGCCGGAGCTGTTCCTGGTACGCCCAGGACCGCCAGCCGCCGTTGACGACGAACGCCACCCCGTCGGCCGCGGCGTCCGCCGCGGCCCGGCGCAGGGCGTCGAGCAGCTCGGGATCGAGGTTGGCCACGGCCGGGGACTCGTCGTCGAAGACCGGCAGGCCGTCCGGCACGGCGCCGTGTCCCCGGCCGAGGGACGTGCGTTGGCTGGAGGTCATGACGGCCAGTCAAGGCGGCGCGGTGTTGCCGGCACGTACGCGGTTTCCGATATGCGGCCGATAGGCGCCCGCTCGTAGCATCGGGAAGGTGCGTGTCTTGATCGTCGAGGACGAGCCCTACCTGGCCGACGCCATCCGCGACGGCCTCCGGCTGGAGGCCATCGCGGCGGACACCGCCGGAGACGGCGACACCGCGCTGGAACTGCTGAGCGTCAACACCTACGACATCGCCGTCCTGGACCGCGACATCCCCGGCCCGTCCGGTGACGAAATCGCCCGGCAGATCGTCGCCTCCGGCAGCGGGATGCCGATCCTCATGCTCACCGCCGCCGACCGGCTCGACGACAAGGCCACCGGGTTCGGGCTCGGCGCCGACGACTACCTCACGAAGCCGTTCGAACTCCGGGAACTCGTGCTCCGGCTCCGGGCGCTGGACCGGCGGCGTGCGCACAACCGGCCCCCGGTGCACGAAATCGCCGGGTTACGTCTGGATCCGTTCCGCCGGGAGGTCTACCGCGACGGCCGGTACGTGGCCCTGACGCGCAAGCAGTTCGCCGTGCTCGAAGTCCTCGTGGCGGCCGGAGGCGGGGTGATCAGCGCCGAAGAACTGCTGGAACGGGCGTGGGACGAGAACGCGGACCCGTTCACCAACGCCGTGCGCATCACGGTTTCCGTGCTGCGCAAACGGCTCGGCGAACCCGGGATCATCGCGACCGTGCCCGGCGTCGGCTACCGCATCGACACCGGGGGCGAGCACCGTGGATAGGGAACGGGGGTTGAGCGCGCGCCTCAAACTCACCCTCAGCTATGCCGGCTTCGTCATGCTCGCGGGCATCCTGCTGATGGGCGCGGTGCTGGCCTTCTACCTGTACTTCCTGCCCGACGGCTGGATCATCACCGAGGGCAACTTCTGGATCGACCGCTCGCGCCTGGTCCGCGCCTTCGTCCCGTTCATGGCCGTCGTGATCGTCTTCCTGCTGGTGTTCGGGCTGCTGGGCGGGTGGGTCCTCGCCGGCCGGATGCTCGCGCCGCTGACCCGCATCACCGACGCCACCCGGGTCGCGGCCACCGGCTCGCTGTCCCACCGCATCCGGCTGCCCGGCCGCACCGACGAATTCCGTGAGCTCGCCGACGCCTTCGACACCATGCTCGCGCGGCTCGAGGCGCACGTCACCGAGCAGCGGAGGTTCGCCGCCAACGCGTCCCACGAACTGCGCACCCCGCTGGCGATCACCCAAAGCCTCCTCGACGTCGCCCGCAACGATCCCGAGCGCACCACCGGCGAACTCGACGAACGCCTCCGCGTCGTCAACGCCCGGGCGATCGAACTCACCGAAGCCCTGCTGCTGCTCAGCCGCGCCGAACAACGGGCCTTCAGCCGTGACCGCGTCGACCTGTCCCTGGTCGCGGAAGAAGCCGCCGAAACGCTCCTGCTCTTCGCCGAGAAGCGGGGTGTCACCGTCGAGACATCCGGCGAGGCCGCGCCCGCCCTCGGCTCGCCGGCCCTCCTGCTGCAGCTGGCGACGAACCTGGTGCACAACGCGATCGTCCACAACCTGCCCGAGCGGGGCGCGGTGTGGGTGACGACCGGTATCGAGCCCGGGACCGTGGTGCTCACCGTCGAGAACACCGGCGAGCACCTCGCCCGGTCCCTGGTCGCCACCCTCGCCGAGCCCTTCCAGCGCGGCACCGAGCGCATCCGCACCGACCAGGCGGGCGTCGGCCTCGGCCTGGCCATCGTCAAGAGCATCACCCAGGCCCACGACGGGACGCTCACCCTCGCCCCGCGGCCGGCGGGCGGTCTCCGCGTCACCGTCCGGCTGCCCATCTCCCTCGGCTACGCGACCGGGAAGTCGAAGTACGTGTCCGGGTAGGGCTCGTCCTTCAAGCCGTAGTGCCACCATTCCCGCTCGTACGAAGCGAATCCGCAATCCTCCATGATGGACCGGAGGTAGCGGCGGTTCCCCGCTTCGAGGCGCGAGATCCCCCGTGCGCCGTGGTGCGAGATCTCGTCCATCAGATCGTGGCCGCCACCCATCGCCGCGAGCTCCCCGGTGACGAGGTGGTAGAGGGTCAGGTCGACGGTGCTGCCCCGGCTGTGGCCCGACTTGGCCGCCACGTACCCCTTGGCGAACATCGCGGCCCGGTCGATGTTCGGGTAGTGCCACAGCTTCGTCCGGCCGTCCTCGGGCTGGTCCACCCAGCGCAGGAAGCTGTCCACGGCGCGCTGCGGCCGGTAGCCGTCCCACAGCACGAGCCCGAAGCCGAGGGACGCGGCCTTCTCCTGCGCTTCGCCCAACGCGGCGCACAAGGTCCTCGTGCCGACGATCCGGTTGACGAGGTACCCGTCCACCGGTTTGCCGGTGAAGTTGTCCCAGGTGGCGTACTTGGCGTCCCAGCGGATGCCGGGCACCAGCTGGTCCACGAAGACGAAGTCGTCGTTCACCGGGCGGCCCCGGTCATGGCCAGGGAAACGAGCCGGTCGATCAGCGCGGACAGCGGCACGCCGGCGGCCGCCATCATCCGGGGGTAGCGGCTGTACGACGTCAAGCCGGGCAGGGTGTTGACCTCGTTGAGGACCACCGTGCCGTCGTCGGTGAGGAACATGTCGACCCGTGCCAGCCCTTTGCATCCCAGAGCGCGGTAGATGGCCTTCGCCGTCTGCTGGACTCGCGCCCGGGTCTCTGCCGGAACGTCGGCGGGCACGATGGGCGTCGAGTTCTCGGAGCCGCTTTCGGGCTGCTCTTCCTGGTGGATCCGGAAAAAGCCGTGGGAGAGGGCGATCCGGTCGACCTCTCCGGCGAACAGCTCGCGGCCGTTCCCCAGAACGGCGCACCCGACCTCGCTGCCGACGACGGCCTCTTCGATCAGCACCTTCGCGTCGTACTGCGCCGCGGTGCTGATCGCGGCGGCCAGTTCTTCCCGGCCGGAAACCTTGCTGACGCCGAAGGAAGAACCCGAGCGCGCCGGCTTCACGAAGACGGGATAGGTGAACGCGCCGGCGTCGTCGCCCGCCAGGACGGTCCGGAATTTCGGCGTCGCGATGCCCGCGCTCGCGGCGACGACGTAAGCGAGGGATTTGTCCATGCACAGCGCGGAACTCGGGACGTCGCAGCCCGCGTACGGGATCCCGGAAAGCTCCAGCAGGCCCTGCATCGCGCCGTCCTCGCCGAGCTTGCCGTGCAGCACGGGCAGCACCACGTCCAGGCCGATCGTCTCGTACTTGCCGTCTTCGAGGACCAGCAAGCCCGGCACGCTCCGGTCCGGCGACAGCACGACCGTCCGCCCGGCTTCCCAGCTTTCGCCCGGGCCGTCACCGAGTTTCCAGGCGCCGTCCTTCGTGATCCCGATCCAGAACGGTTCGTACTTCCCGGTGTCGAGGTGCCGCGCGACCTCTTGCGCGGATTTCACCGAGACGGGGTGTTCCTCGGAGGCGCCCCCGAAGATGATCCCGACCTTGAGCCTATTCATGCCGCTTCCCGCTTTCGAAGTTCAAGCAGTTGATGATGGAGTTTTCGACGGTGTCGCCGAGCGCGTGGTCGGTGTAGTACGCGGTGTGCGGGCTGATCAGCACGTTCGGCAGCTTCTGCAGCCGCACCAGCAGGTCGCTGTCGACGGGCCGATCGCGGCAGTCGGCGTAGAAGACGCCTTCTTCCCCTTCGAGGACGTCCAGCGCGGCGCCGCCCAGCCTGCCGTTTTCCAGTGCCGCGACGAGCGCCTCGGTGTCGAGAAGGGGGCCTCGCCCGGTGTTGACGACGAACGCTCCGGGCTTCATCCGCTCGAGCCGCCGTCGGTCCAGGAGGTGGTGCGTTCCGGCGTCGAGTGGCGTGTGGAGCGTGACGATGTCGCTCAGCCGCAGCAGTTCGTCGAGTTCGACGTAGTCGAGGCCGGCCTGGGGACAGCAGTCGTGAGCCACCACCCGAGCCCCGAACCCGCGCAACCGGCCGACGACGGCGGAACCGATGCGTCCGGTCCCGACCACCCCGACGGTCAGATCGCGCAGCTCTTTCCCGCGCACGTCGTTCAGCCGGTAGTCGTGCTCCTCCGCGCGGCGGATGACGGACTTGGCGTCCCGCACGAGCATCAACATCAGCATCAGCGTGTAGTCGGCCACGCTGTCCGGCGAATAGGCGACGTTCCCGACGGAAATGCCGACGCTCCGGGCGTATCCGACGTCGATGTGGTCGTAGCCGACGCTCCTCGTGGAGACGTAGGTGACGCCGACCCGGCTGAGCGCGAGAAGAGTTCTCCGGGTGAGCGGCGTCTTGTGCCCGACGCTGACGCACCGGTTACCGGCCGCCAGTGCGGCGTTGGCCTCGGACACCGCCGCACCGGTGATGGTCGGTGTCACCCCGAAGCCCGGCGCCATCTCCCGGAACAGCACGGCTTCGTCGGGTGCACACCCGTAGATCGTCATCCCGAGTGCCGGTTCGCTCATGCCACCCAGTCAAGGGAGCGCGGCGTTGCCGGCACGTATGCGCTTTTCGATACGCCGAGGATAAGTTACCGGCGGGTAGCAATCACGGTGCAGGCGGGAACCGGCACGGCGTCGGCTCGCGCCCCTGCCGCGTCATTCGTTCGGCGCACGGCGTCCTAGGCGCCGACCCGCACCAGCTCGCTCTCCGGGGACGCGCCGAGGAACTGGTCGCCGTAGAGGTCACCGCGGTCCGGGAAGAACGTCAGGATGTTGCGCGCGCCGGTGGCCTCGACCAGCTTGACCGCCCCCTGCAGCGCGATGCCCGACGTGCCGCCCGCGTAGATGCCGCGGCCGGCGAGTTCGCGCACGCCCGCGGCCGCTTCCTCGTCGTCCGAGTAGTACACGTCCTCCACCAGGTGCATGGCGGACCCGATCACCTTCGGCACGCAGTTCATGTTGCCGATGCCGCGCAGGACGCTCGGTCCGGGCTCGAGGCCGAACGTCGCCGAGCCGACCCGGTCCGCCACGTAGCACGGGATTCCCTTGCTGCGCAGCATTTCCGACAGGCCGACGAAGTGGCCGCCGGTGCCGACGACGAAGATCGCCGCGTCGATCCAGTCCAGGTCGAGCTTCGGCGTGACGCTCGGCACCAGCCAGCGGCGGTACACCGCCGGGTTGAGGTCCGAGTTGTTCTGGTCGGTCCAGTGCATGCCGGGACGCTCCCGCAACAGCGCCTCGAGGAGCTCCACGCGGGACTGCTGGGTGCCGCCGGTGGGGTGCGGGCCGCTGACGATGTGCAGCTTGGCGCCGAGCAGCTCGATCTTGCGCCGGGTGATCGCCGGGATGTTCGGGTCGGTGACGAGCTCGATCGGGTTGCCGAGGATCTTCCCGGCCAGCGCCAGGCTGACGCCGAGTGAGCCCGACGTCGACTCGATCACCGTCTGGCCGGGCTCGAGCAGCCCGGCTTCGTAGGCGAGCAGCAGGATCCCGAACCCGAGGATCGACTTGAAGCTCGACTCGGTCGTGGTCATGCCGTAGATCGCGCGCAGCCGGCCCCGGCCGCCCGCGATCGGGCCGCAGTCGAGGACCGGGAGATCGGCGAAGCCCTCGAGCATCCTCTCCGCGACGAGCCGCGGGTCTGCGATGCCGTTCCAGTCCTCGATCACGAGCCGATCCTTTCCGCTGGTGCCTCGGGAGCCGCCGGGATGTGGAAGAGCCGGACGAACGTCGCGATCATGCCGGGGTCGCCCTTCGCCTCGACCAGGCCGAGCCACAGCGCGTCGGTCGGGCTCAGCTCGCCGGCCATCAGCTGCCTGAGCAACGGCGTCTCGATGACGAGGTCGGCGCCGGGGAGCTCGCCTTCCTCGACCGTGAGCACACCGTCGTCGACGCGCGCGCCGACGACCAGTTCCCCGAAGCGCACCTCGAAGCTCGCCCGGACGCCGCGGGCGCGGTCGGGGCGGAACGTCGAGCGCAGCGCGAGGATGGCGATGTCCAGTGAGAAGAGGTCGCCGGGGCGAGGATCGCCGAGCGAGCGCGCGCCCCACAGGCCGAGCTCGATCAGGACCGGCTCCAGCGCCCGGCCGTAGTCGGTCAGCTCGTAGGCGCCGGACGCGCCGAGCCGGACCACGCCGTCCTCGACGAGGTCGCCGAGCCGGCGCTCCAGGATCTCCGCGGTGACCCGCGGCAGCGTCTCGTGCAGCTCGGCGAAGCGCTTCGGGCCCAGGATCAGGTCCCGGACGACGAGCACCGACCACCGTGAGCCGATGATCTCGAATGCCCGCGCCAGGCCGCAGAACTGGCCGAGCGGTCGGTCTGTCATGCCGGGTTCCCTTCAGCTCGCCAGTCGTTGCGGTGTCGCGACCGAGTCGGTCATCCGGTCGAGGATCGCGCGCAGCACCGGGGTCGGGGTGCCGAAGTTGAGGCGCACGAAGCCGTCGCCGCCGGGGTTGTACTTGGTGCCCGCGGCCAGCTCGACCCGGGCCTGCTCCAGGAAGTACCCGGCGGGGTTGTCACCGCAGCCGAGTTCCCGGCAGTCCAGCCAGGCCAGGTACGTCCCTTGCGGCACGTGGTAGCGGACTTCCGGCAGCCGGTCGGCGAGCATGCCGGCGATGAGCCGCCGGTTGTCGTCGAGGTAGCCGACCACGGTGTCCAGCCAGCCGGAGGCCTCGGTCCAGGCGGCGAGGCTCGCGCGCATGCCGAGCACGTTGACGTTCGGCCCGGCCGGCAGCGCGGCGAGCTTTTCCCGCAGTGCCACCGGTCCCACGTGGCCGACCGCGCAGCGCATGCCGGCGAGGTTGTAGGCCTTGCTCGCGCCGTACAGCGTCACGGTCCGGGCTTCCAGCGCGGAGCCGATCGACGCGAACGGCACGTGGCGGTGGGGTGCGTAGGTCAGATCGGCGTGCAGGTCGTCGGAGATCACCGTCAGGTCGTGGCGTTCGGCGACCTCGGCGAGCGCGAGCAGCTCGGCCCGGGTGAACACGCGGCCGGTCGGGTTGTGCGGGTTGACCAGGATCAGCGCCCGGCACCCTTCGCGCGCGACGCGGCGGGCGAAGTCCTCGGCGTCGAACACCCAGCCCTTCGGGGTGTCGAGCATCGGGATCGGGACCATCCGCAGGCCCAGCTGCCTCATCATCGCCGGGAACGGCCCGAACGCCGGGGTGTGGATCGCGACGCCGTCCCCCGGTGCGGTGCTCAGTTCCAGTGCCGTCCGCACGGCGTGGGTGACGTCGGTGAACTCGCGGACGTGCTCCGCGGCGGGAAACCAGTCGTAGCGGGCCTTCATCCGCTGGGCGAAGGCTTCGCGCAACGGACTCGCGTTGTCCGTCCAATTCGGATAGCCGAGGTCACCCAGGTCGAGATATCCCCGCAGAGAAGCCAAAATCGGCTCGGCGACCGGGAAGTCCATGTCCGCGATGGACGCCGGGAGCACGTCCGGCGCCGGCGCGCCCCACTTCACCCCGGGGCGGAACCGCAGGGTGCGTTCGTCGAGCTGGTCGAAGACGAAATACCGGGCCCCGTGCGATGCGCGCATGGTTCAAGAACACCGTGCCGGCAGGGGAACGGCATCTTCGGAGGTGCTCAGCGCATAGCACACCCGGAGGTGCTTCCCACTGCGTGGGCACACCATGCTGACCAGCAGTGACCTGTGTCGGAGACGGAGAGGAACGCGATCCGGATGGCCGCGCAACAAACGAGCGAACCCGCCGAGGGCAACAGCGACAGTCCCTTTCCGCTGACCGAAATCCAGTACGCGTACTGGGTCGGCCGGGGCCCGAACTTCGTGCTCGGCAACGTCGCGCCGCACGCCTACTTCGAGCTCGAAGGCCGGCGGCTGGACCCCGGCACGCTCACCACGGCGTGGAACCGGCTCATCGACCGGCACCCCATGCTGCGCGCGGTGGTCGGCACCGACGGCAACCAGCGCATGCTGCCCGAGGTGCCGCGGTTCGTGATCGACGTCGTGGACCTGCGGGACGCGCCGGCGGCCGAGGTGGAGAGCAAGCTCGAAGAGATCCGGGCCGACATGTCGCACCGCGTGTACGACGCGGCGCAGTGGCCGCTGTTCGACGTGCGCATCACCCGCCTGGCCGACGCGGACCGCCTGCACATCAGCCTCGACCTGCTGATGGTGGACCTGGCCAGCGTCACGGTGCTGTTCAGCGAATGGCAGCTGCTCTGCGAGAACCCGGCGCACGAGCTCCCGCCGATCGACGTGTCCTTCCGGGACTACGTGCTCGCGCTCGAGCGCAACGCGGACTCACCGCGCACCCGGCGGGCCCTCGAGTACTGGACGTCGCGCGCCGCCACGCTCGCGCCGCCGCCCGACCTGCCGCTGGCCGCGTCGCCGGTCGCGGTGCACAAGCCGCGGTTCACCCACCGCGAGTTCCAGCTCGACCCGGACGCCTGGAAGCGCCTGCGCGACCGGTCCGAGGAGCGCGGGCTGACCCCGACGACCGTGCTGGCGACCGCGTTCTCCGAGGTGCTCGCCGCGTGGAGCGGGACGCTGAAGTTCACGCTGAACCTGACGCTGTTCAACCGGCTCCCGCTGCTGCTCGCCGAAGACGGCGAAGGCCACCGGATCCTGCACCCGCACCTGCGCCGGGTGGTCGGCGACTTCACCTCGATCTGCCTGCTGGAGGTCGACACCGCCGAGGGCACGTTCGAAGAGCGCGTGCGCCGCACCCAGCGCCAGCTCCAGCAGGACCTGCGGCACCGGCACGTCAGCGCGCTGCACACGCTGCGGGAACGCCGCCGGCTCGGGCTGGACACCGCGTTCGGCACCATGCCGGTCGTGTTCACCAGCGGCCTGGGCACGGTCGCCGACGTCACCGGCCCGCGCGACTTCTTCGGCGACATCACCTACCGGATCAGCCAGACCCCGCAGGTCTGGTTCGACCACCAGGTCGTCGACTTCACCGGCTCGCTCGACCTGACCTGGGACGTCGTCGAGGAGCTGTTCCCGGGGAACCTGCTCGACGACATGTTCGCCGCCTACACCGGCCTGGTGGAACGGCTCGCGGCCGAAAGCGCCTGCTGGGACGGCGAACTGCGGGTCACCCCGCCGCAGTACCAGCTCGCCGAGCGCGACGAGGTCAACCGGACCGCGGGCCCGCTGCCCGACGGCCTGCTGCACGAGCCGTTCCTGACCGCGGCCGCCGAGCGCCCGGACGCCCCCGCCGTCATCACCAGCGCCGGCACCGTCACCTACCGCGAGCTGGCCGGCCGGGCCGGCGCGGTCGCCGACGCCATCCGGCGCTCGGGGGACGGCTCCCCGATGCGCGACCGGCTGGTCGGCGTCAGCCTGGACAAGGGCCCCGACCAGGTCGCGGCCGCGTACGGCGTCCTGCTCGCCGGGGCCGCGTACCTGCCGGCCGGCACCAGGCTGCCGGCGCAGCGGCGCAACGGGATCCTCACCGACGGCCAGGCGACCACGGTCGTCACCACCTCCCTGCTGGCCGACCAGCTCGACTGGACGGGCTGCGCCACCACGCTGGTGCCGATCGACAAGCTGGCGGCCGTTGACACCCCGCCGTCGAGCACGGCCGAGCCGTCGGACCTGGCCTACGTGCTGTTCACCTCCGGCTCGACCGGGCGGCCCAAGGGCGTGATGATCGAGCACCGGTCGGCGCTGAACACCGTCGCCGACATCACCGAGCGGTTCGGCGTGACCGCCGACGACCGGGTGTTCGGGCTGGCGGAGCTGAGCTTCGACCTGTCCGTGTACGACCTGTTCGGCGCGCTGGGCACGGGCGCGGCGCTCGTGCTGCCCGACCCGGACCAGGCCGGTGAGCCCGCGCACTGGGCCGAGCTGATGAGCGAGCACGGCGTGACCGTGTGGAACTCCGTGCCGGCGCAGATGCAGATGCTGGTCGACCACGTGGAAGCCGTCGGCGACGTTCCCGAGGGCCTGCGGCTGGTCATGCTCAGCGGCGACTGGATCCCGGTCGACCTGCCCGGCCGCATCCACGACATCTGGCCGGACGCCACCGTGATCAGCATGGGCGGCGCGACCGAGGCGTCGATCTGGTCCAACTACCACCAGGTCGACGAGGTGCCCGAAGGCACGCGCAGCATCCCCTACGGCGTCCCGCTGCGGAACCAGCGCTTCCACGTGCTCGACGCCGGGCTGCGGCCCTGCCCGGACTGGGTGCCGGGCGAGCTGTACATCGAGGGCAGCGGCCTGGCCCGCGGTTACTGGCGCGACCCGGAGAAGACCGACGCCGGCTTCCTGCGGCACCCGGCGACCGGCGTCCGGCTCTACCGCACCGGCGACTACGGCCGGTACCTGCCCGGCGGCATCATCGAGTTCCTCGGCCGCCGGGACGGGCAGGTCAAGATCCGCGGGCACCGGATCGAGCTCGGTGAGATCGAAGCCGTGCTCGGTCAGCACCCCGGCGTCGACCGCGCGGTGGCGGTCAAGGCGGACGACGACGGCGCCGGCGCCCGGCTGCTCGGTTACGTCATCCCGGGTCGCGACACCACGGACGGGCCGGACTCCTTGTACCGCAAGGAGATCGCCGACCCGGCCGAGTCGGCACAGACGTGGCGCGCCCTGTGCGACGGCGTGCTGCCGGCCCCCGGCCCGTCGGCCGCGGAGCTGCAAGCGGCGTGGGCGCAGCTGAACGACGTGTACGCCCACGCGGCCGCGGTCGCCCTGAGCTCGTTCGGTGTGACCGACGACGTCGACGTCCCGGCGCTGCTGCGTTCCGCGGGCGTGGCCGCGCGGTACGAGCGGTGGCTGCACCGCGCGGCCGTCAACCTGACCGAGCGCGGCATGCTGCCGGGCTCGCTCCCGACGGCCATCCCGGACGAGCTGGTCACCGCCACGCACCGCGTGCTCGGCGACAAGCTGGGCGTGCCGGGCGACCTGACCGGCTGGCTGATGACCATCGCGGCGAACGTCGACGGTGTGCTCACCCAGAACATGCACTCCGCCGAGCTGTACGCGAACGACCGCACCCCCGCCGTCTACGAGCACCTGTTCGGCCCGGTGCACCACGCCGCCGCCGAAGCCATCCGGCGGGTCACCGCGGCCTGGCCCGAGGACAAGCCGCTGCGGATCCTCGAGGTCGGCGCGGGGTACGGCACCTTGACCAAGCACGTCGTGCCGCTGCTGCCCGAACGGGCCGAGTACACGTTCACCGACATCTCGACCTACTTCACCGAGCGGGCGCGGGAACAGTACGCGGACTACCCCAACATCGGCTTCGACCTCTTCGACATCGACAAGCCCGCCGACATCCAGGGGTTCGACGGCAAGGCGTTCGACCTCGTCATCGCCGGCAGCATGCTGCACGACGCCAAGCAGATCCGCCGCTCCGTGGGCAACCTGCGGTCGGTGCTGGCGCCGGGCGGGCTGCTGCTGCTGGTCGAGCAGACCGCTTTCCACGACTGGTTCGACCTGACCATGGGGCTGCAGCAGGGTTTCGACGGTTACGAGGACACCGGCCTGCGGTCGGCGCACCCGCTGCTCGACGCGGCCACGTGGTGCGCCGAGCTGGCGGAGGCCGGGTTCGCGGACACGGCCGTGCTGACCCCCGAGGGCAGCGGGATGGCCTCGGTCGGCTTCGACGTGATCGTCGGCCAAGCGCCGAACGAGAGCCGCCGCTTCGACGGCGAACTGCTGCGCGCGTTCCTCGGGCTGCACCTGCCGAAGCACATGGTGCCCAGCACGATCCACGCCATCGACGAGCTCCCGCTCACCAGCACCGGCAAGGTCGACCGCGCCCTGCTCGCCAAGGCGCGCGGCCGGGCGTCGGCGGCCGGGCGGCCGGCCAAGCCGCCACGCACCGACCGGCAGCGCAAGCTCGTCGAGATCTGGTGCACCGTGCTCGGCCTGAGCCACGCCGACCTCGGTGACGACTTCCTGGAAGCCGGCGGCGACTCGCTGCTCGCGGCCCGGCTGGTCGCCACCATCTCCTCGGCGTTCGGCATCACGATCGCGGTCGCCACGGTGCTCGAATACCCGACCGTCGAACTCCTCGACGGCTACCTGGAGCAGATCCTCGGCGCTTCCGAGCTGCTTCCCGACGTTACGGAGATCGCATCGTGAACGCGCACGAGGAGGACCTGCGGGCGTGGCTGACGACGTTCGTCGCCGACGTCCTCGACATCGGCACCGAGGAGGTCGACCCGGGCGCGCCGTGGGAGTCGCTCGGGGTCGACTCGGCGATGACGCTGGTGCTCGTCGCCGACCTGTCGGTGGTGCTCGGCCGGACCGTGCAGCCGATCGAGGTGCTGAGCAACCCGACGATCGACGCGGTGGTCGAGCACCTGGTGACCGTCGAAGCGGTGGGAGGCGAACGCTCGTGAAACCCCGCCTCACCGGCCGGTGGTTCGTCCAGGGCCAGGCGCGGCCCGGCCGGCCCAAGCTGTTCTGCTTCCCGCACGGCGGCGGGTCGGCCGCGGAGTTCGTCCGCTGGTCGCGCCAGCTGCCGTCCGTCGAGCTGAGCGCCGTCCAGCTGCCCGGGCGCGGGTCGCGGCTGTCCGAACCGGTCTTGTCCACAATGGACGAGGTGGTCGCCGCGGTGGTCGACGTCATGCCGACCATGGCCCCGTACTCGGTGTTCGGCCACAGCCTCGGCGCACTGGTCGCCTACGAGGTCGTCCGCGAACTGCGCCGCACCGGGCGCCGGCTGCCGGACCGCTTGATCGTCTCCGGCTTCCCGGCGCCGTCCACCCGGCGGACCGAGCCGCCGGTGCACGGCCTGCCCGACGACGAGCTGATCGCCGAGGTGGCCGCGCGCCACGGCGGCCTGCCCGGTGAAATCCTCACCGATCCGGAGCTGAAGGCGATGGTCGCCCGGTACCTGCGGGCCGACTACCAGGTGCTGGAGACGTACGAGTGGCGTCCGGAGGAGCCGTTGCCCGTGCCGCTGACCGTGTTCGGCGGCCGGGACGACTCAATCGTCGAGGCCGAGCTGCGCGCGTGGCAGGAGCACGTGACGGAGGCGGTCACCGTGCGGCAGTTCCCCGGTGACCACTTCTACTTCCGGGAAAATCCGGCAGTGGTCCTGCGCGCGCTGGCCGCGGTCGTCCGGACGACCGCCGGCGCGGATCGGGCGGCGTAGCCATGTGGGTGTTCATCGCGGCCGCGCTAGTGATCATCATCATCCCCGGCCCGGACCAGGCCCTGATCACCCGTCAGGCCCTGGTCCGCGGCAAGGGGTCGGGCTTCATGACCACATTGGGCGGCGCCACCGGCCTGTCGGTGCACGCCGCGGCGGCGTCGCTCGGGCTGACCGCGATCCTGGTGGCGTCCCCGATCGCGTTCACCGTGCTGAAGATCGTCGGCGCGATCTACCTGGTGTGGATGGGTGTACAGACGGTCCGCATCGCCCGCAAGGCGGCGGCCAGCCAGCCGACGGGCGAGCCGACCGACCGGAAGCCGTTGCGCTGCCTGCGCAAGGGGTTCCTGACCAACGCGCTCAACCCGAAGCTCGCGGTGTTCTTCCTGACGTTCCTGCCGCAGTTCCTGCCCACGGACGGGCCGGTGCTGGGCAAGGCCCTGACTTATTGTGGAGTGTTCGCGGCGCTGTACCTGACCTGGTTCAGCCTGTACGTGTTCACGGTCGACCGGATCGGCGCGGTGTTGCGTCGGCCCAAGGTGCGTTCAGGAATCGAATACAGCACCGGCGTGCTGTTGCTCGGTTTCGGAGTGGGGCTGGCCATCCAGGGAATCCCGTAGGGAGCCGCCGGCTGCGGTTCCCGGGCGGTTCGGGCAATCCGGGCAGCGAGGGCGTGACCGTCACCGTCGATCCTGCGGGACGCGCTCAAGCGTCTGGACGAGTAGCGCCACTGCTGTACTTTGCCGCTATCAGGGCAACGAAAAGGCCGTCCACTCCAAAGTGGACGGCCTTTGACCTGCTGTGGAGGTTAGGGGACCTTACTCGAACATAAAAGACCAGGTCAAAGCCCTGGAAGAGCTCCGCGAGAAGCTCCCCCGCCTCGATACACCCGAGCCGACCTTGATCAAGCGCGACCGACCCGGCCGGGCCCGGCAACTCCGTGCCGATCAAATCGAGCAACTGATCGCCGACTACCAGTCCGGCGCGACGGTGTACGAGCTCGGTGACCGGTTCAGCATCGAACGGCGAACGGTCAGCACAATCCTCCGCCGACACGATGTGCCGATGCGCCGCCGCGGACTCTCCCCTGAACAGGTCAACGACGCGATCCACCTCTACAACCTCGGCTGGTCACTCGCCCGAATCGGCACCCAGATGGACGTCACGGCCGACACCGTACGCAAACGCCTCCTCGAACACGGCGTCACCATGCGTGACACCCACGGGCGTCCGCGCATCGAAGCAGGCACCCCACGATGACCCGGCCAGCAACCACACTGCCACCCCGATCAGGCTCGAACAGCACTACCGTCGTTCAAGCCGTCACCGTGCTCATGGGCACCGTCGTCGGCCTCACCTTCCTCTTCGGCTTCGGCAACGTCCTCAACCTCGCCCTCCGCCTCGACGTGCCCACCTGGGTCGCTCCCCTCGTCGCACCCGCTGTCGACCTCTCGGTCCTCGGGCTCCTCCTCGGCATCCGACAACTGGCCCTGGCCGTGGCGACACCGCGACAACTGCGACCAGCTCGCCGCTTGCTGTTCTTCGCCAGTGCGGTCACTTTGGCACTGAACGTGGCCGACCCGATCGTGGCTGGCGAGTACGGCAAGGCTGCGTTCGATGCCGTGGGACCGTTGCTGCTGATCGGCTGGGCGGAAGTCGGCCCGGGCCTGTTGAGGGCGCTGACCATCACACGTCAGCCGGGCGATGCAATGTTCGACGACGCGAAACCAGTGCAGGCTGCGTTCGCCGACGAACCGACCGCTGTCAGGCAGGCAGCGCTGGGGTCGTCCGGCGAGGACACCAAGCCCAACAGCGCTCCGACCGATGGGCGGAGTAGCCGTACTGAATCCACCATGGTTAACGACGAGGCAGCACCGCCAGTCGAAAGACCCCTGCTTGCCGGACGCTACCGAGTGGACGGTTCGCTTGGCCGCGGCGGCATGAGCGAAGTCTTCCACGGCTACGACGAACGTCTTGATCGACGGGTGGCGATCAAGCTGCTGCGGCCACCCTCTCCAGGGTCTGTCCCGGTCGCACCGAACAGCCCCGAGGCAGTCGAAATCCTCGACACTCTCAATCGTGATCGCAAGCGTTTCCTGCGCGAGATCCGCACCACCGCCCAACTGGAACACCCCGGCACACCGGCCGTCTATGACACCGGCGTCGAGACCGCCCCGGATGGAAGCACTCAGCTGTGGCTGGTCATGCAGCTGCTACGCGGCTCGACGTTGGAAGCAACGCTCGATCACACCGATTACACGACATCGCCACCGAGTCTCGCCTGGGCGGCAGCGATCGCGACACAGATCGCCGCGGTACTGGCCGACGTACACCGAGTTGACATAGTCCACCGCGATATCAAGCCGGCCAACGTGATGATCGTCGATGGCGGCCTGGTCAAGGTGCTTGACTTTGGCATCGCGATCCTGCGTGGAGCAGGAGCATTGCCACGACTGACGCAGGTAGACCGAACCGTTGGTACACCCGCCTATATGTCGCCGGAGCAGTGGCTCGGGCAGGCAGTGACGTCCGCGTCCGACATTTACTCACTCGGTTGCTTGTTCTACGAGCTGTTGGTCGGGGACGTACCGTTCCATGCGACGACCGACATGCCGCTGCGTGCCCGTCACCAGCTGTCAGCGGTGCCGTCAGTGCGCGCTCGGCGGACCGACATCCCGGTAGCTGTCGATACGCTGGTGACCTCGATGCTGGCCAAGGACGCACAACGGCGACCCTCTGCCGAGGCGGTGTACGACGCACTCATGCCCCTGGCGTCGGCGCCAAGCGACACGTCCGTGGAAGGCGAAAATCGAGACCCGACCTCGCCGTTCCGTCGGCCGTTGTTGGCCCCGGCCAGGCGTGAAAGGCTTGCTGGCGGCCGGGACAAGCTAACGGACACCGAGTTCGAGCAGCTCACGGCCAACGTGCAGGTGCTGCTGGACAACGACCGGCCGGCTGAGGCGATTAATCTGCTCGAGGACGGCGTTGAACGTGCACGCCACGATCCAGCACTGACACTTCGGCTACGCCATTACCTGGCCGCGGCGTTGTTCTACGCCGGGGAGTACACGCGCGCTGCTTCGCTCTTCGACGTCGTCGGGCGAGACTACCGCGAGCATCTACCGTTCGCCGACCCGTACGTCCTGGACTGCGCGTATCACGCGGGCCACGCATACGCTGAAATCGGCAAGCCGGACAAAGCGCTCCCCCAATTGCGGTTCTACGTGCTGAATGCCAAGACATCAGCGGACGAGGACGCGGTGGCGAAGGTCCTTGAATCGCGTTTCGTCATAGCTCAGATGCTCGGCGCCGCCGGACATCCCGACGAAGCGCTGACCGAACTGGAAGCGGTCCGTCCACTGCTGGCTGAAGCCTTCGGCGCCGACTCGACCCAGGTCCGCAACGTTGACAAGCAAATCGCCCGATTGAGGTCGGGCTGGGAACACGGGTCGCCTCAGGGCCGCGGCCAGTCGGATCGGTGACCACTGCTCAGGCCCGTGGTGGACGCTCAGCGGCATCCTCCAGCGGACGGTGTGCCGATGCGACCTCACACAACACTGTGACGTCGGCGCTGCTCGCTCAGCGCGCAACGACCGTGCGCCACGCAGGTAGTATCGTCAAAGCCTACGTTTCTGCTACACAAACCGCGCCATGAGCTGGCTTTACGTATCGACTGACGTCTGGGCACCCATGCCACCGCCGTAACCAACTCCGCGAACGGGTGATACCACCCGCCGCAACTCGCGAGGTGGGCCAACCGCGTTCGTTCCCTCCCCGATTCCGTCCCCTGCCTATGCGACACGAGCATGATCGAGAGTCGGTGTACATACCCGGCCTGGCAGGTCTGAGTGGTAGACCACATGGGCGGTGGTATCGAGCAATAGCAAATATGGGTTCCGTGTGATGGGACCACCCAGCCCGGGACCGGTCAGCCTTGTCGCAGTCGACAGCTGTTGTGGCGTCAACGCTTGCGGTATCCCAGGCGAGAACGCCGCCAACCCGACCAACTCTGTCACGGAGGCGACATGCCGCAGCCGACTGCGAGCGTCAGGGTCTGACCCGAGGGCGATGGCGCCCATCTCACGTTTGGCCTGACAAGCCTCTGCTGTACGGTTCCTGATCAGACCCTGATAACGAAACCGACTCGATTCGGCTTCGTGTGTCCAAAATACCTCGGTGGGCCTGACGTGGCACAACCCGAACTCTTTGCTCCTGGTCGACGGGCCAGAGCTGACGATCCAGCCACCTACTCCTCGGCACCCAGAGTCAGCAGGAGGTACCGAAAGTAACCACCGCTACCGGCTCGAAGACGCCCAGACCCAGCAGCTCATTGCCAGCTACCAGGCCGGCTCGACCGTCTACCAGCTCGCCGACGAGTTCGGCATCGAGCGCCGCACCGTCAGCGCCATCCTTCACCGCCACGACGTACCCATGCGGCGGCGCGGCCTCACCGACGACCAGATTGACGACGCCGAGCGCCTCTACCAGCAAGGTTGGTCACTCGCCCGCATCGGCAACCACATGGACGTCACCGCCGACACCGTCCGCGCACGGCTCCTCGAACGCGGCGTCGCCATGCGCGACGCCCAGGGACGCCCCCCGACCGAGACGCGCACCGAGGCAGGTGAATCTCGATGACCCGATCCATCGTCGAGCCGTCGACCCGACCAGGTCCAGACACTGCCCCCCGTCGTGCAGGCCGTCACCGTGATCATGGGCACCGTCGTCGGCCTCACCTTCCTCTTCGGCTTCGGCAACGTCCTCAACCTCGCCCTCCGACTCGGCGTCCCCGCTTGGGTCGCACCGCTGGTCGCACCCGCGGTCGACCTGTCCGTCCTCGGCCGGCTCCTCGGCACGCGGCACCTCGCCCTGCACGACGCCACACCAGAACAACTCCGGCCAGCCCGCCGACTGCTCACCTTCGCCAGCCTCACCACCCTCGCCCTCAACATCGCCGACCCACTCCTCACCGGCGCCTACGGCAGGGCCGCGTTCGACGCCGTCGGCCCCTCCTGCTTATCGGCTGGGCCGAAGTCGGACCAAGCCTGCTGCAGGCCATCAGCACCATCAGCCGCCAGTCGAAGGAGACAACCCACGCGAACGTCGGCGGCACCGATACGGACACGGACGTCACCATCACAAACACCGACACGGCGGCGGCCACGCCGACCGCCATCACCAGACACAGCGAAGGACCTGCCGGTGATGCCGCCAGCAGTCCGGTGGCCATCGCGCCCGACGACGATCTGATTGACCGCGCCCGGCATGAAGACGCCCGACACTGGGCTACCCATCAGCGCCCCATCTCAGCCGAGGCCCTCCGCAAGAACCTGCGCATCAGCACGGCCCGCTCGCGGACGCTCGTCTCGATCGTCCGAGCGGAACGGTCCGGCGACCGAAACGCCACAATGGTGACGGCTGGTCAATCACCGTCGGAATGACCGGATCCCGTCCCGGGTGTCATGCTGTTGTCCCGGCGGCGGCTCGTCGCCCATTCGACAATCAAGGTTGCCAACGCACTGACCGCCTGCTCGTACTGCTCGGCAGTCATCGGCACGGTTTCGATCTGGTCGACCACGTAGTCCCGCCGACGGCGCTCGACCCGAGAATCGTCACTCACGCTGCCCATCATCAGCGGCCACCACAGCATCGAGCGGCATTGGCAGTCACTCGTCTGGGCTACTCACCGCTCGAGATCAAGGCCAGATCGGTGATCACCTGACTTGGGCCAGGATTCCAGCCTGATCGGCACCTCGTCTCGCTGACCTGCAGGTGCGTCGCGGCGGGCGGCCCCCACCGTGCCGAGCAAGCCGATCGCGGCGACCAGGCCACTGGCCCTTGCGCAGCACCGCCGTAGGCGCACCGCGTGCCAGCCGAGATACCGGGCGCGCGCCCGAGGTCGTTGTACAACAGGGCACGCGCCACGGTCGCTAGCGCTAGCGGCGCCGAACACGCCCGACCCCGGTGCCAAAGTCGCACCGGCACCTCAGGCTGGTCGCACCGCGCCCTTAGCGACCGGTGCTGTCCGTCAGCTCCCTACGGACCAGCTCGGCAAACCGCTCGTTACGCACCGCCTCCCCCAACGGCACCCCGGCGGCCCGTTCGGCGTCGATGGCCCGCTGGATCACCGGCAGCAACTCGCGGACGACTAGCTTTTCCGCAGCTTCCGCATTCCAGATTACCTTCAGAATTTTGTCGCACTCCTTCTGCGCAGCTCTACCATTGGGCGGCAGTTTCACCGAACCAACCAGCTTCTGCCGGATCATCGCCATCAAGTGATATTGGGCGGGCCGGTAGCCGCGATTGATACGCTGGTTCCGGATCATCCACTCCAATCGGTACCAGGTTGCCGCGGCCGTGTAGTAAAGGATCGCCGGCTGGCCAGTGACGAACAGTTCAGTACCGCGTGCCTTGATCAGCTCCTGATAGTGGCCTACGCGGGATGATTCGTTCAGGAACATGGCCAGGTACGCGCGGCTGAGTTGGGCGCGGCTGATGACCCGGGTCTTCTCCACGTCCTTGCGTTCGCTGTACTGTTTCGCGCGACGTTCATAGAACAACTGGTGTGGCTTATCCCAGCCGAGGGTGAAAAAGTCCTCCAGCTCCTTGTGGAAGTCCTCCCTCGCAGCCAGGTCCTCGTCGCTGACAGGGGTCTGCTGGTTGGTTGCGGCCACAATACCCTGGATCACATCCTCGTCCACTGAGTGAACGATGTGGACACTGACGAAAACTTGATCGGTGAGCTGATCACGCTCGTGGAACAGCACGTGACAGGTCTGACAGCCGTTCACGATCTGGAAATCGTCCAACACGAAATCGTCGCCGACACGGTCCAGTTTCCGTGTCACGATGGTGACGCCGTTGTTCATCACGGCGAACCTCTGCCGTTTGTCCGGATCCCGCAGGGTGTCCCGAATACCGCTGTTGACCCTGTTGTAGCCCTGGAAGGCGCGCACGTTGCTCTCGAACAGGTTCTCACGCAGCTTTCCCGAGCCGTCATCCAATATGATGCAGACCAGCTCCGGCGCGGCGATCAGCCCGACGAACGACTGTTCAACGCCGGGAGCCGCCGGCACGGCGAACTGTTTCGGCACCGGCAAGGTGACCCGGACGGTGCTGGTCGCCTGCTGGTACAGCGCACGCAACTCCCGCCAGTTCACGCAGCGCACGTCGGTCGTATCGAATCGGTTGAGCTTGTCCAAATGCTTCTCGGCCGACCGCGCCTTGCGGTTGATCATATCCGAGATCTGATCGCCGGTGGTCACATAACGGACGTGCAGTTGCGGCAGTTGACCGGCCAACCGGGCTGAGTTCTCGAACACGACGTCCAAGCAGCCTCGCAGGCTGGCCACGTCGGCGGATACAACGTACGGGATCCCGCCGGACCCACACAGGTGACCAAGATTCTCCGCGAGATCCGAGATCACCTTGGTCTCGAACTTACTGCTGGTTTTGGCCTGGATGATCACCACCTGCACCTGCGGCCGCTTGCGGCTCATCGCCGCCCGCACTTCCGTTGGGTCCCGATACAGGTCCCCGTCGATCAGGACCGCGTACGCGTCGATGCCGAGATCGTTGCCGCCGCCGGTACGGTACGCGTCCGGGTTGAAGGGGTCGTTGTAGTACGAACTGAGCACGCAATAGGCGGCGAACGCCTCGAATGCCTCGGACTCCTGTAGTTCGGTCAGGTCCTGGTCCTGCTGGAAGCCCTTGACCAGGCTCTCGATCACCTTCTCCACGGCGAGTCCACTCCTTGCACAGGCGTCAGTCCTGCCGAGCGCGGGCGATGACTTCTTCGACGGTCAGCGGGCTCGGCGGGTGGTAGCTCAGGCAGATTGGGGTGCGGATCTTCTGGAACGCCAAACCCTCGGCGACGGCGTAGAACTGGCCTGCGCTCAACCGGGAGATGTCCGGCACTGAACTGGATTTCGCGGCTGCCATTTCCTTGGCTGCAGCGACCTGCGGCGGGCTGTTGAGGAAGCCGAAGAACTGTGTGGCGGCGTTGCCGGAAATCCGGTTGTGGATACCGCGTGGCGCCTGCGTGGCGAACACCAGGCCGAGCCCGTACTTGCGGGCCTGCGAGGCCAACGCAAGGGTGCTGTACGTGCTTGCGGTCAGCGAACCGGACGGAGCGATGGTCTGCGCCTCATCCATGACCAGCAGCCCGCCGAGTGGCCGGTCGCCGGCGGGATGCTGCTTGATCCAGGCGAACAGGGCCATCTGGAGTTGGTTGACGAAGCTCTGCCGTTGTTCCTCAGCGGGCAAGCCAATCAGGCTGATCACCGAGATCCGGGCGCGTTTGCCAGCCGCCGGGGTGAGCAGCACGCCCGGGTCCACCGGCTCGCCAACGCCGCCGAACAACGGATCGTTGATCATGGCCGCGCGTAGTGTTTGCGCCATGTCCGCGGCCATTTCATGTGCTTTGGCCAGTGGTGTTACGTCATCGGGCAGGTCACCGAGCAGGTCCAAGAAATGGCTGAGCCCGCCGCCGGCCTCGTACGCGAAGTACTGCAACGCCTGGTTGAGAACGGCGCGGGACCGCTCGGCCTTCGCGGTTGCGCCGTCGGCGCGGGCGCGTGGTGCGAGCGCTGCGACAGCCGTGTCGATGGCCTGGCGGAACTCGTCCGGGTCGTCGGCGACCGCGGCGAAGTCGGGCAGCGGACGGAACGTCAACGGCCGGCCCGTTTCCCGACGGGGCGTCCATAGCACGACGTCGGTGTTGCGAAGGTAGTCGTCGGCGCGGACCGCGTCGTTGGGCCCCCAGGCATCCGGTGGCTGCGGCCACGAGTCGCCGAGCCGGGCCAGATCGTTGTTGGGGTCGAGCACGATCGCGGACACGCCACGCAGCGCACATTCCTCGACCAACCGGCGGATCAACACCGTCTTACCCGACCCAGACCCGGCAAAAATCGCCGTGTGCTTCCGCAACGATTCCAACGCGATCGTCACCGCCGCGCCGGTGTCCATCCGGTCGCCAACGTGCAGTGTCACCGGGTCCACCGTCACCCCACCTGATATGGCCGTGGCAGGGTTGGTGGTGTCCGGGTCGGCCATCGGCCAGGACACATCGGACGGTTGCGGCTCAGGGGTCGGTTCGGGTTCGGGACCCGGTGGCTCCGCGTCATCCGGCGGGTCGCCGAACACCTCGCGCAGCAAGGCGGTGTGGCTGGCCGGGCGGCGACTGAGCAACCATGCGTTGAACTGGGCCGGTGGCTGGGTCGCAGCTAGTCGCTCCAATGCCGCGAACGTGCGGAAGTCGATCTCCAATGTCTCCCTTGGCAGTCGGATCACGACTCCGCCCGCCGTTTCGAATTCCTGGACCTTCTGTCGGGTCTTGCGACCGTTCGACCAATCGCCGGTGCGCAATAGGTAGACTTTACGTTTCGGCGCCACCACGTCCAGGCCGGTGGTATTCAGGACTCGGTCAATCCGGTTGATCACTGCTCGCCCGTCACTCCATGCGATCGCCCGAAACGACCAATAAATCTTGTCCTCGGTGCTCTCGTCCAAGGTCCGTCGCAGTTCGGCGTGCAGGGCAGGATTGCCGGCGGCCATCGTTTCCGTAGGCACCTCGTACTGGAAGCGTTCTTCGCCCTGTTCGGCAACCCACCGATTCAAGGCGGGACACAAGAGGTCCGGTATGCGCTGATCCTCCTGGTACGGGTCGAGCGCCTTGTCGATCTCCGCGATCATGTTGACATCGTTCACCAGGGCCGCCAGCTGTCGGTCTATCTCGGTGAGTGCGCCATGATCGACCGGAACTATTGCAGGCCCCGGTCGCGGCGCGGCTGCGTCAGCGCGGCTCGACTCGGCGAGGCTGCTCAGTTCGGTGACCTCATTCGCGTCCAGACACACCTGGACGTGGGTGTCGACCCGGCGAATGAGGCCGCGAGCGGTGAACCGGACTGCGTCGGCGAACGCCTCCAACCTTATTGGCCAACTCGGATAGGGCGGAACGAAGCCGACCTTTTCGAATTTGAGCGCGAACCGTCTTTCTATGAGCGCCTGCCCGACCGCCGCCACCGGGATGGTGTCCAATTGCTCGGCACGGCGGAACCGTTGCTCGACAGAGCCCGGCGCATAGTCCCGGATGCCCTGCCAGACCAAGTCCATACAGGCTACCAGAACCAGTGACCGGCGGGTGGCTTCGCGCAACTCCATGAGGCCGCTGCCGACATCCTCAAACAGCCGCCGCCTGGGCAATCCCATCGAGTCCGAAGTAGCGTCGGACGCGGCTTCAGATGTGGCGCTGTCGGCTCCTCGTTCCGACTGTTTGATCAGGGTATCGATTTGATCCAGCGCGATCACACTTGGCCCGGTGAGCGCGATCAACTTGAACAGTTCACCGACCATTTCGTGCGATGTCCTAGCATTGGCGCGAAGGCCCCATTCGGCTCGTTCGCCAACTACCGCTTCGCTTTCCGACGAAAGGTAGGCGATGCCGACCTCCCTGGTCGTCACCGAATCGCTGGCCAGCAACGCCAAGGCTCGCAGGGTGTGCCCGCATTCGAATGCGAGCCGCCGATCAACCTGATCCAGCGCCCCTACCATGTCATCAAGTCCGGCCCGGGTTGGTTTGTCCAGTCCCACGAGTTGCCGATGCAAGGATTCGGGCAAATTGAGTTTCCGGGACAGCTCCCGCCGCAGGATGACCCCCTGTTCCAAACCGTCACTGCCGAACTGGAGCAGACCGCTGAGCACGTCGAGCACGACCTTCTGCCAGAAAGATCGTTCGTGCCGTAGTTCAAGGGCGAAGAAGTAGCCGCCTGCCGCGCTGACTCGCTTCCGCACGGTGGCGACGAGATGGGTCTTGCCCGAACCGGGCCGTCCGGTGACGACCACGCCGATCGGGCTCTCCGCGTCACTAGCCTTGGCGTCAGCGAAGCCAGCCATGACCGTCCGCAACGCCCGATCGTTGAGACCGTCGACGTGCGCTTCGGGCTCCGTCCACACGCTTTCCCTGGTGGGCGCCCAGTTGGTCTTGGCCAGTTCCGTCAGTGCGTCGCGTTCGATCGCCTTCATGACTGTTCAATGGACAGCAGGTGCACGTCCTCTCCGCCGGTGCGCAGCGCGGCGGCCCGGTCGGCCGGGGTGAGGGTTTTCTGATTGAACTCAGGATTGAGCCGCACTGACGGTTCCAGGGCTAGCCGCAGAAGGGCGGCGTCCAGGTCGGAACGCGCCACGTCGGCGAAGGCGCGCCGCAGCCGAGTCAGGCTGACACCGGCACTAGGGGCGGTAGCCAATTCGGTGTACGCGGCGCGGATTCGGTCCGTCATGTCAACGGCCGGGGTCGACTCGTCGTCGAGGACAAAGATGTCCGCGATACGCAGGTCGGATCGTGCCATGAAAGCGGCGAACCGGCGGGTCAGCGAGTATTGCAGCCGGGTGGCTTTTGGTGCGCCCTTCGGGGTGGGGCTGCCCAGTTCGTCACCGCAGCGCCGCCAACCCTCGTCGGTCAGTTCGTGCACCCATGCCCGGTATCGACCGGTCTGCCACGCCTTGATGTAGCCCAATTCGATCAGGTGTTGCCTCTCCTCTTTTTTGATCTTGATGCCCAGTTCGTCGGTGAGGTTGGCATTCGACGCCTCGCGGATCAGGGTCATCAGCGCGAGCAGCGCGGATCGTTCCGGCAGGGTGAGGTGCGGGTCCGCCATGGGTCCGAACCTACCTGGATACCGACATGACGGGGAGAGTCGTCGCCGGAATGACGCATTGATCCCGATAGGCCTTGATGCTGGGCATTGACACGAAAGGAGTAACTGGGGACGGGCCGGCGCACGAGCCAACGCCCGGGAGTACACGAACCTGGTCGGCGTTGTCATCGGTCAAGACGGCCTCCCATGCTCCGGGGCCATGCGGGTGGAAGCTCCGTGGCGCCGCACCGTCCTCGGTTGGCTCACCACCCTTCACCGCGACGACGAAGGAGGCGCGGCCTCACCGACGACTAGAGTGACGACGCCGAGCACCTCTACTGCCAAGGCTGGTCACTTGCCCGCATCGGCAACCGCATGCACGTCACCGCCGACACCGTGCGTACGCGGCTCCTCGAACGCGAGGTCACCATGCGCGACACCCAGGCGCCCCGCACCACGGTGACCACCGAGGCAAGTGATGTCCGATGACCCGGCCCGCCGCTGCGCCGCCGACCCTAAAGCCGCCTTCGACACCGTCGCGACCAGGCCGAACGAAGGACCGGCCAGCGATATCGGCAGCCGACCGGTGGCCATCACGTCCAACGACGACCTGGTTGATCGCACCTGGCAAGAAACCGCCCGCCACTGGACCGCCCACCAGCGACCCACCTCCGCAGAGACCCTCCGCAAGAACCTTGCATCAGCACAGCACGCTCACGGACGCTCGTCTCGATCATCCGAGCCGGATGGTCCAGCGACCGCACCCCGCGCACGTGGTAGCAGTTGGTCACTCCACGTCGGAATGACCTGACGTCATGCCGGCAGGCCGACGGGGCTCCCGCCGAGGACGGCGCCTGACGCCGGAATCGTCACTCATACCGCAGAGCCAGGGGCGTCAACACGAACATCGGGCCAGCGCTAGCAGATCACTCGCGGGGCTACAGGCTGCGACTTGCCGCAGCCGTGATCACGTCGTTGTCGCTTCGGACACCGTCCAAAACGCCTCCTTGGGCGCGACGTCACCAGTGCAACGGCCAAGGCTGACCCGCCTGCCGATGTAGGTGAGTCTCGACGCTCCCAAATCCACAGTCCAACTGTCACCTCGCCCCGGAGGTAGTACTACGCCAGCCGGCAAGCCGTCGCCACGGTCAAGGACGTCGTCGGCTGCGCCGTATCGGCTCAGGCAGTTCGACCCACCACCGGTGACCATATGACAGCGATTCGGCAACTAATGGTAACGCTGACCGGCGCACGGACGTTGTTCACCGTGACCCCTCCGGCGGACGCAACTAGAACCGCACTGAGACAAACTCGATCGGCGGGTCACCGACTGTGACATAGGTCGGACGAGCTAGGGAGACGCGTTGATGACAACAGGCGGAGTGGTCCGCGCCGACGCCGCCCCGACGCCGAGCGGTCACAGTGATGCGTCGATGCCGCAGTACCAATCTCGCGAGCCTGTCGAGCAGGTCCGTAACCATGACTGGTACCACACGGCAAGACCGGCTGGGGACTGGCATGACGGGCGTTAGCGCAGGCGGCACAAGGTCCGCGCAGGAGTACCTATCCGATCTTGACCTCAACTGGCGACGACGGCTGAGCCTCGTGTCGCTGGTCGCCGAGGCGCTTGACTCGATCTCCTCGCGCGACTGCGCGACAGCGCTGGAGCTGATCGGCGGTCGGTACTCGGGCCTGGACGGGGCAGACCGACAGCGGCTCCTACGACGGTGGCCGGCCGTGCATGTCGTGACCACCGCGTTCGTCGCTGCCGAACGATATGACCACGCAGGTCTTTGGCCGCACCTTAGATCGTTCCTCGATCGCGACATTGGCCAAGCGTTCAACCCTGAATGGGGTGGAGCGTTCTTGCGCAACCTCGAGCGACTTGGGATGCCGACTTTCGTCGCACAAGGCGATGAAGCGGGGCAACGATACGTGGGCCGGATGCTGTTGCACTGCGGTGTTCCGACCAACTGTCTGGAGAACTACTTCCGGCTGGTCACCGATCGTCGGACGGCGTCGCCGGGGTTGACAGCGGCGGAGTTGCTGGCATGGGTCGCCTCGCGGGCGACGGATCGTCACCTCCACAACGTGGACAAGCCTGTCGAACGTTTCCTGCGCTACGGCGGCGAGTTCGCAGCCGATGTCACTGATCGAGTTTTCGATCTGCTTGATGCAGTATCGGCCGGCGGCGACGGCCTCGATGTGCAACTGCCCGAAAGATTCCGCCTCAAGGCCCTCGAACTCAACGAACGCGGAGAGATTGCACCTGCGGACGTCAGTGTGCCAACGAAGGTACCTGAGGTGCAGCCCCACCTCGTGATCGACCCGTTCGGCCGTGGCGTCCTCCTGAGACTGCCACCAGTCGGTGATGCGCCCGACGGAACCGCGGTCTGGAACGTCGGGCTTGACGCAGACGTTCAGCGTGTTGCGACGAAAGCTCTGTGGCCTGGCGCGAACGAACCGGCACCACAGACCGATGTCGTCATTCCAAAGCCCGTTCGATTGGCGACGGCAGCGCTGTTGGGGAAGGAGCATCTCCAGGCGAACCTTTCCGTCGTTGATGACAACGACCCGGCAATTTTCTTCGGGGAAGATGGCGCCCGCCTGTCTCCTGTCCGCCCCCTCCCAGCGGGGCTCGTGTGGGTCCTGTTCCCGGGCGATGAACCGGACAAGCTCGAAGTCACCGGTGACTTATCCAGACTCTCGGAAAGTCCTCTCTCCCCGGGCTGGTCCGGTTGGTGCCTGCTGCTGGTCGATCTCGCTCGCGCCCAGAGTGTCCGGCTCGCTGGATCCGACGCCGTCCACACTGTTCGCAACCACACTGGGGCTCGGGTCGCAGCGATGGAGTTGACGCTCGGCGTCCGCACGACAACGGGAATGCCAGTGTACGCCGACGTCCCGTCGATCGAGTTGCCGGACGATCTCCGACACGCTGGTTGGCGAGTTGACATCCGCGACTGCGACGGCGAGACGCTCGCACAGTGGAGCACCGAGGACGACAGCTGGAACCCGAACGAGATCTGGGCTCGGCTGCCGCGGCCGCTGTTGGGAACTTTCACCGTGCGTGTTCGAGGCCCATGGGGCCGGGGCGTTACCCGTACGCTCGCCATCGCTGAGGGCCTGTCCGTCAAGTTCGACCCGAGCTGGCGTCGACTCACCGCAGCGGGGTTACAACCGGTGGCGGTCACCGTCGATGCACCGCCTGACCTAACCGTAAGCAGGTCACGAACCGACCTAGGCGAGCGGCAACGTGGTGCCACGGTCCTACTGTCGGCGGGCACTACTGCATGTCGCGTTCAGCTCACACCGCCACATATGTCGGTCGCCTATGAATCGAAAGCTGGCGCGTCGATGGCGTCCATCCGGCCGGTGACGCTATTCGGCGAGGATATCCGCGAATCTCCCGGTACATTCATTGTGAATGTCGGCGTCTCGGCCGACCCGACGCTGCACGTGCTAGGAACGACCGGGCTGCTTCAAACCCTCGCTCCAAGCGTCGGTCGTAACGGTGTCTACCGGTTCAATCTCGCCCAGCTCGCAGACACGATCGCCGCCCACCCACACGTCCGGCTGTGTCTCAGTGCGGACGGTGCACTGCAGGTCGCGGTAATCCGACCGAAGCGGCTCTATCGCGAGATCACCGCCCATGAAGGAACCCTGATCCTGAGCCAATCCGTCGAGTTCGACGGTCTCATGGCACTCGTCTACTCCTTGCGTGCCCCGTGGCGCGAGGCCGAGGCTCTTCCCGTCGTCCACGGCCGGGCTGCACTTCCCCGCTGGCTGTGCGACGCGGGCCCGGTGATCGTCACCGTCCGGATTGACGACGCGTGGGTGCCGGAGTCCGTGCCGGACTGGCCAGCACGAGGAACAGCTTCGTTCGTCGACGCTGACGGTTGGCTCGCGGAGGACGATCCGGAGGAGAACGCCCTTTCGGCATACCTCGCCGGCGTGCGCCCGTTCCCTGAACGCATCACTGACTTCAGCCGACTGTGGTCGGTACGCGGACTCATCGGCGCCCTCGCCCTAGGTGATCGCGTGACAGCCGTCAGCAGAGCCATCGATGCGGCCGTCTACTCCTCCCCTCGCGACGCCCTTCTCTCGCTCACCGCGTCGAAAGCGCCGGGGTCATCAATCTCGTCTCTGCTCATCGAATCCGGCTTGGTGCGGGCAAACCTCATCGCGGCGCATGACGACCGGGCTCCCGAGTGGTCGGTCCGTGGTGCACTGCCTGCCGCCTTGCTCTCAGCCGCCGACGCAGGGTGGTCTCGAGAAGAAATCGACGCGGCAGCCACCGTGTGCGGCGCTCAGGTGACCGAGATCCTCGCAGGCAAAGATCCAGTCGCTACCGCGGGACGGCTGGACGCGGCAGCCGATCTGTACGACGAAGCCTCGGCCATGCGAGAAGCGTTCGTGCGTCAAGCAGGACTTGTGCCGCACGGCTTGCTCAGCGGCGACTCCCGTGTGATCGGAACGATGGACCTGGTGAGGGAACGCAAGGACCCACGGCTGCATTGGCTCATCGCCAACTCGCGAAAAATCTACGAAGAGATGACTCGGCTGCTTCGGATAATCAATGACCCGACCACCACGGCTGCCTTCGACGCACGCCGCCACGCCACGGCGATCTCGGGATGGCGCGTGGTGCCGTCCCTGTCCTTGGGATGCGCGCTCGCCGCGCGGCACGCCGCCCGGGGCCACGGAGTTGCTTCAAGTTGGCTTGAGCGGCAACGGCGCTGGTGGAGCGACCTAGGCGAGGTCGTACCCCAGCTAGTGGCAACTGACCTGATCCTTGCCGAATTGCTCGTCGCCAGCATCTCCGCCCGGAACTCTGAGGTAGCCAAATGACACGAAGCATCGACGCCGTCGCAACATCAGCACAGATCAAGGCGACATACCGACGCTATCTGCAGTCACTTCTGGCAGTCCGAGACCCGCTGCTCGACGCAGCGCTACGGCGGGCGATCGACACAACTAGTCTCCTCGACAAGGGCCCCTATCTCGAGGCGACCCCGCCGTATGCTCCCGGAGCCACGGCTCACGAGCTGATCGACGAGGGCGTTCTCGCATCCGGCTTCACGCGGCTCGCCAGCAACGCGATGCCAATGGATCGACCGCTCTACGTGCATCAGGAGCGCGCCATCCGCAAGGTTGCAGCTGGGCGCAATGTGGTCGTCGCAACGGGAACGGGTTCGGGCAAGACGGAATCGTTCCTGCTCCCCATCCTGGATCGGCTCGTGCGGGAAGACGCAGAGGGAACCTTAGGCCCAGGCGTCCGCGCGCTGCTGCTCTACCCGATGAACGCCCTGGCCAATGACCAGCTGAAACGTCTGCGCCAGCTCCTGGCTACCTACCCGGCAATCACGTTCGGGCGCTATACCGGCGACACCGAGCACGACCCGGTCAAAGCTCGCGAGCGCTTCGGCGAGCTGAACATCGGTGAGCCGATCCTCCCGAACGAACTCTTGAGCCGTACAGAGATGCGAGCGACGCCGCCACACTTGCTGCTGACGAACTATGCGATGTTGGAGTACCTGCTCCTGCGCCCGAGCGACCTGCAGCTGTTCGGCTCCGGGGGCACCTCTACATGGCGCTTCATCGTTGTCGACGAAGCGCACGTCTACGACGGTACGCAGGGCGCCGAGATCGCGATGCTTCTGCGCCGCGTCCGAGACCGAGTCGCTCCGGGTTCCGCCCTTCAATGCATCGCGACATCCGCGACCGTCGGCGGCGATTCCGAGCCGTCAACAGTGACCAAGTTCGCGTCCAGCCTGTTCGACCAACCATTTGAGTCGGTCGACGGCGACCCGTCGAGGCAAGACTTGATCACCGCCGAGCGGCTCCCAGCTCCGGAAGGCCCATATTGGGGACCGCTCACGGCAGCCGACTACATCCGGCTCCTCGACGAGCCAGACCACGATGCGGCTATCGGCGCGCTCGCGAGCAAAGCTGGATTCTCTTCGAGCCCCGGTGCGGGTGCCACTATCGCGCTGAGCCACGAACAGGCTCTCGCAACGCTCCGGTCGACGCTGGCCAGCGGTCCGAAGAGGTTCGATTCGGTTGTAGAAGCTGTATTCGGCAAAGATCCGCACGGGCCTGCCGGGCTCGCCGCCGCGGTCAAAGTCGCGAGCAGCCTCAGGAACCAGGACGGCACCGCAGTTCTTTCCGCTCGATATCACCTGTTCCTGCGCGCGACTGAGGGCGCCTTCACCTGCCTGAGCCCCAATGGCCCTCACGTGCATCTCGCGCGTCACGACCTGTGTCCTGAATGCGACACCCGAGTATTCGAGCTGGGGTCCTGCAAGCGATGCGGCGCCGTGCACATCGTGGGCTCATCGGAGATCGTCGACGGCGTCATCCGCCTCCGTCCTCGCAAGGCCACCGAAAAGGGCACATGGCTCGTACTCGGTGATCAGCCTGAGCTGATCGACGAAGACGAAGAAGCAGTAGCTGACGAGGGTAGAGGGGTCACGGGAAACAACGCCAAACTCTGCGCCAAATGCGGTTCGCTCAACGACTCGCGCGCTACCGCTTGCGCTGACCGAAGCTGTAGAGCCAGCGACCTAAGGCCGGTGCGGCGCCTCAATCAAAAAGGTGACGAAATCGCCGGCTGCCTCGTCTGCGGAGCACGGGGTGCTGGCACCGTACGTATCTTCGAGACTGGCGCGGACGCCAGCGGAGCCGTAATCACAACGTCGCTTTATCAATGCCTTCCACCGGGATCGGACCCAAGGGAAGCGGATCTCCCGGGCGAGGGGCGCAAGCTGCTCGCGTTCAGCGACAGTCGCCAGGCGGCCGCCTACTTCGCCCCCTACCTCGAAGACTCCTACCTGCGCCTCCAGCGCCGGCGGTTGATCTCGCAGGGATTGATTGCTTCCGGCGCAGATGAAGAACCGGTCGGCATCGAGGACCTGAGTTTCGAAACGAGGAAGGCAGCCAAGCGCACCCGAGTCTTCCCTGGTCGACTGACCGCCCAGCAGGAACTCCGCCAAGTCGCACCATGGGTCATGGCTGAGGTCCTCGCCACCGACGACCGTCAGTCGCTAGAGGGGCTTGGCTTGGCAAGCATCGCCCTGTACCGCGACAGGTCTTGGCAAGTCCCGAAGCCCCTACTGGATCTTGGTCTTGGGCCCGGTGAGGCATGGGCCTTCCTGCAGGAACTCGTCCGAACACTCCGTCAACAGGGCGCGGTCAGCATGCCCGAGGACGTACCGCCCAACCACGAAATATTCGCACCTCGCCTCGGGCCGATCCGCGCCCGCCTGTCTGGACCTGAATCAGTTCGCAAGGTTTTGTCCTGGCTGCCGGGGAAAGGAACCAACCGTCGCGTTGACTACACCCGCCGAGTTCTCACAGCCTTGAACGTGGACACCGACGCGATCGCTCTCTTGAAGGGCATTTGGGCGTTCTTAACCAATCCGAATTCGCCGGTGGACTGGCTTCGGTCATCGACGGAACATGCGCTGGGCATCGCCTACCAGGTAGACCACGAGTTGCTGAGACTAGTGTGGGTTTCCGAACGAAATCCAGTCCATCAGTGCACCACCTGCCGGCGCATTTCCCCATTCACCGTGCGTGGCGTCTGCCCGGCATTGAGCTGTGACGGCACGCTGGCGCCGTTCGTTCCACTAGATCTGGACGACGATATCGACCACTATCGATCGATCTACAGGTCGATGAACGCCGTGCCGCTGTCCGCAAAAGAACACACCGCGCAGTGGTCGAACGTCGAGGCGGCTTCCATCCAGCAAGACTTTATCCGCGGCCGCGTCAACGCACTGTCATGCTCGACGACGTTCGAGCTCGGTGTCGACGTAGGCGAGCTTCAGGCAGTGATGCTGAGGAACATGCCGCCGAACACCGCCAACTACATCCAGCGGGCTGGCCGAGCAGGCCGACGCTCCGGGTCAGCTGCGCTCGTGGTGACATATGCGAATCGACGTAGCCATGACCTGACGCATTTTGCCGAACCGGAGGTGATGATGTCCGGTGTGATTCGAGCACCATACGTACCGCTCGTCAACGCCCGGATCAATCGTCGGCACGCACACTCGGTGGCGCTGGCCGAATTCTTCCGCTGGTACTTCGCGTCGACGAACAAGATCGAGCGCACTGCTGGCGGATTCTTTTTGCCTGACGAGAGTGCGCCCACGGTCAGTTTGATCAAGGGATTTCTCTCCCCAGTGCCAACTGAGATCACCAAGTCCCTGATGCGGATCCTGCCAGCGCAGATCGCGCATGAGCTCGGCGTCGAGAGCGGGATCTGGGCGTCGCACCTCATTGATCTTCTGGAGGACGTCCGCCGTGAGCTCGCTGCGGACGTGTCGGAACTCGAACACCTGCGTGATGAGGCAGCGGAAGCCAAGAATTTCCAATTGGCCGAGCGATACCAGCAAGTCGGCAACACGCTACGTCGACGAGACTTGCTCGGCTTCTTGGCCAACCACAACGTCCTTCCCAAGTACGGCTTCCCCACCGACAGCGTCGAGCTTCGAACTGCGTTCGGCCTAGGCAAGCATCTCGGGTCGAGCCTCGACCTGACTCGCGACCTTTCAGCCGCCATCCATGAGTACGCACCCGACGCTACCCTTGTCGCCGGAGGAAAACTCTGGACATCACGCGGAATCTACCGACTTCCTGGCCGAGATCTCGAAGAGTTCAACTACTACGTCTGCAAACGATGCGGCGGATTCCGACAAGCGGTCGCGGATGTCGACACGACCTGCTCCTACTGCGGAGCTGCCGCAGAGGCGACCCCCCGGAAGCTCACGATTCCCGAGTTCGGATTTGTCGCTGACAAGGAGCCGAAGAACCCTGGACCGCGGCCGCCAATGCGCTCGTGGAGCGGGGCTACTCACATCCTTAAGCATCCGCCCGAGGGCAAGACCCGACAGCTCCGGCTCCCGGGCGGATCCGCGAATGTTCGAGTCGGTCCCCGGGGACGGCTGATCGCTGTTGCCGACGGGCCAGGAGGCCGTGGGTTCTGGATCTGCGACTGGTGCGGTCACGGTTCCGCTCGCGTCGCCAGCCCGCAAAAAGGTCCGGCGCACAAGCATCTCCTCCGAGACATCGACTGCAACGGGCCCCAGCACCCGCTCGATCTCGCTCACTCCTACGAAACAGACCTCCTGACGCTGGATCTCCGGGTCGCTGGATTCGTCGGCAACCAGGACGCATGGCACTCAGTGCTCTACGCGATCGTCGAAGCTGCATGCGAAACGCTCGAGATTGGTCGCGACGACATAGGCGGCTCACTCACTCCGACTGGGATCGATCGCTGGGAGATCGTCCTTTTCGACGCCGTGCCCGGCGGAGCAGGCCATGTCCTCATGATCGAGCAACGCCTCGAAAGTGTTTTCAACGCCGCCCTTCGACGTGTTAGCCTCTGCGACTGCGGGCCCGAGACTTCGTGCTATGGCTGCCTGCGCAGCTACAGCAACCAGCGGGAGCACGATGTTCTGTCACGGGGAGCTGCTGAGCAGATACTTCGCCGACTGATCGATGACACCGGTCAGATTGACGCAAAATTCGCCCTCCGTCCGATCTGAGGGGTCGTGAAACCCGAATTGGCTCATAGATTCGGGTGGCATGCTTGCCGCGTCAGGTCCACGCCGAGTCCTCGCGCAGGTGCAACCCTGGCTTGTGTCGCACCCTACACGGCACGCCAGCACCACCTCCCCGGCACGGCAGGCGCATAGACGTCGGCTGACCACAGATGACGTGCCAACCACCGGTGTATTCGTTGCGGGCCAAGAACACTCGTTCCCCGCTGTCCGCGGTGGCCTGAACCGTCCGGTTGGCGTAGGTAAGTTCGACAGTGTATCGGTCGGCAACATCGGATGTCGCCTGATCAGCAAGCATCCAGCGCTTGACTTCTAGCACCGCGCCGAGAGTCGGCGGCGAGGCCATCTCGCGCTGCCACCGTTCGGCAGCCTCCGCTTCCTCGCGCGCCTTTCGGGCCGCCGCATCAGCCTGCTCGATCTCCATCGCGAACGCCCTGAGACCGCTTGTTGTGTGTTCCGCACGGCTGCTTCTTCTTGTTCACACACTGCTCGCCGGGCGCAGCCTGGCAGACCGGGCACTCGTAATTGTCCCGAGTGGGGTCGTGCACGACGACAACAGTCATACAGACCCGTGCCTCGCGGATCCAGGAACCGGGAGACGAATTTGGTCACGCCGTAGGTGACGGACTCAAAGCCGCCGTTGCGGCCAACCACCAGCTCAGTGATGGGACCGTACTTACGAAGCGCCTCAGCCGGGACAACCGAGTAGTCACGGCCACCGAGCCATGCTCGGTCCACTCTTGCCCGATAACGGGATCACCGAGTCGGGCCCACGCAATAGGCTCGCCGCACCAGCCGTCATATAGAATCGCGCCGCTCATGTTCCTATCCTGCTCTGACGACCCCGGCAGGGCGCTGCACTGGCGGACCGTGGCAGCGTGTCACCGATCGAGCTTGGCCACCTACGTGTCCTTGCGGCTCAGGAATGCCGCGCAGCGTCCGGCGCCCCGCTGGTGCAGGTAGGCAGGCGGGGCCGGCGAGGCTATCGATCTCGGTGACCGGGGCGCGCTCGGGGAGGTCGGCTGAGACGGATCCTCGGAGGCCGCCTTCTGGCCCCGCGACCACGCCTCGGCATCCTCGTCGATGAGAACACTAACGTGAGCCAACTCGGGACCGGAGAGTTGCGTGATCAGTACCGTGAGCACAGACGCATCTACCCACCACATGACTGATCAACTCATGCATCGGCGCGGCCCCCAAGACCACATATAACAAAATGGACACGAACCACTGGTTCGTGTCCAACAACCCGAGAGTTCGGGTTGTGAAACGTTGTGGAGCTGAGGGGAATCGAACCCCTGACCTTCTCGATGCGAACGAGACGCGCTACCAACTGCGCTACAGCCCCTTGGTTGTGCTCGTAGAGCTTAGCAGTGCCCTACGAGCACCCCGCTCAGGGGGGTCACTCCCCGACCGCCCGCCGATAAGGGCCGGTCCCCGGCTCGTCGAGCTCCTCGAACGCCGGGTCCTCGTCGTCGAGGTCGACGACGACCGCGCTGCGGCGGACGCGGGACGTCGGGGACGGGCGGCGCTCGACGACCTGGCGGCGGACCGGCTCGACGACCTCCACGTCCTCGGTTTCCGCGTGGTCCTCTTCCTCCCGCGAATCCCGCGAAGGCGAGACCAAGGGAGCCGACGGACGCCGGGGCGCGCGGGTGCTGTTGAAGCGGGCGAGCCGGCGCTGCCGGATCTCCTCCTCGATGCGCACCTGGCGGCGCAGGTACACGAGGTACCCGACGAGCATGACGTCGATCGCGCCGTGGCCCCACCAGGCCAGCGGGACGACGAAGCCCGCGACGACCCCGGTGACCACCGCGATCACGAGCAGGATGACGACGATGCGCTGCCGGAAGCCGTACTTGGCGCGGGCCGCGATCTCGGCGGCCTCGGGGTCGAAGCCGCCGCGGCCGGGCCGGTAGCCGGCGCGGTCACGCTCGGCCCGCGAGCCGCGGGCCGGCTGCGGGAGCGGCTCCGGCTCGTGCTCCGGTTCGTCGAGGTCGTCTTCGAGTTCGAGCTCGGCCTCCAGTTCGGCGAGGTCGTCCTCCACCGAAGGCCGGGACTTCCCGGAATCGTCGGACATGGCGAATTCCTCCCGGTCTTCGTTGCGTCCACTGCGCACGACCCTCGCCGCGAGCGCCGAGTCGGCCGTTCTCGCGACCTGCTGCCGCCGACGCGCGACCATGGGCACGAGTACGACGAGCCATGCCGCGGCGAGCGCGACGATGATCACGGAGCTGGGCATCTCCCGTCACCTCCCCCGATCCTTCCACCACGAATCACGTTAGTCACAGGAGTAACAGATCGGGCGGAGACTCGCCGGTTTGGATCACGGAAAAGCCTCACCGGATTAGGTGAAACTCACAGCATGTGGTAACGCGGCTACTGACCCGGGTGGGTAATCACGTTCAGGCGTAGTCGGCGCGGCCCGTCGCGACCAGCCGCGACACCAGCCCGGCCCCGGTTTCCTCGCGCGTCAGTGCGTAGCAGTAGTGGTCCCGCCAGCCGCCCGCAACGTCGAGATAACGCTCGAACAGGCCCTCTCGCCGGTAGCCCGCCTTGGTGAGAACCCGCAGGCTGGCGGCGTTTTCCGGCCGCACGGTGGCCTCCAGCCGGTGCAGGCCGCCCGGCCCGAAGGCGTGGTCGGTGACGAGCGCGACGGCGGCCGTCGCCACCCCGCCGCGGACCACCTCGGACGACACCCAGTAGCCGATCCAGGCCGACCGCAGCGACGCCCGGATGACGTTACCCACAGTGATCTGCCCCGCCAGGCGACCGTCCAGGGTGATGGTGAACGGCAGGCACTGACCACGCCGAGCGAGCGAACGCAGCGCCGCCCACTGCGACGGCCACGACCAGAAGGCGTTGCGTTCCGGCCACGGGCCGATGCCGGTGGGCTCCCACATTTCGAGGTGCGCGCGGTCCCGGAGCCGGATCCGGCTCCACTCGCCGGCGTCGCGCAGCCGGACCGGCCGGATCGCGACCTCGCCCGCGGCCACCCGCAGCGGGCCGAGCCGCGCCGGCCAGCCCGGATGCCGGCTTTCGACCGGATAGGACACGCCCGACACGGAGTTCATCAGGCCCGTTGCGCCAGGAAGGTGACTTGGACCTGTTCGCCGGCGGCGACTTCGGTCGCCTCTTCCGGCACGTTGATCAGGCAGTTCGCCTCGGCCAGCGACGCGAGCAGGTGCGCTCCGGACTGGCCGAGCGGCTGGACCAGGTACTCGCCGTTGGCCTCGTCGCGCAGCAGCTGGCCGCGGAGGAAGCCGCGCCGGCCGGCGGTCGAAGTGACCGGCGACAGCAGCCGCGCGCCGACGATCCGCCGGTGCGGGTTGCGGGTCCCGCGCGCCGCCCGGATCAGCGGCCGCACCAGCACCTCGAACACCACCAGCGCGCTCATCGGGTTGCCCGGGATGAGGAACGTCGGCACCGAGTCGGGGCCGAGCCTGCCGAACCCCTGGACCGAGCCGGGGTGCATCGCCACCCGCGTCATGTCGATCCGGCCGAGGTCGGACAGCGCGGCGTGGACCTCGTCGCCGGTGGCGCCCCCGGCGCCGCCCGCGACCACGACGATCTCCGACATCAGCAGCCGGCCCTCGACGACCTCCCGCAGCCGCTTCGGCTCGCTCGGCACGATGCCGACCCGGCTGACCTCGGCACCCGCGTCCCGGGCGGCCGCGGACAGGGCGTAGGAGTTGACGTCGTAGACCTGCCCGACCGACGGCGTCCGGTCGACGTCGACCAGTTCGTCGCCGACGGACACGATCGACACCCGTGGCCGCGGGTAGACGAGGACTTTGGCCCGGCCGACCGCGGCCAGCAGGCCCACCTGGGCCGAGCCGATCGTGTCGCCGCGGCGCACCGCGACGTCCCCGATCTGGACGTCCTCGCCGGCCCGCCGCACGTACCCCGCCGACGGCACCGAGCGGTGCACCGTGACCTTGGCCTGGTGCCCGTCGGTGTAGGCGAGCGGCACGACGGCGTCGGCCAGCGTCGGCAGCGGCGCGCCGGTGTCGACGCGGACGGCCTGGCCGGGCTGGAGCCGGCGCGGCTGGCGCGAGCCCGCCGCGATCTCCCCGACGACCGGCAGCTGCACCGGCTCCTGCCCGGCGTTGCGGACGTCGACGCTGCGCACCGCGTACCCGTCGATCGCGGCTTGGTCGAACCCGGGCAGCGCGTGCTCGGCGACCACCTCCTCGGCGCAGAGCAGGCCCTGGGCCTCGGAGATCGCCACGCGCACCGGCTGGGGCCGGACGGCGGCGTCCAAGGTCATCGAGATCTGCGCGTCGACCGAGCGCAGCTCGGCCTCGTCCCCGGCCGCTTCCGGCCGTGCCGCGTCGAGGGATTCCGTCATGGGCGCTCTGTCCCGATCCGTTCCGTCAGCCACGCCCGTAAAGATGGACCGTACTCGGGCGTTTCAAGCGCGAAATCGACCGCGGCGCGCAGGAAACCACCCGGATTCCCCAGGTCGTGGCGTCCGCCGCGGTGGACGACGACGTGCACCGGGTGTCCCTCGCTGATCAGCAGCGCGACCGCGTCGGTCAGCTGCAGCTCGCCGCCGCTGCCCGGGGTGATCCGCTTGAGCGCGTCGAAGATCGCCCGGTCGAGCAGGTACCGCCCGGCCGCGGCGTAGGTCGACGGCGCGTCCTCCGGCTTCGGCTTCTCGACCATCCCGTGCACCTGCTTGACGTCTTCGTCGTCGGTGTCGGTGACGTCGAAGACGCCGTACGGCGAGATCTCGGCCTTCGGGATGTCGAACGCGCAGAGCACGCTGCCGCCGTACTGGGCGCGGACCGCGCCCATCCGCTCGAGCACGCCGGTGGGCAGCACGAGGTCGTCCGGGAGCAGCACGGCGACGGCCTCGTCGTCCGGGCGCAGGTTCGGCTCGGCCTGCGCGACGGCGTGGCCCAGGCCGAGGGCCTGTTCCTGGATGGCGGTTTCGACGGCGAGGAGATCGGTGCCCCGGCGCACCTTGGCGAGCAGTTCGGTCTTGCCCTTGGCCTCGAGGTTCCGCTCGAGCTCGGGCTGCTTTTCGAAGTACCGGACAACGGCGTCCTTGCCCGGCGAGGTCACGATGACCAGGCGTTCCGCGCCGGCGGCGGCGGCCTCGGCCGCGACCAGCTCGATGCCCGGGGTGTCCACCACCGGCAGGAGCTCCTTGGGCACGGCCTTCGTCGCCGGGAGGAACCGTGTCCCCAGGCCGGCGGCAGGCACGATGGCGGTTCTGAACGTCTGGGTGGTTGCGGCGCCCGTCATGGGCGCAGAGCCTAACGTGAGGTCATGCACGCGCTGGGCAATGAGCACCTGAGCAAGGCGGAGTGGCGTGACCGGGTGACGCGCGCCCGGGCGGGGCAGGCAGCCGAATCGCACGCTCGGGAGGCGTCGGCCCTGGTCAGCGCGGTGGCGAAGGTCACAGCGAACACCGTGTGCGCCTACCTGCCGTTCGGCACGGAGCCGGGCACGACGGCGTTCGTCGACGCGCTGGCCGCCGGGGGCGCGCGAGTCCTCCTCCCCGTCATCCGGTCCCGGACCGATCCGCTCGACTGGGCCGAGTACACGGGCGAGGCCGAGCTCGTGCCCAGCCGGTTCCGCGGCATCCGGGAGCCGGGCGGGAAACGCCTGGGTACCGAAGCTGTCGGCGCGGCGGAGCTGGTGCTGGTGCCCGCGCTGGCCGTGGATAGCCGGGGCGTGCGGCTCGGGCGCGGGGCGGGCCACTACGACCGCTCGCTGGTCTTCGCCGCGGCCGGCGCTACGCTGCTGGCCGTCGTCCGGGACGAAGAGCTGGTGGAACGGCTGCCCGGCGAGCCGCACGACGTGCGGATGACCGGAGCCTTGACGCCGGGTCGAGGCGTGGTCGAACTGCCGGTGTGAGCAACCTGGAATTGCTTTCGGGGAATGTTTTCCCGCACAATCGGGTTGGCACTCTGGTCGGATGAGTGCCAGCAAAGGAGCCGTCAGTGCCTACGTACCAGTACGCCTGCAAAGAATGCGACCACCGGTTCGAAGCCGTGCAGTCGTTCTCGGACCCCAGCCTGACCGTCTGCCCGCAGTGCTCCGGGGCGCTGCGCAAGGTCTTCAGCTCGGTCGGCGTCGTCTTCAAGGGGAGCGGGTTCTACCGCACGGATTCGCGTGACTCGAGCAAGTCGAGCACCGCGGCCACCCCGCCGAAGACCGAGACCAAGACGGAGTCGAAGCCGGACACGAGCTCGGCATCCTCCTCTTCGACCACGACGAAGACGGCCGCCGCCGCGTCCTGACCCGCCAGTTGTCCACAACACCCCGGTTGTCCACAGATGCCGGACGTGGCCCTTCCGGCGGCCCGTCCGGCTTCCCTAACGTCGATCTCGTGCAGCACACCGCCGCACCCGATCCGGCCGAGGGGGCCCCGTGGACATCCTGGCGAAGCTCCGCCCGCTACACCTGACCCGGCTGCAGAGCCGGCGGACACGGCTCATCCGCCGCTGGCTCGCCGTCGGCCTGCTCGTGCTGGGCGCGGTGTTCCTGATCCATCCCGGCTCCGCCCGAGGCGCACCGACCGTCCTCGCGGCACACGACCTCCCTTCCGGCGCGACTCTGGGCGCTGCCGATGTCAGGCTGGCCGACCTCTCCGACGAAGCACGTCCGACGGGCGTGTTGAGCACCCTCGACGCCGTCGACGGGCGCCTGCTGGCGGGCGCCGTCCGGGCCGGCGAGCCGCTGACCGACGTCCGGCTGGCAACGGTCCCCGCCCCGGCTGATCCCGGCACGGCGACCGTGCCGGTCCGGCTGGCCGACGTGGCTGTCGCCGCGCTGCTCCGGCCCGGCCAACGCGTCGACGTCGTCGCGGCACCAGAGCCGGCCGCACCCGCCTCCGTGCTAGCCGCCGGGGCGACGGTCGTGACGGTCGGACACCAGGAACCGGCCACGCTCAAGGGGCCGCTGGTGCTGCTGCGGCTGCCGGAAGCGGCCGCGACGAGGGTGGCGGCGATTTCACTGGAGCGTCCGGTAACGGTTACTCTCCGCTAGCCCACGCCCGCCGAGACGGGCGAGGGCGTCCCCGTTCCGGTTCGTGAGGAGAGCAAGGTGCTCAAAGGTTTCAAGGACTTCCTGATGCGCGGCAACGTCGTCGACCTCGCCGTGGCGGTGGTCATCGGCTCGGCGTTCACGGCGATCGTCACGGCGTTCACCAACGGCCTGATCAAGCCGCTGATCAGCACGATCGGCGGCACGGACGCCGCGAACGGTCTCGGGTACCAGATCTTCGACAACAACAAAGCCACGTTCCTGGACTTCGGCGGCGTGATCAACGCGGCGATCAACTTCGTGCTGGTCGCGGCGGTGGTCTACTTCGTGATCGTGATGCCGGTCAAGAAGGTGCAGGAGCGCCGCAAGCGCGGCCAGGAACCGGGCCCGTCGGAGCCGACGGACGTGGAGCTGCTGATCGAGATCCGCGACCTGCTGCGCGCCCAGTACACCCAGCGCGGCGACGACCGCGACTGAACGAGGTCAGCGGTCGTGGTGCGGTGGCCGGTTCTCCCGGTACCAGTCGTCCGGGAGACCGGTGGGCCGCTCGGGATCGCGCTCGTCGGAGGTCGTCTCGGGCAGGACGTCCCCGAAGATCTCGTCGACCCGGCGGCGCTGCTCGCTGGTCTGGGGTTTCCGCTGTTCGCCCGGCATGACCCCAGTGTCCCACGACGCGGTGTTTGACAACTCCAGAGCGAATGCCCGCCGAGCTGGTCCGCGGGGAAGCCGGGCCGTGCGAGCGCCCCTCCGACGGGAGAGGCGCCGCTCCGGCCCGCGAGGGATCAGACCTCTTCGAGGCCGGAAAGTTCGTCGATCACGTGCGGCACGAGCGAGGTCAGCGTCGCCATCCCGTCGCGGACGGCCGACCGCGACCCGGCGAGGTTGACCACGAGCGTGCTGCCGGACACCCCGGCGAGCCCGCGGGAGATGCCGGCGTCCACGGCCCCGGCGGCCAGGCCGGAGGCACGGATGGCCTCACTGATGCCCGGGATGGGTCGGTCGAGCACACCGGCGGTGGCGTCCGGAGTCCGGTCGCGCGGCAGCACGCCGGTGCCGCCGACGGTGATCACCAGGTCGGCGCCGCCGATCACGGCGGTGTTGAGCGCGTTGCGGATACCCGCGGTCTCCGCCTCGACGACCACGACACCGTCGACGATGAAGCCCGCTTCTTCGAGCAGCTCCGTGACCAGCGGGCCAGTGGTGTCCTCGTGCTCGCCGTGCGCCACGCGATCGTCCACGATGACCACGAGGGCCCGGCCCAGCCGTTGTGCACTCCGTTCCATGGCGCCCACCGTAGCCGGTTTCGACAACCGGGCGCCGGGAGGTGCCGGGTGAGTTCTGACGATTCGGTGACGTGAAGCCGCGGGCTACGGCAAGCACCGGCGAAGGCCCCTAGCGTGGCCGGGGTGCGCGTACTGGTCACCGGCGGAGCCGGGTTCATCGGGTCTCACATCGCCGACCTCCTGGCCGACGGCGGCGACGAGGTCGTGGTGCTGGACAACCTCCTCCCCACGGCCCACGGCTCCAGCTCCCCGCCGCCGTACACCGGCAGGCACCGGTTCCTGCGCGGCGACGTCACCGACACCGAAATCGTCGCGGAGCTGCTGGACGGCGTCGACGCGGTCTGCCACCAGGCGGCGGTGGTGGGCCACGGGATCGACCCGTCGGACGCACCGTCGTACGCCTTGCACAACGACTACGGCACGGCGGTGCTGCTGGCCGGAATGCATGCCGCCGGCGTCCGGAAGCTGGTGCTGGCCTCGTCGATGGTCGTCTACGGCGAAGGCCGCTACGCGTGTCCGGACCACGGCGTGGTGCCACCCTCGCCGCGCCGCCGGTCCGATGTGGACGCCGGCCGGTTCGAGCCACGCTGCCCGTCGTGCGAAGCGGAGCTGAGCTGGCAGCTGGTGCCTGAGGACGCGCCGCTGAACCCCCGCAGCACGTACGCGGCAACGAAGCTGGCCCAGGAACACCTGGCGGGCGCCTGGGCCCGGCAGACGGGCGGCACGGTGTGGGCGATGCGCTACCACAACGTCTACGGCCCGCGGATGCCCCAGAACACGCCGTACGCGGGAGTCGCGTCCCTCTTCCGCTCGGCACTGGTCCGCGGCGAGGCACCCCGGGTCCTGGAGGACGGCCGCCAGCAGCGCGACTTCATCCACGTCCACGACGTGGCGAGGGCCAATGTCCTGGCCCTGCACATGGAAGGTCCGGCAGGCGAGATAAGCCCGCTGAACGTCTGTTCGGGCACCCCGCACACGGTGGGCGACCTGGCAACGGAGCTGGCCCGAGCCAGCAAGGGCCCGGCCCCGAAGGTGATCGGCGGCGCCCGCCCGGCCGACGTCCGCCACGTGGTGGCAGACCCCGCCCGAGCCCGCGAGCAGCTCGGCTTCACCGCGGAAATCGGCTTCGCGGACGGCATCGCGGACTTCGCCACGGCCGAGCTCCGGGAACCGGTCTCACTCTGACGACTGAGGTCCGGGACAGCCTCACCGAAGCGAAGCCCAGCCCAACCGCATCACCGATGCCTCGCCCTGCCGACCGCCAAAGCACCGTTGATCCCGGCTGGGCGCCGCCGGTCACCACGCTTCACCGTGCTCAAACAACGACGTGGTCTACCGACTCACCACGAAAAATCGGCCTCATCCGCCGTGCCGCCGCCGTCCTCCATGCCATGAGCACCTGGACCAGGGCTGTACCGGCCATGCCCCTAGTAGGTTGATTCCGTGAAGTTCGTGTTAGTGGTCGAATGCGATCAGTGAGCGTTTGCTGGTCACGCCGGTGGTCCAGTTGTGCCAGATGGCGGCGGCCATGGCCAGCAGGCGCTGCGCGACCCGGGTGAACACCCCGTGCGGGGTGCGTCCGCCGTGGGCTTCGAGGTCGAGTTGGCCTTTGAGGGTCTGGTTGACCGATTCGATCCGCTGGCGGACGCCACCGAGGTTGCCGTTGCGGTAGGTCTCATCACGGCGGTCGGGGCGCAGCAGCTCCAGCCCCATCGCCTCGGTCAGCTGCTTGAACTCCTTACCGGCGCAACCCTTGTCCGCCAACAGGACCTGGCCGTTGCGGATGAGGTGGTGATTGTCCTCGAGCAGGGCGGCCAAGACTTCGCGTTCGCCGAGTTTCGGGGTGGCCAGACACCACATGACCGGCATTCCGTCGCCGGCGCAGACGAGGTAGAGCTTCAGTCCCCAGTACCACCGGGAGTGTGACGCGCAGTAGCCGTAGCTGGCGTGCCCGGCCAGGTCGGAACGCTTCACCGTCTCCCGCGACATTCCGCAGGGCACCGGGGTGGCGTCAGTGATCCACAGGTCGTCGAACCATGAGGGGCTGCACGCAGCCAGCGTGAGGATCGCCTTGCACAACAACGGCTGCGCGGTCTTGAGCCGTTTGTGGTAGCCGGACTGGGTCAGCATCGCCGGGAACTCAGCATCGTCGGGAACATCGTGCGCCACCCGGCGTCAGTGTGGATATGCCGGATCCAGCGTCGTTCGCTGTTGTAGCGCTGCAGCACCTGCGCCACGGCCATCGTGATCAGCTCACTGTCGGTCAGTTCCGGTCGGCGGCCCCGGCCGGTACGGGGCGGCACCACGTGATCGTCGATCAGCACGTAGAGTGCGGTCAGGAGGGTGTCTAGTTCTTTCGTCACGGTTTGATCTTGGACACCCTCCTCCCACGCCCACACAGCGGCTCTCCTCACGTGATCTTCACGGAATCACTCATCTAGGGCATCGCGAGCGGCAGTCGCACCTCGAACCGGCACCCCGGGCCGTGGTTGTGCACCCCGATCCGCCCGCGGTGCGCCTCGACCAGCCCCTTGGCAATGGCCAGGCCGAGCCCGCCCCCGCTGGTCGTCCCGCCACGCTCGGGCGTCCGCGCCTGCGTCCCGCGGAAAGCGACGTCGAAGACGCGGTTGATCTCGTCGTCCGGGATACCGCCGCAGGAATCGTCCACGGCGAGCAGAGCCTCGTTGCCGTCGACACCGATCTGCACCGCCACCGTCCCGTCGGGCGGGGTGTGCCGGATCGCGTTGGACACCAGGTTCCGCACGATCCGGGCCAGTTCCGGGTCGCTGCCGGTCACCACCGGCCAGGTCGACGCCTTGGCGAGCACCCGGACCCGCTTCCGGTGCGCCACCGGCGCCTGGGCGGCCACGGCGTCGCTCACGACATCCCGCAGCGGCACCGCGGACATCGTGAGCTCCAAGGCCCCCGCGGTGATCCGCGAGAGCTCGAACAGATCGCCGACCATCGCGGACAGCCGCCGGGTTTCGCCGCTGATCCGCTGGGCGTAGTCGGCGACCTCGTTGCGTTCGGACACCACGCCGTCCGCCAGTGCCTCGGCCATCGCCTGGATCCCGGCCAGCGGGCTGCGCAGGTCGTGGCTGATCCAGGCCACCAGTTCGCGCCGGGACGCCTCGGCGGCGCGTTCCCGCTCGCGCGCCTCGCGCTCCCACACGCTGCGGCGGGCGATGGCCCGGCCGAGGATGATCGCCGCGGGCACGGTGACCAGCGCGACGAGCAGGCAGACCAGCAGCATCGTGGTCAGCGCGGGGGTGAACATGAACCCGCTGATCCCCAGGACGCCGACCAGCGTGGCGAGCACCGGGATCAGCACCAGCACCGTGAGCGTGGTGGCCAGCGCACCGCGGCGCAGGACGTACAACGCCACGCCGCCCAGCGCCGCGACCGGCAGCGAAAAGAGCAGCGCGAACGGCAGGATGTGCCAGAGGTGCGTCAGCATCTCCGGAAAGGACTCGCCAGAGCCGATCACGGCTGCTCCCGGTCGTAGCGGTAGCCGACACCCCACACGGTCGCGACCCGGGTCGGCTTGGCCGGGTCGCGCTCGATCTTTTCGCGCAGCCGTCGCACGTGGACGGTCACAGTGGACTGATCGCCGAAGTCCCAGCTCCACACCTTCTCGAGCAGGTCCGCGCGCGAGTACGCCACACCGGGGTGGGCGAGGAAGAACGCCAGCAGGTCGAACTCCCGGGTGGTGAGCGGCAGTTCGCGGCCGCTGAGGGTCGCGGTGCGCGCTTTCATCTGCAGGCGCAGGTCGCCGTCCACGAGCACGGCGGCGGCCGGCTCCGGGCGGGGCATCCGGGCGCGGCGCAACACCGAGGCCACGCGCAGGGCGAGTTCCTTGGGGCTGAACGGTTTCGTCACGTAGTCGTCGGCGCCGAGCTGGAGGCCGGCGATGCGGTTCTCCTCCTCGCCGAGGGCGGTGAGCATGACGATCGGCACCTGGCTGACCTGGCGCAGCCGCTTGCACACCTCCAGGCCGTTGATCCCGGGCATCATGACGTCGAGCACGACCAGGTCGGGCTCGTGGGCGCCGAACTTCGCCAGCCCCTCGGCGCCGTTGCCGGCCACGTCGACGGTGAACCCAGCCACCTCGAGGTAGCGGCGGACGACGTCGCGGACCGTCTCGTCGTCGTCGACCACGAGCACTCGCCCGGCCTGATCGCTCATCACGTCTCCCTCACCAGCCCGTCAGCAGCAGGTGGTTGACCGCCAGCGCCGTCGCCGCCTGCGCGGCCAGCCACCACTGGCGGCCGGGCCGCGGCAGCAGCGCCGTCATCGGCAGCAACCACACCCCGAACGGTAGCCAGATCCGTTCGGTCTCGGCTTTCGACAGGCCCGAGACGTCGGCGAAGAGGATGGCGGCCAGGGCGGCGAGGCCCAGCAGGAGGACCGGATCGGTGAGCAAGGCCCGGCGCGGAGACGACGCCAACCCTCGCCGGACGGCGGCCACGACCGCGGGACCGAGCGCAACGGTCACCGCGGCGAGGTCGGCCCACACCCAGTACGAGTAGGGCCGGACCAGCGCCACTCCCTGGTAGTAGCGCTCGACGACCAGGTGGTAGCCGTCGAGCCACCAGAAGCCCGCCCAGGCGAAGACGCCGACGACGGCGAGTGCCGCGACGATCGCCAGTGCGGCCGCCCGCCACTGCCGGCCGAGGACGGCGACGGCCAGCACGAGCACGCCGAGCAGCACCAGGCCGTACGACAGGAAGATCCCGAAGCCGAGCAGCACCCCCGCGCCCAGCCCGGCCGGAACGGCGTACCGGCGGCCGTGGGTGAACCCCGTCGCGGACAGCACGAGCAGCGCCAGCCCGGTGGCGGTCACCCCGGCGAAGAGGCCGTCCGCCGAGACGCCGATCCACACCGCGCCCGGGGTGAGGACGGCGAACGGCAGCACCTCGCGGGCCGCCTCGGGCCGGCCGAGCAGGGCGAGCGTGGCCGGCACGGCCACCGCGACCAGGCTGCCGACGAGCACCACGGCCGTGGCCGCCCACGCGCCGCCGTGCAGGCCGAGCCGGTCCAGCCAGACGAAGACGAGCGTCGCACCCGGCGGGTGACCGGACACGTGCGTCGTCCACGACTGGGGCCGGAAGTCGAGGATGCGGGAGGAGAACTCGCGCAGCATCCGCGGGATGTCGGTGATCCCCGGGACCTCGTGGAGGTACTCCTGGGGAATGGTGAGGTGCCCGGCGAACCCGCGCCCCCAGCCGTCGACCATGGCCAGGGAGAAGATCCAGGCGAGCGAGGCGAGGTAGCCGGCGGCGAGCGTGCGGCGCCACGGCAGGCGGGCGGCCAGCGCCGGGCCGTGGAGCACCACCGCGACTGCGACGAGCACGGCGAACACCGAGCCCGGGCCGACGTGCGGCAGCCAGTCGGCGAACAACGGCGGCGCGGACACGAAGATGATCACGCCGGAGTGCGGCCGGTTGTAGTAGAGGCCGACCGCGGTGGCCGCGGCGACGAGCACCACCGCCGCGGCGACGGCAAGGAGGTCGGCGCGGCGGCCGGAGACCGGGGCTTCGGGTTCGCGGGCAGACGGCTCGGCGAGCCGGGCTGCCGATGTCGGCTCGCTCATCGTCGCCCACCCTAGGTTCACGGCGGGTGATCCGCGCCCGGGAACCGGGAGCCGTAACGACGCGGTAAGAACTCGTCCGATGTCATGATTCGGTAAGCCCCGCAAGGGTTCTGCGACGTTTCCCACGGCCTTACGGTCGGCGCCGTGACTGACTTGGAAGTGGACGTCGTCCTCCCTTGCCTCGACGAAGCGGGTGCCCTCCCCGCCGTACTGGCCGGCTTGCCGCCGGGCTACCGCGCGATCGTGGTCGACAACGGCTCGGCCGACGGCTCGCCGGAAGTGGCGGCCTCGCTCGGCGCGAAGGTCGTCCACGAGCCGCGCCGCGGCTACGGCGCGGCCGTGCACACCGGGCTGGAAGCCGCCACCGCGGACATCGTGTGCTTCGCCGACGCCGACGGGTCCCTGGACCTCGCCGACCTGCCGCGCCTGGTGAGCGCGGTCGAAAGCGGCGCCGACCTGGCCGTCGGACGCCGGGTGCCGACCGGGCCCGGGGTGTGGCCGTGGCACGCGCGGATGGGCAACCTCGTACTGGCGACGCTGTTGCGCAGCCGCGGGCTGCCGGTGCGGGACATCGCGCCCCTGCGCGCCGTGGACCGGCTCGCTCTGCTCCGCCTGGACATCGCCGACCGGGCGTTCGGCTACCCCCTGGAGCTGCTGATCAAGGCCCAGCGCGCCGGGTGGCAGGTCCGGGAGTTCGACGTCCGCTACGGCGAGCGTGCCAAAGGGACGAAGTCGAAGGTGTCCGGGTCGGTGCGGGGCACCCTGCGCGCGGTCCGCGACTTCGGGCGGGTGCTGGCCCGATGACGCGTCCGTTCATCCTGCTGGTGGTGGCCAAGGCGCCCGTCCCGGGGCTGGCCAAGACCCGGCTGTGCCCGCCCGCCACCCCGGCTCAGGCGGCCGAGATCGCCGCGGCTGCTTTGCTCGACACGCTCGACGCCGTCTGCGCGGTGCCCGGCGCCGAGCCCGTCGTGGCGATGACCGGCGACCTCGGCGCGGCCGCCCGGCCCATCGAGATCGGCATGGCGCTCCGCTACGTCACCACGATCCCGCAGCGTGGCCACGATTTCGGCGCCCGGCTGGCGAACGCCCACGCGGACGCCGCCCAGGTGCACGCGGGCCTGCCGGTCCTCCAGATCGGCATGGACACCCCGCAGGTCACGCCGGAGTCGCTCGCCGCGGCCGCCGCACCGGTCCTGCACGGCGGCCACGACTCGGTGCTCGGGCCGGCCGCGGACGGTGGCTGGTGGGCGCTGGGCCTCGCCGAGCCGCGGCACGCCCAAGCCCTCGCGGACGTCCCGATGTCCCGCGAAGACACCGGCGAGCGGACGCTGCGCGCTCTCACCGCGTGCGGGTTGCGGCCGCGGCGCGCCGCCCAACTGTCCGATGTGGACACCATGGCGGACGCCCGTTCGGTGGCGGCGGCGTGCCCGGGCGGCCGGTTCGCCCGCGCCGTCGCGGCGGTCGGCGGACGGGCGGTGGCGTGATGACGGCCCCGGTGAGCACCGGCCACGAGTTCGACCGCGGCCTGCTCGGTCACCAGTGCTGGCTCGAGCTGGCCAACGGCGAGCGGATCGAGCTGGCGGTGGAACGCTGGGCGGAACCGTCCGAGGGCGACGACGTCCTGCTCGACGCGTGCTCGGGTGCCACGATCGACCTCGGCTGCGGGCCCGGCAGGCTCACCGCGGCGCTGGCCGGGCGCGGAGTCGTCGCGCTGGGTGTGGACAGCTCGCGCACGGCCGTCGGGCTGACCCGGCGTCGCGGCGGAACCGCGTTGCAGCGCAACCTCTTCGACCGTCTGCCCGGCGAAGGGCGGTGGCGGCACGCCCTGCTCGCGGACGGCAACATCGGCATCGGCGGCGACCCGGCCACGCTGCTGCGGCGCACGGCGCGGCTGATCGCCCCCGGCGGCGACGTCCTCGTCGAGCTGGAGCCGCCCGGTCAGGGCCTGCGGCACGAGCGCGTCCGGCTGCGGCCCGGCCACGCCGACGTCGCCTGGTTCACCTGGGCCTGGGTCGGGGTCGATGCGATCGCCGAGGTCGCCGCGCGCGCCGGGTTGCGCGTCGACTGGACCACCCGGCACGGACACCGCTGGTTCGCACGATTGGAGCGGTCGTGAAGCTCCCGATTCCGGCAGAAGAGCAGTTCCGGGCCCCGGCGCACCACGAACGCGTGACGTCGAAGATCGGCCTCGCGCTCGCGATCACGTTCACGACGTGCTTCGTGACGGGGCTGATCAGCCACCTGATCCAGCACCCACCGGGGTGGTTCTCCTGGCCCAGCCGCCCGATCGGGCTCTACCGCGTCACGCAGGGGCTGCACGTGATCTCCGGCGTGGCGTCGATCCCGTTGCTGCTGGCGAAACTGTGGAGTGTCTACCCGAAGCTGTTCGGCCGGCCGCTCGTCCGCTCGCTGCCGCACGCCCTGGAGCGGCTGTCGATCCTGGTGCTGTCCGGTGCGGCGTTCTTCGAGCTGACGACCGGGCTGCTGAACGTCGCGCAGAACTACCCGTGGGGCTTCTACTTCCCCCAAGTGCACTACGCGGTCGCATGGCTGGCGATCGGCTCGATCCTGGTGCACGTCGCGGTGAAGCTGCCGATCATCCGCCGCGCCCTGAGCCGGACGACGGTGGAGGAGGCGCCGGCCGAGGGGCTGTCCCGGCGGGGTTTCCTGGTGACCACCGGGCTGGCGACCGGTGTCGCGGTCGTGGCCACCGCGGGTGCGACGGTCCCGTTCCTGCGCGGCGTTTCCGCCCTTTCCTGGAAGACCGGCAAGGGCACGCAGAACCTCCCGGTGAACCGCACGGCGGCGGCCGCGGGTGTCACGTGGTCGCCGGACTGGCGGCTTTCGGTGGTGACCCCACGCGGGACGACGAAGTTCTCGCTCGACGAGCTGCGCGCCCTGCCGCAAACGACGGCGGAGCTCCCGATCGCGTGCGTGGAGGGCTGGAGCCAGTCGGCCACCTGGCGCGGAATCTCCCTGCCCGCGCTTCTGAAAGCCGCCGGTGCGTCACCGGGCACCGCGGTCCGGGTGTCCTCTTCGGAGCGTGGCGGGCTGTATGGCGCCAGCGTGCTCCCGGGCGAGCACACGGCCGACGAGCTGACGCTGCTGGCCTTGGAGCTGAACGGCGAAGTCCTCGCCCCCGACCACGGCTTCCCCTGCCGGATCATCGCCCCGAACCGCCCTGGCGTGCTGCAGACGAAGTGGGTCACGAAGCTGGAGGCGCTGTGAAGACCGCCCGAGTGCTCCTCGCCCTGCCGGGTCTCGCGGCGCTGGCCTGGGGCGTGATGCTGTTCGCCGAGTACGCGCTGCCCTTGCGTCCGGACGTCTTCGGGACGGTCGGCTGGATCATCGGCGGCCCGATCCTCAACGATGCCGTCATCGCCCCGCTGACGGCGCTGCTCGGCGTCGTCCTGGCCCGCGTCCTGCCGCACCCGTGGAAAACCCCGGTGGTGGCCGGCACGGTCATCACCGGGGTGCTGGCGATCCTGGCGTTCCCGCTGTTCTGGCGCCCGTACGGAACCCCCTCGATGCCGGGCCTCCACGACACCAATCCGGCCCCCGCCCTGGCCCTCACCGTGGCCGCAGTCTGGCTGGCCGTGGCCCTGACGGCCCTCCGCCACCATCTCGTCCCCCGGCCAACACGTGATGCCCCGCCAATCACGCGAGATACCCCGCCAGACACGCAAGATGCCCTTCCCGGCACCCCGACCGACCCTCCCGGCACGCAAGCCGACCCTCCAGGCACGTCGGCCGACCCTCCAGGCGCGCCAACCGACCTCACGGTCACGCCGGCCGCCCCTCCAAGCGCGCCAACCGACCGCCCAGGCACGGCGACCGACCGGTCCGGTCCCTGACCCCGGGCACAAATCCGGGCACAAATGCGGCCACGCGCGACCGGCATCGAGTGCCTGGTCGCGCGTGGCCTTGTGGGTCCGGCCCCGAAGACGAGGGTCGAGCCGAAGTTGGTCTCGGCCGCGCCAGGGCGGCCGAGCGTCTGGACCGGGTCAGTTGGGCAGGACGGGCTGGCCGCCGAACGTCAACTCGACCGTGCGGCCGTCGGCGAGCGTGAACGTCGCCTTCTCGTCCGGGGCCCGGGTGCGGACCGCCGCGACCAGCGTGTCGGCCGAGTCGATCGGGCGGTCGTCGATCTTGGTGACGACGTCGCCCGCCTTCAGGCCGGCCTTCTCCGCCGGGCTGCCGCTCTTGATGGCACCGAGCTCGGCGCCGCCCTGCGGGGCGTCCTTGACCTCCGCGCCGATGTAGGTCTGCACCGCCTGGCCGGTCTTGATGATCGTGTCCGCGGTGCGGCGGGCCTGGTCGATCGGGATGGCGAAGCCGATGCCGACGTTGCCGCCTTCGGACGCGCCCTGACCCTGGCCACCGGACGCCGACTGCGGGCTGTAGATCGCGGAGTTGATGCCGATGACCTGGCCGGACATGTTCGCCAGCGGCCCGCCCGAGTTGCCCGGGTTGATCGCCGCATCGGTCTGGACCGCGTCCATCACCGTGGTCTGGTCGCCGCTGCTGCCGCCCGCGCGCACCGGCCGGTGCAGCGAGCTGACGATGCCCGAGGTGACCGTGCCGGCCAGCTCGAACGGCGAGCCGATGGCCACCACCGACTGGCCGACGCGCAGGTCGTCGGAGCGGCCGAGCTCCACCGGGGTCAGGTTGCCGACGCCGGTGACCTTGACGACCGCGATGTCGGTCGTCGGGTCGCGGCCGACGATCTTGGCGTCGGCCTTCTTGCCGTCCTGGAACACCGCCCGGATCTGGCCGCCGTTCGCGCCGACCTCGACGACGTGGTTGTTCGTCAGGATGTAGCCGTCGGTGCTGATGACGAAGCCGGAGCCTTCGCCGGCCCCCTGCTGGCCGCTGACCTGCAGCTCGACGACGCTCGGCGACAGCTTCTTCGCGACGGCCTCGACCGAGCCGGCGGGCGCGTTGCCCGTCTGCTGGGCCGGCTTGGGCGCATCGAGCGCGTTGCTGGCCGGGCCGGACGACCCGGCGGTGAAGTACCCGACCGTCCCGCCCGCGATGCCACCGACCAGCAGCGCGACCAGCGCGACGCCGGCCAGCAGCTTCCCGCCGGACCGCTTGGGCTCCGGCGCGGCGACGGGGTAGCCGGACGTGCCGGGCTGCCCGTACGGGTTCGGCGGCGGGTAGACGCTCTGCTGGGTCGGGCCGGACGGCATCTGCGCACCCTGGGCGGACCACGGGTTCGCGGTCTGCCCGCCGTACGCCGGATCGGCCCCGGTCACCGCGTGGTAGGACGGCTCGGAGTACTGCGGCGCACCGCCGGTCTCGGGCTGGGCCTGCTCACCGTACGGGTGCCCCGCCCAACCGCCCTGGGCCGGCTGCCGGCCGGTCTCGGGGTGCCGCGGTGCCGCGGGGTCGTGCGCGCTGGGGTCGTTCTCGGTCATGTCCTCACCTTGCGCGATGGTCCTGAGAGGTTCCTGAGCCGAACCTGTGCATCGGAGATGAGTATGCCGGGATCAGCCCGCCGCGCGGAGCCGTTCCGCGATCTGCTCCGGCGTCGCGTCGTTGATCCACACCGCCATGCCCGATTCGGAGCCCGCCAGGTACTTCAGCTTGTCCTTCGCCCGCAGCACGGAGAACAGCTCCAGGTGCAGCCAGCCGAGCTCCCGGTCGCGGTGCACCGGCGCCTGATGCCACGCCGCGATGTACGGCAGCGGCCGGTCGTACAGCGCGTCGCAGCGGCGCAGCACGTCGAGGTAGACGTCGGCGAAGTCGTCGCGCTCGGCGTCGGTGAGCGCGGGGATGTCCGGGACCTGCCGGTGCGGCACGATCTGCACCTGGACCGGCCAGCGGGCCGCCGGCGGCACGAACGCCGTCCAGTGCTCGCTCGAGGTCACCACGCGCGCGCCGGACTTGCGTTCGGCGGCGAGCACGTCCCCGAGCACCGGGCGGCCGTGTTCGGCCTGGTAGGCACGGGCGACCTCGAGCATCCGCTCGGTCTTCGGGGTGACGAACGGGTAGCCGTAGATCTGCCCGTGCGGGTGCGACAGCGTGACGCCGATTTCCTCGCCGCGGTTCTCGAACGGGAAGACCTGCTCGACGCCGGGCACCGCGGACAACCCGGTCGTGCGGTCCGCCCACGCGTCCACCACGGCCCGCACCTGCTTGGCGCTCAGCTGCGCGAAGGAACCGTCGTGGTTGCTGGTGAAGCAGACGACCTCGCAGCGGCCGCGGCCGGGCCGCACCGGCACCAGCCCGAAACCATCCACAGTGGACGGTTCACCGATGACATCTTCGGCGAAGGACGGGAACCGGTTCTCGAAGACGACGACGTCGTAGTCGCTTTCGGGGATCTCGCTCGGTTTTCCGGGCTTGCTCGGGCACAGCGGGCAGAGGTCCGCCGGCGGCTTGTAGGTCCGCGTCTGCCGGTGCGCGGCCATCGCGACCCACTCACCGGTCAGCGGGTCCAGCCGGATCTCCGACGCGGCCGAAACCGGCGGCAGGTCACGGGTGTCCTCGGCGACGCGGTCGGGCGCGCCGGGCTGGTCGAAGTAGATGATCTCCCGGCCGTCGGCCAGGTGTCGTACGGTTCGCTTCACGCTTCTTCGGCCTCGACCGTCTCCGCCGTTTCGGCGATCATGAGTTCCCCTGCCCTTTCGGCGAGTATTTCCTTGGCCTCGTCGGAAATTCCGTCATCGGTGACGACGACGTCGGCCTCGTCCAGGTCGGCGATCGTCGAGATCCCGACGGTGCCCCACTTCGTGTGGTCGGCGAGCACGACCAGCTTGCGCCCGGCCTCGACGAGCGCGCGGTCGGTCTCGCTCTCGGTGAGGTTCGGGGTCGTGAACCCCGGCCCGTCGAACATCCCGTGCACGCCGAGGAAGACGGCGTCCAGGTGCAGCGACCGCAGGCTGTGCACCGCGACCGGCCCGACCAGCGCGTCCGACGGGGTCCGCACCCCGCCGGTGAGCACGACCGTGCGATCCGGCTGCGTCGACCCGCGGAGCACGTCGGCGACCTGGATCGAGTTGGTCACGATGGTGAGCCCGGGGATGGCGTCGAGCGCGCGCGCCAGCGTCCACGTGGTGGTGCCGGCGGAGATGCCGATCGCGGTGCCGGGCCGGATCAGCGTCGCGGCGAGTTCGGCGATGGCTTCCTTCTGCGCCCGCTGGCGCACGGACTTGGCCTCGAAGCCGGGTTCGTCGGTGCTCTTGCCGACGACCGAAGTGGCGCCGCCGTACACCTTCTCGACGAGTCCGCGGCCGGCGAGGACGTCGAGGTCGCGACGCACCGTCATGTCGGACACGCCCAGCCTGGTCACGAGGTCGCTCACACGGACCGCACCGGTCCGGCGAGCCTCTTCCAGGATCACCGCCTGTCGCTGACGCGCCAGCACCGTTCACTCCGTCCCGTCCAGCCAATTACACAAAATCCTACACGACTAAACACGGGATCCGCAGACCCGCCGAGGGTGAACTTCGAAACACCAGGTCATGACGCAGGCAGGAACGGACGTCCCCGGCCCCAGCCGAACAACGCCGGAGAACGAGCGCGCCCGGCCACCGCCGCGAGCAGGCAACGCCGACCGGCTCACGGCGATTCCGGTTGGCTGCCGCGGGCCCGAGATCAGCCGGGCGCCCCCGGCAGCCGGATCGTCATCAACGCGCCGCCTTCAGGTGCCTGCGAGGCGTACACCGCCCCGCCGTGCCGCTCGGCCGCGTGCTTCACGATCGCCAGCCCGAGACCGGAACCCGGCAGCGTCCGGGCCTCCGACGACCGGTAGAAGCGGTCGAACACCTTGGGCAGGTCCTCTTCGGCGATGCCCGGCCCGGCGTCGGCGACCTCGACGACGGCGGTGCCGTCGCCGAGCGGGTACAGCCGCACCCACACCGTCGCATCGGGCGGCGAGAACTTGACCGCGTTGTCGAGCAGGTTCAGCACCGCGCGCTCGAGCGAGCTGTTGTCGCCGGTGAGCACCCACGGCTGCAGCGAGACGTCGAAGTTGATCTCGCCCGCGCGCCGCCGCGCCCGGTCGAGCGCCCGCTCGACGACCTCCAGCAGCTCGACGCGCTCGAAGCGCTCGCGCGGCTCGTCCTGGCGCGCGAGCTCGACCAGGTCGCCGATGAGCTGCGTCAGCTCGTCGAGCTGGCCGCTGATGTCCGCGATGATGTCGACGCGGTCCTCGTCGCGCAGCGGCGGCGCGCCCGGCTTGCTCGCGGCGAGCAGCAGCTCGAGGTTGGTGCGCAGCGACGTCAACGGCGTCCGGAGCTCGTGCCCCGCGTCCGCGACCAGCTGGCGCTGGCGTTCCTGCGAGTCCGCGACCGTGCCGAGCATGGTGTTGAAGGTCTGGGTGAGCCGCGCGAGTTCGTCGTCGCCGCTGACCGGGATGGGCCGCAGGTCGCCGGTCCTGGCGACGCGCTCGGCGGCCGACGTCAGCCGGTCGACCGGGCGCAGGCCGGTGCGGGCCACCGCGGTGCCCGCCGCGGCGGCGACCAGGATGCCGGCACCGCCGATCAGGAAGAGCACCAGCGCGAGCTCGTTCAGCGTGCGCTTGGTCGGGCCCATCGACTGGGCCAGCACGATGGCCTCGCCGTGCCCGGTCGGCAGGGCGACCACGCGGCTGTCGGAGCGGAAGTCCGTCCGCAGCGACTCCGGCGAATCGCCGTTCGCGACGGCCAGCTCGTCCTGCCCGAACGGCGGCGGCGAGCTCGACAGCGGGTAGGTCATCACGGCGTGCTGGACGTCGGGCGCCGCGTTGAGCTGCCCGATCTGCAGGTCGGCGCTGGCCAGGAACGCGCCGGGCACCTGCCGCAGCTCGGTCTGCACCTGCGGCGAGTTGGCCGCCGCCTGCGCGCGCGCCAGCAAGCTGTCGTCGAGCTGCTGGTAGAGGTTGCTGCGCACGACCATGTAGGCGCCGATCGACACCAGCGCGACAGCGCCGGCGACGCAGGCGGCGGCGAGCAGCGTCACCCGGCCGCGCAGCGAGAACCGGCGGGCTCCCCAGCGCGTGCCGCGGGGATCGCCGGGTTCGGTCACGGCGGGGTTTCCCTCAGGACGTACCCCACTCCCCGCACCGTGTGGATCAGCCTCGGCTCCCCCTCGGCCTCCGTCTTGCGGCGCAAGTAGCCGACGTAGACCTCCAGCGCGTTGCCCGACGTCGGGAAGTCGTAACCCCATACTTCCTCCAGGATCCGGCCCCGCGTGAGGACGTGCTTCGGGTAGGAAAGGAACAGTTCCAGCAGAGCGAATTCGGTCCGGGTCAGGCTGATCTCGCGGCCGCCGCGGCGGACCTCCCGCGTGCCGGGGTCGAGGGTCAGGTCGGCGAAGGCCAGGGCCTCCGAGGCCTGGCCGTTCTGGCCTTCGGGGATGGCGCGGCGCAGCAGCGCCCGCAGCCGGGCGAGCAGCTCCTCGAGCGCGAAGGGCTTCGGCAGGTAGTCGTCGGCGCCGGCGTCCAGCCCGGACACCCGGTCGGAGACGGTGTCGCGCGCGGTGAGCACCAGGATCGGCAGGTCGTCACCGGTGCTGCGCAGGCGGCGGGCGACCTCCAGGCCGTCGAGCCGGGGCATCATGACGTCCAGCACCATCGCGTCCGGCCGGTCGGCGATGATCGCCTCCAGGGCCTGCGCACCGTCACTGGCCAGCTGGACCTGGTAGCCGTTGAACTCCAGGGACCGCCGGAGCGACTCACGGACGGCGCGGTCGTCGTCCACCACAAGGATGCGCATGGCGCTAGTTTTACGCAGCGTGCTGAGACCCGCCTAAGAACACACGCAGAACTCACAAAGGATTTCTCACTCGGGACCGCGCGCGACCGGCGCGTTCCAGTGCCGCCAGAGCGCGACCACCCTGATGGAAACCACGACAGCGGCCGCGACGACGGTCACGAGCCCCTCCGGAAGTTGCACAGAGTGACCGAGGGCGACCAGCACCGAGCCCGCCAGCGCGGCCACGGCGTAGATCTCCTTCCGCAGGACGAGCGGGATTTCCCGGAGCAGCAGATCGCGCACGGCCCCGCCGCCGATGCCGGTCGTCATCCCGATCAGACACGCGGCGTAGACGGTGGCGCCGGCGTTGAGTGCGATGGTCGTCCCGGCGGTGGCGAAGACGCCGAGCCCGAGCGCATCCGCCAGCAGAACGCCACGCCGCAGCCGCGCGACCTGCGGGTGGAAGACGAACACGACCAAGGCGGTCCCGGCGCAGACGGCGAGGTAGGACCAGTTCCGCAGCGTCGTGGGCGGGTGGATGCCGAGCAGGACGTCCCGGATGACGCCGCCGCCGAGCGCGGTGGTGAGCCCGACCACGACGACACCGAAGACATCGAGCCGGGCCCGCACCGCGGCGAGCGCCCCGGAGGCGGCGAAGGCGACGAGCCCGACGAACTCCAGCGCCGTGAGCAGCATGTTCTATTGGTCGAGCAGCCCACCGCGGTAGGCCAGCAGCGCGGCCTGCACCCGGTTGGCCGCACCGATCTTGGAGAGCACCGCGGAGACGTACCCCTTGACGGTGGCTTCGGACAGGTGCAGCCGCCCGCCGATCTCGGCGTTGGACAGGCCCTGCCCGATGAGGGCGACGACCTCACGTTCCCGTTCGGACAGAGACGCGAGCAGCTTCCGGGCGGGCTGAGCAGCGCGTTGTTCGTCCCGGTGCGACTGGACCATCCGCGCGGCCACCCCCGGATCCAGGACGGCCCCACCCCGGCTCAGATCCCGCACGGCCCTCAGCAAGGCGGCGGGGTCGATGTCCTTGAGGAGGAAGCCGTTGGCACCGAGCCGCAGCGCGAGGCTGACGTATTCATCGATGTCGAAGGTGGTCAGCATGGCCACGGTGGGCGGATCGGGGAGGGCGAGGATGGCCCGGAGCGCGCGAATGCCGTCGTCAGGGGCGCGCATCTTGATGTCGAGCAGGGCAACGTCGGGGTGGTACCGCCGGGCGACCTCCACCGCGGATCTGCCGTCGCTCGCCTCGCCCACGATCTCGATGTCCTGGGCCCCGGACATCATCGCGCGCAACCCCGAGCGCACCAGTTCCTCGTCGTCGGCGAACATGAGCTTGATCAACGAAGCCCTCCGCAACAGCCGGTGGGAGCGGCTCCCCGCGTCCCGTTAACGAAGGTTACCTACTGTTGTTCAGCAGTTCGAAACCAGACACGACCAGGTGAGGCACTGGTCCGTCCAGGTCAGGTGCGGTGGGCGGTGCGCCAGGGTGTATCCGCGCTGTGGGAGCGGCGTGAGAACCACTCACCTGGGTGACGACGAGAGTCGGGCTACGCCATCCGTGCCCCTCCTGCTCATGCCGCCGGACGTCATCGCGACCCTCCGCGACGAGCGACACCCTCGGCGTGCCGATCCGGGAGATGGAACGCCGAACCGCGGGAGGACACCGCCGGCTTGCTGCGCGGGTCCGGCCGGCGCGTCGGCTTCCGGTCGCCCGGCGACTGCGCGCTTTCGCTGGGCACGCCGCTGGGGCCGAGTTCGCGACCCCCGGTGACGGCTTCACCGACGGCATCACGCGCTGCGGCTACCTGACCGGCGAGCTGACCCGCTGACCCGGCTCGCGGAAGTGCGGGTCGCGGCAAGGGTTTCCGGCCGCGTCCCGCTGTCGAGTACGTCCAGAGTGGACATTCACCGGCGCGGCCGCCGCCGACTCGTTCGGCACGGCGTTCACCTGGGGCTCGTCTTCATGGCGGTACCAGCCGCCCTGCTCCTGCGGACGGCGCCGGTCCGTGATGAACTCGTTCCCGACGTGGTGGGCGTGCCCGCCGGGAAAACCGTGGTCTAGGGGGAAATCATGTTCGTCCGCTGGGTCGAGGGCGACGAGGAGCTGACCGCCGAGTGGCGGTCGGAGAACAACGCGCCGCCGCCGGCCGAGATCGTCGTCGCCGACGACGAACTCACCGCCGACGAGGCCTACCGCCTGGCCGTCGAGGGCAAGGCCGTGTTGTGGCGCGGGGACTTCCAGAACGCGCGGCAGCTGCTGAAGGCGGTCGACCGGAGGATCGAGCGGGCGGGCAAGCGACGTCCGGCGAAGAACGCCACCGAGGCGTTCCACCTGCACCGCCAACGGCAGGCCCGGCAGGCCCAGCTGCTGGGCAGGCTGCTCGTGCCCGTCGACCCCGGGCACGTCGTCCCCCTGCGCCGGGCGCCGGACGTGCGGGAGGCGTGCACGGAGGCCTACGGCCCGGCGGAGGGGCCATCGGTCGTGTCGCTGCGCGAACTGCTCGGCGTGATCGGCGCGCACGAGTGGCGGCACAAGGGTGTCGAGGTGCCCGGGCTCGGCGCTCGGATCCACCCGCACTACGGGGTGTTCTCACCGGCCCGCGGCGAGTACGTCGACCTCGTGGCGGCGGCGCCGCTCCCGTCGAGCAGGCTCGCGTTCGACATCGGGACCGGCTCCGGGGTGCTCGCCGCGGTGCTGCTCGCCCGCGGGGTGGACTCCGTCGTGGCCACGGATCTGGACCAGCGGGCACTGGACTGCGCGCGGGACAACCTCGACCGGCTCGGGTTCGCCGATCGCGTGCGGTTCGTGCGGACGGACCTGTTCCCACCCGGCGAGGCACCCCTGGTCGTCTGCAATCCGCCGTGGCTGCCAGCCAAGCCGACCTCGCCGATCGAGCACGCGGTGTACGACCCGGGCAGCCGGATGCTCCGCGGATACCTGGACCGGCTGGGCAAGCACCTCGAGCCCGGCGGCGAGGGATGGCTGGTGCTGTCGGACCTCGCCGAGCACCTCGGGTTGCGGTCCCGCGCCGATATCCTCGAAGCGATCGACGCGGCCGGGCTGACGGTGGTGGGGAAGACCGACACGCGGCCGCGCCACCCGCGCGCATCCGATCCGGACGATCCGTTGCACGCCGCGCGCGCGGCCGAAGTCACGTCGCTCTGGCGGCTCGCCGTTCACCACTGAAACAGCACACACGGGCACCACCGAAAATCGACGTGCTTACCCGGCCACGATTTCGTTCGCGCTGGCTGAGCGTCCGAAGATCGGGCTTCCCGAAGAAGAGGGTCAAGCACGGGCCGACCCAGCGCGAAGCCCCTGGTCATCGCCCCGACCAGGGACTTTGTGCCCCCGGCAGGATTCGAACCTGCGACACCGGCTTTAGGAGAGCCGTGCTCTATCCCCTGAGCTACGAGGGCCTACACCGCACCCTAGCACCCGCCGGGACGTCGAGATCAGCCAGTCGACCCGACAGCCGAGCCACCGAGCCCACCCGAAACTTGCGCACAGCTTCAGGCTTCAGCCGTGCCAGGGGTTGCCGTCGGGGGTGGGCGTCGGGGTGACTACGGCGGCCGACACCCCGGCGTTGGCGTACGCGGTAGTGGCGCCGATCAGCGGCAGCGCGGCGAGCGCGCAGATCGCCAGCGCCGGGCCGGCAATTCCGGCCAGCTTCTTCACCATGACCAATCCTCCCCGGGAACGGTGATTTTTTCTCCGAGTGCTTCGGAGAATTCCCGGATCCAAGGATAACCGAAAGAGAGCAGTTTCGGCTCAGCTTTCCCGCACCAGCCGAGCCGCCGGGATCGCGGCGACGACCAGCGCTCCGGCCAGGAGCACGCCCGCCGCCGTGAGCAGTGCGATCGACGCCGTTGTGCCGGTCAGCAGCGCGCCCAGGATTGCCACTCCGAGAGCCGCGCCCGTCTGGCGGGATGCGTTCAACGCCCCGCCGGCGACGCCGGTCAGCTCGGGCGGGGCCGCCGTGACCACCGCCGCCAGCAGTGAGGGGATGGCCAGTGAGACGCCGAAGCCCAGCAGTGCCAGCGCGACCGCCGAGATGGCGGGCGAGGTTGACCACGCCTGGACCAGCGTGCCCGCGGACATCAGCAGGAAGCCCGAGACCGCCGGAACCCGGGGCCCGGAACGGGCCACCAACCGGCCGGTGAAAATCGGGTTGAACGCCGTCGGGATCGTCAGCGGGAGAAAGGCCAGGCCCGTCGCCGATGGCGGGTAACCGCGGTTTTCCTGGAAATACAGGGAAAGCACGAACAGTACTCCGGACAACCCGAAGTTCACGATCGCGCCCGCCGCCAGCCCGAGCGGGAACGCGCGTTTGCGGAACAAGCGGGCCGGGAGCATCGCCTCCGGGTGGCGCTGGGAGCGCACGAACACCGCGGCCGCGACCGCGGAGAGCAGCAACGCGCCCCACGAGCGCTCGATCAGGGCGTACGTCAGTGTCGACAAAGCGACTACGGCTGAGAGCTGGCCCACGACGTCGATGCGACCGGGCCTGGCCGGGCTCAGTGGGGCCGATCGGGACAGCGCCCAGGCGACCGCCGCCACCGGGACGTTGACCAGGAAGATCGCCCGCCAGCCGAACGCCTCCGTCAGGAGACCACCCAGGAGCGGCCCCGCCACCAAGCCGGTTCCGCTCACCGCGGCCCACACCCCCATCGCCTTCGCCCGCGCGGCAGGCACCGGGTAGGCCGCCGCGATCAGGGACAGCGATGACGGGACCAGCAGCGCGCCCGCCACGCCCAGCAGGGCGCGGAGGGCGATCAGCAACGGCGTCGCGAACGACAGCGCCGACAAACCGGACAGCGCCGCGAACGAGACCAGGCCGGCCGAGAACACCCGGCGGGCGCCGAAGCGGTCCGACCACGCCCCCGCCGTCAGCAGGAACGCCGCGAACGTCAGCGTGTAGCCGTTCGAAATCCATTGCTGTGCCGGCAAAGACGGCGAGAGAGCCGGGAGCGCGACCGTCACGATCGTCGTGTCCAGCATGACCAGGAAGTAGCCCAGCGAAAGGCCGGCGAGGAGTCTTGCCACCCCGAAAGCGTGACCGCTCGGTGATCTCGGCGGAAGCAGGCGGTTACGATGACGGCTATCGGGAACGCCGATGGGGGATGCCATGGAACTGCGCCACCTGCGCACCTTCCGCGCCGTCGCGCGGACGCTCAACTTCACCCACGCCGCCGCCGAGCTGCACTACGCGCAATCCAGCGTCACCGAACAGATCCAGACCCTCGAAGCCGAACTCGGCTCGAAGCTGTTCGAACGCGGGCGGCGGCTGCGGCTCACCGGCGCCGGAGAACGGCTCGTCGGCTACGCGGACCAGGTGCTGGAACTCGTCGAGGAAGCCCGGGCCGCGGTCGACGAGGAACGCGGTGAACCGGACGGCGACCTGACCATCGGCGCACTGGAAACGCTGTGCGCGCAACGGATCCCGGCCCTCTTCGGCGAATACCGGACGCGGTGGCCGCGCGTGCGGATCAGGCTGGAAGAAGGCAGCCGCGGCGAGCTCTACCAAGCCGTGCAACAGTCCGAAATGGACGTTTGCTTCACCTTCGGCGAGCCGCCCGCCGATCCGGCGCTCGCCAGTGCGTCGCTGGGCACCGAACCGCTCGTCGTCATCGTCCCGCCCGGCCATCCGCTGGCGCCGAAGGACGAAATCCGGCCCGGCGACCTCGACGGTGTCGGCTTCCTCGCGACACCCAACGGCTGCGGCTTCCGGGAGATGCTGGACCGGATCGACGGCCCCGTCGTCGAAGCGGAAGTCGGCAGCCTCGCCGCCCTCGCGCGGTGCGTGGCCGCCGGCCTGGGGTGCGGGATCGTGCCCGCCCTCGTCGAGCACGCGGGCGCGGTCGCCGTTCCGCTGGCCGGGGCGGCCACCGACCTCACCATGACGTGGCGGCGGCGCGACGAGCGCAAGCCGAGCGTCGCCGCGCTGCTCGCCACCGCCTACGCGTTGTCCAAGAAGGACAGCAATTCCTCCGGCAGCTCCAGTGTGAAGGCCGGCGCGATCGACTCGTAGTGCGCCCAGGTCCGCGGTCCGATCAGCGGGATGACGCCGTGGTGCAGCAACCACGCCAACGCCACCTGGTTGCCCGTGGCACCGAGTTCGGCCGCCACCTTGGCCACCGCGGTCAGGCGCGCTTCGGCGTCCGGACCCGCGTAGGAGCGCCACACCGGCGTGGACTCGCGGTAGGCGGCGTCGTCGTAGATCCCGCGCAGCAGCGAGGAATACGCCGCCAGCGAGACGTCCGGATGCGCGGCCAGCCAGTCCAGTAGCTCGCCGCTCGCGATCGACGCCGCTTCGACGCCCGCCGCGGGGCGGAGGTAGGAGTGCTGGACCTGCACGGCCACCGGGGAAGCCCACCCGTTGGCCAGCGCCAAGGTCCGGATGCGCTCCAGGCGCCAGGTGCGGACGTTGCTCCAGCCGATGTGCCGCACCTTGCCGGCGCGGACCAGTCCGTCCAAAGCGGACAGGGTCTCCTCGAGCGGAACGCGGCGGTCGTCCACGTGGACGTAGTAGAGGTCGATGTGGCCGGTGCCCAGCCGCCGCAGGCTCGCTTCGACCTCGCGCTCGATCACCGCGGCACCCGCGCCCTCGAACGTGCGCTCCACCGCGTCCCAGTCCACCGTGCCGTCCGCGTGCCGGGCCGCGCGGGCCGCCGGGAGGTCCGTGATCCCCGCCGACACCTTCGTGGCCAGGAAGACCCGGTCGCGGCGGCCCCGCAAGAGACGGCCGAGGAGTGCTTCGCTTTCGCCGCCCGTGGCGTCCGGCGCCCACCACGCGTAGCAGTTCGCCGTGTCCAGGAAGTCGCCGCCCGCGTCGAGGTACGCGTCCAGGATGCGGGCCGACGTCGGCTCGTCGGTCGACGTGCCCATCGTCATGCAGCCCAGCGACACCTGGCTCACCCGCCGGCCGGTCCGGCCCAGTTCCACCTTCTTCATGCCGACCACGCTAAGCCCGGATCGGTCCGGTACTACAGTCCAACACCGTGGCGGGATCACAGACCGATTGGGGCGTGCTGCTGGAGCCGGCCGGGCCGGGTCCGAAGCACGAACAGCTGGCCAGGGCCTTGCGCAAGGCGATCCGGGAGGGCGTCTTGGACGGCACTGTCCCGCCGAGCCGCCGGCTCGCCGCCGACCTCGGGTGCTCACGGTGGGTCGTCACGCAGGCGTACGCCCAGCTCGTCGCCGAGGGGTACCTGGCCGGGCACACCGGATCGGCCACCCGGATCCGGCGGGTGGGTGACGCGGTGGCGGCGGCGGAACCGGCGCGCGCGGCCCCGCCGCGGTACGACCTCGCTCCGGGCCTGCCGGACCTGCGGAACTTTCCCCGCCGGCCGTGGGCCGAAGCGGTGCGCGAAGTCCTGGCGACCACACCGCACCCGGACTTCGGACTGCCCGAGCCGGGCGGCCACCCCCGGCTGCGGCAGGTCCTGGGCGACTACCTCCGGCGCGTCCGCGGCGCCGCGCCCGGCACCGTGCTGGTCTGCGGCGGCGTCACCGACGGCGTGGCCGGCGTGTGCCGCGCCCTGGTCGAGCGCGGCAGCACGCGCCTGGCCGTCGAAGATCCCGGGTGGACGCGGTTGTGGCGGGCGGCCGAGAGCGCCGGGATGACCGTCGACCCGGTGCCGGTCGACGACGAGGGCATCGACGTCGGGCGCATTCCGGCGGGCGTCCGCGCCGTGCTCGTCACGCCCGCGCACCAGTTCCCCACCGGCTCCGTCCTCTCGCCACGGCGGAGGGCCGAGCTCCTCGGCTGGGCGCGCGACGTCGACGGGCTGATCCTCGAAGACGACTACGACGCCGAGTTCCGGTACGACCGGCGGCCCGTCGGCACCGTCCAGGGCACCGACCCGGCGCGGGTCGCGCTCTTCGGGTCGGTGAGCAAGACGCTCAGCCCCGCGCTCGGCCTCGGCTGGGCCGTCCTGCCTCCACAGTGGACAGTTCGGGCGCACCCGCCACCCGTGGTCGACCAGCTCGCGCTCGCCGGCTTCGTCGAAAGCGGCGGCTACGACCGGTACCTGCGCGGCGCCCGGCTGCGGTACCGCGCCCGGCGCGACCGGCTCGTCGCCGCGCTCGGGCCCGCGCGGCTCTCCGGGGCCGCCGCCGGGCTGCACCTCCTGCTCCACCTCGACCGGGACGCCGCGGCCGTCGTCCGGAGGGCGAAGGCAGCCGGCGTCAAGGTGGCCGATCTCGACGGCTACCGGGCGGCGCCGGGCGAGCCCGCGCTCGTCCTCGGCTACGGCAACCTCGCCGACTCCGGCGTCGAAGCCGCCGCCCGGCTGCTCCGGCAAGCGATGACAACGGCTTGACCTGCTTGCCGCCTTCTCAAATGCCCCCCGATGTGAAAAGCTGCTGGACAGTCCGCTTCTGACAACGTTGTCACCTGGGAGGTGCGCGCCCCATGGGGTCGCCAAGCAGACCACTGATCGCCGCCGCGGCCGCCGTGCTCGTGGTCGCCGCCTCGACCCAGGCCACCGCGGCCGCCGCCGTGCCGGTCGATCCGGTGAGCCTGGTCAACCCGTTCGTCGGCACGCAGAACTTCGGGAACACGTTCCCGGGCGCCAGTGCGCCCTTCGGAATGGTGCAGGTCAGCCCGGACACCGGCGGGCAGGGCGGCTACGACTACCTGCAGAACGCGATCTACGGCTTCAGCCAGACGCACCTGTCCGGCGTCGGCTGCGGCGTGATGGGCGAGCTGCCGATCATGCCGACCACCGGCGCCGTGGACAACGTTGACAAGAACGCCTACCGGTCCGGATACAGCCACGACGACGAGCACGCCGAGCCCGGCTACTACCGCGTCGGCCTCAAGAAGTACGGCATCGACGCGGAACTGACGGCGACCGCGCGCACCGGCTGGCAGCGCTACACCTTTCCGTCGACCGGCGCGGCGAACGTCCTGTTCAACACCGGTCAGGCCAACCAGTCCGTCAAGGACTCCGAGATCCACGTCGTCGGCGACCGGACGCTCGAAGGGCGGGTGAAAGCCGGCGGCTTCTGCGCCGGGCACGACGAACACACCGTCTACTTCACCGCCACCTTCGACCGGCCGTTCAGCTCGTTCGGCACCTGGCGCGATTCGACGCGCACGCCCGGCAGCCGCGACGCCGCGGGCACCGGCGGCAACGGCGCCTGGGCGAGCTTCGACGCGACCACCGACCACGACGTCGTGCTCAAGGTCGGCCTGTCCTACACCGGTCTCGACGGCGCGCGAAAGAACCTCGCCGCGGAGACCAAGGACTTCGACTTCGACGCCACGAAGACCGCGCTGCACCAGCAGTGGGTGGACCGGCTCGGCGCGATCAAGATCGCCGGCGGCACCACCGAGCGGCAGACGGCGTTCTACACCGCGCTCTACCACGCTCAGCTGCACCCGAACCTGGCCGGCGACACCGACGGCGCGTACACCGGCTTCGACGGCAAGGTGCACACCGCGAGCGGCTACACGCCGTACCAGAACTTCTCGCTGTGGGACACCTACCGGCCGCAGAACCAGCTCCTCGAAATGCTGGAACCGCAGGTCGCGCGGGACGTCGCCCTGTCGGTCGTCGCCATCGGGCGCGACGGCGGGTGGCTGCCGCGGTGGGCGCTGGCCGAGAGCGAAACGAACATCATGACCGGCGACCCGGTGACGCCGTTCCTCGTCGAGGCGTGGTCGAAGGGCCTGCTCGCCGGGCACGAGGAAGAGGCGTACGCGCTGCTCAAGAAGAACGCGACGAGCACGCCGCCCGCCGATTCGCCGTACAACGGCCGCTCCGGCGTCAACTACTACAACGAGCGTGGGTACATCCCGAGCGGGCTGGAGCTCGGCAAGGACTGCGCGGCCAAGGGCGGCGACAACGACTGCGAGCACCCGGCGTCGGCGACCATGGAGTACTCGGCGGCCGATGCGGCGCTGGCGTTGATGGCCCGCGGGCTGGGCCACGGCGCCGACGCGAAGATGTTCGCCGACCGCGGTCAGTGGTACAAGAATCTCTGGGACTCGTCGACGCAGCAGTTCCGCCCGCGCACGACCGAGGGCACCTTCCTCGCGCCGTACAACCCGGTCGACGCCGGCCACCAGTTCCACGAAGGCGGCGCCTACCAGTACCAGTGGCTCGTGCCGCAGGACCCGGCCGGGCTCGTCTCGCTGATGGGCGGCCGGACGTCGACGGAGAAGCGGCTTGATTCCTTCTTCGCCTACGACAAGCTGCTGGCCGATCCCGCCGGCACCGCGCGGAAGGACTGGATCGCCAGCCCGTACGACTACTACGGCAAGTCCACCTACAACCCGAACAACGAGCCCGACCTGCTCGCCCCCTACACGTACAACTGGGTCGGCGCGCCGGCGAAGACGGCGACCGTCGTCCGCGCGGCGATGACGTTGTTCACCACCGGCCCCGACGGCATGACCGGCAACGACGACCTCGGCACCATGTCGGCCTGGTACGTCTTCTCGTCGCTCGGCCTGTACCCGACGATGAGCGGCGCGAACTTCCTCGCGCTGTCGAGCCCGCAGTTCGAGTCGGCGACCGTCCGGATCGGACAGTACGGCTCCGCGCAGGGCGGGACGCTCACGGTGTCGGCGCCGGGCGCGAGCGACGCGAACCGGTACATCCAGCGCGTGTCGCTCAACGGCCGGGACGTCCGGCAGACGTCCCTGGACTGGGCTTCGCTGGCGCACGGCGGCACGCTCGCGCACCAGCTCGGGTCCCGGCCGTCTTCGTGGGGAACCTCGCCGTCCGCGGCCCCGCCTTCGGTGAACAACGCGCCGGGTGACCAGCGGCGGCACGTCGACGCTTCGCTGCGGCAGACGTCCGTGGTGATCCCGTCCGGCACCGCGCAGCAGGTCCACCTCGACCTGGACGTGGTGGCCCAGAACCCGGTGGTGCAGCCGGTGACGGTCTCGGTCACGGCGCCGTGGAAGACCCTGGTCCAGCCGTGGGAGTTGATCTGGTCCGGACGGCTGCCGGTGCAGCGGACGGTGCCGATCACGGTGAATGTGCCGGTGGGCGCGGCTCTCGGGACCTACCCGGTGCAGGTGACGGTGTCGGGCTTGGGCGCGAACACGGTGACCCGCTCGGCGACGATCGAGGTCCGCACGCCGTCGGCGTGCGTGTCGCCGGGCCCGCAGTGCGCGGTGGACTTGGGCCGCGACCGCAACCACGACGGCACGGCGACCGTGGCCGCGTCCACGGAAGGCAATTTCGACGGCGGCGGCTGGAGCTACGACGCTTCGCTGCTCCCGGCGGCGGGGCCGGTGGTCTGGGACGGCGTCACGTACGCGGCGCCGGACGCTTCGGGGACGTCACCCAACTTCGTGGAGGCCCGCGGGCAGTCGCTGCTGCTCCCCGCCGGGCAGCACGGGGCGTTGAAGCTGGTCGGGGCGTCGCACAACGGGCCGGTGTCGACGACGCTGACGGCGCACTACACCGACGGCACGAGCGCCGACCTGGCCGTGACCTTCGGCGACTGGGCGGGGTCCGGCAGTCCGGTGCTGCTCGAGATGCCGCACCGGATCAAGGCCGGCAGCGGGATCGACGGGCCGCCGGTCCGGTTGTTCGGGATTTCGGCCGGGCTGGACGGCGGGAAGACCGTGCAGTCGGTGAGCCTGCCGAACGACCCGCGGGTGGAGGTCTACGCGCTCACCCTGGCGTGACGGTCCGGTTCGCCGGTGCTCCGGCGAACCGTTCCGCCAAGTCAGGGCGAAGGCTGGAATCTCAGCACCCCGGCAAGGCCGTCAGGCGACGATCCGCGGTTCGGACGCCAGCCGCGACAGGACGTGCGTCAGGCGGCGGGCCGCCACGTCCCACTCCTCCAGCGCGCTGCCCCGGCCCAGCGCCGCCGTGCGCAGGGACCTTCTCAACTCCGGGTCCGCGTACCAGCGGTGCAGCGCGTCGGCCAGTGCGAACGGGTCGTCCGGCTCGACGAGCAGGCCCGGCATCTCGCCGTCGGCGTCGACGCCCAGTGCGTCGTACACCCCGCCCACCTCGGCGGCCAGCACCGGGATGCCCCTGGCCAGCGCCTGGGCCACGAACATGCCCGACGTCGCCGCGCGGGCCGGGATGACCAGCAGGTCCGCCGCGTTGTACGCCGCGCCGAGGTCGACCGCGTCGCCCGCGAGCGTGATGCGGTTGCCGAGGCCGAGCCGCTCGATCGACCAGCCGAGCTCGGCGACGTACGCCGGGTCCGCCTCCAGCGAACCGGCGAACACGCACGACAGGGCCAGGTGGTCGACCTCGCCGAGGGCCTGGACCAGCACGTCGTGGCCGTTGCGGTGGGTCACCTCGCCCACGCAGAGCAGCCGGGACACGCCGTCCGCGCCCGCCGCGAGCGGGGCCGCGTCGGTTCCTGGCTTGGCGACGTAGACGCGGCCCGGGTCCAGGTCGTGGCGGTCGATCAGCAGGCGGGCGAGCCACGGGCTGGTCGCGACGACCATCCCGGCCATCCGCAGCGTCTCGCGCTCGCACGCGTCGAGCTCCGCGGCGTGCGCCGGGGCGAGCCCCGGCTCGTCGGCCAGGGCCTGGTGCACCAGCACGGCCAGGCGCAGCCGCCGCGCGTGCGGGACGACGATCTCGGGGACGCCGGAGGCGATCATGCCGTCGAGCAGCACGACCGTCCGGTCCGGCAGCGCGGCGAGCGACCGCGCCAGTCTCCGTCTCGACGTCGCGTCCGGCTCCGGCCAGTCGCCGGCGATCGGCAGCTCCAGCACCGGCTGCCCGACGGCGGGCAGGTTCTGGCACATCCGCTTGTCGTAGGTGTCGCTGCCCGGCGGCGCGGCCGGGAGGATGAACACCATCGGGTCGGCGGGCCTCATCGCGCACGCCGGAGCAGGTCGGGTTCGGAAACAGACACGGCTACCTCCAGCGTGGATCGACGGCGGTGACGGCTCATACGTCACACGCACCCCGGCCCGCGAAGGTTCAGCTCTGCGAGTCAATCTTCCAGACGCCGTTGTCCTGGACGAGCGTGAAGGTGTCGTTCTCGGGGTTGCCGCCGTCGTAGGTGACGTGCGCGGTGACCCGGTTGGGCCCGACCTCCTTGACGCTGGTCGCCTGCACCACCCGGTACTGGCCCCAGAAGTTCTTGTACCTCTCGTACGTCTGGTTGCGCGAGGCCCGGAACTTGTCCGTGAGCAGGTTCCACGCCGCCTGCGGATTGCCCGGGAGCAGCGAGTAGTAGTCGCTCAGCGCCTGCGCCGCCGTCTTCGACGAGGACACCGTCGAAACCGTCTGCGAGGTCGGCGCGGTCGACGGCGCCGAGGTCGCCGACGTCGGTGGCGAAGAGGGCGCAGGCGTCGACGGCTGCGTCGAGGGAGTCGCGGACGCCGAGGTGGACGGCGTCTGCGACGGCGGTGCGGCCACGTTGTTGTCCTGCGGCGCCCGCTGCCGCACGACCAGCAGGATCGCCACGACGACCGCCACGCACAGCAGCGCCGCGCCCGCCCCGACGGCGATCAGGCCCTTGCGCGCGCCCGGCGACACCGTGGTGACCTCGCCCGCGGGCACGGAGACGGCGGCCGGCACGGTCGGGACAGCGGGGAGCTCGGTTTCCGGCACCGTCGCCGCGAGCACCGAATCGCCGGGCTCCGCGTCCGGCAGGAGCGCCAGCAGCTCCTGCTCGACTTCGTCCATCGACGGGCGCTCGGCCGGCTCGGAGGCCAGCATCCGCAGCAGCAGCGGCGTCAGCCGGCCCGCCTTCTCCGGCGGCACGATCTCGCCGCTGGAGGCCTTGTAGAGCAAGGCGATCGGGTTGTCGGCGGTGCCGTACGGCGACTGTCCCTCGACGGCGGCGTACAGCGTGGCCCCGAGCGAGAAGACGTCGGCGGCGAAGTCCGCGTCTTCGCCGCGGGCCACTTCGGGCGCGAGGTACGCGGGCGTTCCGGCGATCTCCCCGGTGGCCGTCAGCTTGACGTCACCGATCGCGCGCGAGATGCCGAAGTCGGTGATCTTCGCCGTGCCGTCCTCGGAAACCAGGATGTTGGCCGGCTTCACGTCGCGGTGCACCACCCCGGCGCGGTGCGCGCCGGCCAGCGCCGAGCTGATCTGCACGCCGACGCGGATGGCGTCGTCCACCGTGGCCGGCTCCTCGCCGAGCACCAGTGCCAAGCTCTTCGACGGCAGGTACTCCATCACCAGCCACGGCCGGTCCTCCTCCTCGAGGACGGCGAACACGGTGATCGCGTGGGAATGCTGGAGCCGGGCGGCGATCCGCGCCTCGCGCATCGCGCGGTTCTTCGCCTCCTGGGTGCGTTGCTCGTCGTGGTCGTGCGGCAGCAGGAGTTCCTTGATCGCCACGGTGCGGTCGAGCTTTTCGTCCTGGGCCCGCCACACCGTGCCCATCGCGCCGCCGCCGATCGGCTCGAGCAGCCGGTACCGATCGCGGATCCGGCGACTTTCCACGAGCATCCACCATTCTCCGAAGTGGCCGACGAGATCCGGTCAGCATGCCAGCCTGCGCGGCCGACCGGTACCAACGTAACCGAAAACCTTGCGCGGACAGCGCAAAAGAGCGCTGTGGCGCCGCCCACGGTGTACCCAGGAATCCTAACGAACAACCCCGTACGCCCGATCAAGTGCGTCCACGATCTCCTTGCGCAGCCCGGCGCCGACGGCGATCGTCGCCTCGGAACCGACCGTGTGCTCGCTGCCGTCGCGGTCGACGACGACACCGCCGGCCTCCCGCACGAGCAGCACGCCGGCCATGGTGTCCCACGGGTTGTTGGACAGGATCAGTGCGGCGTCGAGCTTTCCGTCCGCCACCCAGGCGAGGTCGATGGCCGCCGTGCCGAGCATCCGGATCTTCTGCGCCCGCGCGCCGAGGTCCGACAGCAGCGTCAGCCGCGCGCGGTTCTTCTCCTCGGCGAGCTCGCCGATCGCGAAGTCCCCGACGGCGATCATCGCGTCGGACAATTCCGTCGCGGTGGAAGCGCCGACGCGCTCTCCGTTCGCGAAGGCGCCTTCGCCGCGCGCTGCGGTGTAGGTGACGCCGAGGTACGGCAGCGTGATCGCGGCGACCGTGCTGTGCTCGCCGTCCACCAGCGCCAGGGAAATCCCGCAGAGCGGAATTCCGCGGGCGAAGTTGGCGGTCCCGTCGATGGGGTCGAGCGCCCACCAGCGGCCGCCGCCGTCCCCGCTGCGGCCGCGCTCCTCGCCGAGGATCCCGATCTCCGGCGTCTCGGCGGTGAGGAACTCCCGCAGCGCGTCCTCGACCGCGGTGTCGACGTCGGTCACCAGATCGCGATCGCCTTTCGCGGAAACGGAAAAACTCGGGCGCGACCTGACGATCTCCGTCGCCTTCGCCACGGCCTCGCGCGCGACGTCCAGTAGTGCGGCATGCTCGGTCATGCCACCAACATAGAGAAGGGACGCGCGCATGACCGATCTGTTCCCGCTCGCCACCACCGCCGACGAGCAGGAGCGGCGGGCGTCGGTCGCGGTGCTCCCGGTCGGCAGCTTCGAGCAGCACGGCGCGCACCTCCCGCTGGCGACCGACACGGTGATCGCGGCCACCCTCGCCGGCGCGGTGGCCGAGGCGTACCCCGTCCTCCACCTGCCGCCGATCACGATCTCGTGCTCGCACGAGCACGCGGGCTGGGCCGGCACGGTGAGCATTTCGGCGCGCACGCTGCACGCCGTGGTCACCGATGTCGCCGCGTCCCTGAAAGCGTCCGGGGTGGACCGGCTCGTGCTGGTCAACGGGCACGGCGGCAACTACGTACTGTCCAATGTGGTCCAGGAGGCGGCGGGCGCGATGGCGCTGTTCCCGGGGGTCGCGGACTGGCAGGCGGCGCACACCGCGGCCGGCCTGCGGACGTCACTGGACGACGACATGCACGCGGGCGAGCTGGAGACGTCGATCCTGCTGCACGCCCACCCGCACCTGGTCCGGCCCGGACACGAAACGGCCGACCACGTCACCGACCGGGAGCACCTGCTGACACTGGGCCTGCGGGCCTACACGGAGTCGGGGGTGGTCGGCCGTCCTTCGCTGGCGAGCGCGGCCAAGGGGCACGTCGTGCTGGACACGCTGGTCCAGCGCTTCGCCGGGGTGCTCGAGGTGCTAGGCGCCTGAGAACGCCTGGCCCAGGTGCGGCAGCAGGTGGGCCATCCGCTCGGCCTTCGTCCGCAGGTACCGCAGGTTCTCCGGATTCGGCGGAACCAGCAGCGGCACCTGCTCGCTGATCCGGATTCCGTAGCGCGTGAGCTGTTCGACCTTCGCCGGGTTGTTCGACAGCAGGCGCACCGAGCGGACGCCGAGGTCGGTCAGGATGCCCGCCGCCGCGTGGTAGTCGCGGGCGTCGACCGGCAGGCCCTGCGCCACGTTCGCGTCGACCGTGTCGAGGCCCTCGTCCTGCTGCAGGCGCATCGCCTCGAGCTTCGCGAGCAGGCCGATCCCGCGGCCCTCGTGGCCCTGGACGTAGACGAGCACGCCCGAGCCCTCCTCGACGATCCGGTCCAGCGCCACCGCCAGCTGGTCGCCGCACTCGCAGTGCGTCGAGCCGAAGACGTCGCCGGTCAGGCATTCGCTGTGCACCCGGACCAGCGCACCGAGCGGGGCGACGTCGCCGTAGACCAGCGCGACCTGCTCGGTGCCGGTGCGGTCGAGGTACCCGAACGCGCGGAAGGTCCCGTGCCGGGTCGGCAGCCGGGTTTCGACGACCCGCTCGACCACGGCCCGGCGCGGCAGACCCCCGGCAAGATCACTGACGTCACTTGCGGTCATGACTTCAACCCCACTTCCGATTCGATCCCGGTGTCGGCCGCCGTGCGCGGAGCGGGCACGACACCGGTGTGCGGAGCGCGGGTCTCGCGGAACCCGGCGACACTCCGGACGAACAGGACACCGGCGCCAGGCAGGCTCGCGACGAGCGTGAGCACGCCGTAGACCACGGCGACGGTGACACCTTGGGCGGCTCCCAGACCGGCCGCGCCGAAGAGCAGGGCGCAGACGCCCTCGCGCGGGCCGAAGCCGCCGACGTTGAGGGGGAGGCCCATCGCGAGCAGCGCGAGGACCATCAGGGGCACCAGCTGCCACACCGGCGCGCCGACCCCGGCGACGCGGGCGGCGACGACGAACAGGGCCAGGTGCCCGGCCAGGGTCGCGACGGACAGGAAGCCCACGCTGGGCCACGTCTCGCGGGTCAGCAGCCCGAGCCGGACGTCGGCGAGGGTGGCGGCGAAGCCGCGGCGCCACTTCGACGGGCTGTGGATCCAGCGGCCGCCCAGCAGGCGGCCGACGACCAGCGCGGTGACGGCGGCCAGCACGACGACCACCCCGGCCACCACCACGACCTCGCGGAACGCGCCGGGGACGACGTCCGGCGACGCGAGCACGACGGTGACCGCGGAGGCGATCAGCACGACCTGGCCGGCGGTGCGTTCCAGGACGACGGCCCGCACGCCGCGCGGCACGTCCCCGCTGTCACGGCCGTGCTGGACCGCGCGGTGGACGTCGCCGAGGACGCCGGCGGGCAGCACGCCGTTGAAGAACAGCGCGCGGTAGTAGTCGGCGACGGCGGTGCGCAGCGAAAGCCGCAGGCCGAGCCGGGTGGCGACGATCTGCCAGCGGCCCGCGCTGAACAGCGTCGTCGTGAAGCCGATGGCGAGGGCGGCCAGCACGCCGGGGACGCTGATCCGGCCGAGCCCGTCGAGGAAGGCGGCGCTGCCGAGCTGCCAGACGAGGACGGCGAGGATGCCGGCCGCGCCGAGGATCCGCAGCCAGGCCAGTGCGCGCTTCACGCCGCCACCGCCCGGCTCGGCGGCAGGACCAGCAGGTCGCCGTGGTGGATCACCGCGTGCAGCTCGCCGGAGCGGGCCATTTCCAGCCGCCGCTGCAGGTAGACGTCGGCGACCGGGCGCAGCTCCGGCAGCTGCTCGACGGCGGCGCCGACCCAGCCTTCGAGCCACTGCCGCTGCAGTTCGGCCTGGTCCGGGCCGAGCCGCCAGGCGCTGTCCGCGCGGACGACCGTCGCGCCGAGCCTGCCGAACGCGGTCGCGGCGACGTCCACGGCGTTCGGGCCGAGCAGCCGGCGGCCGTCTTCGGTGACCCGGCGCTGGTGGGCGTTGAACGCAGCGGCGAGCGCGGGGTCGAGCGGGTCGGCGGGCGAGAGCTCCACCTTGCCGGTGACCGACAGCATCAGCAGGGCCGCGCAGCCGGCTTCGACGACCGCCGTGGCCAGTGCCGTGACCTCGTCCCTGGTCAGCAGGTCGAGCAGGGCGGACGCGGTGACCAGCGACGTCCCGGCGAGGTCGGCGGCCCGCAGCGCGGTGATGTCGCGCTGCTCGGCGACGGCGTCGACCGGGCTGCCGTCGAGCGCGGTGCCCGGGAGGCTCGCCTGGGCGTGGGCGAGCAGGTCGGTGTCGTGGTCGTGCAGGATCCAGTGCTGGCTGCCGGGCAGGCGGGCGGCCAGCCAGCGGCCGAGCGAGCCGGTGCCGCAGCCCAGGTCCCGAACCACGAAGTCCTCGGGCAGGTGGGCGCGCAGCGGTTCGAGGAGCTCGGTGGCGCGGGCCGCGGCGTCGGCGGGTTCGCGCAGGTAGAGCCAGTCGGGGGCGAACGCGGTCATGCCGCCGCCTCCTGCCGGTGCAGGATCTCGGCGATCCGGCGGGCGGTGTGGTCCCAGCCGGTCAGGGTCTCGCGGCGCAGCTTCGCCGACGCGCGCAGCCGCGTCCGCAGCGCGGGCTCGGTGAGCCAGCGGCGCAGGGCGGCGCCGAGCGCCTCGACGTCGTCGCCCGGGACGAGCATGCCGGGCACCGAGCCGTCCGGCGCGACGCCGACGGTGTCGGGCAGCGCGTCGACGTCGGTGGTCAGCACCGGCACGCCGCGGGCGAGGGCCTCGGTGACGACCATGCCGAAGGTCTCGGCGCGCGAGGGCAGCACGAGCAGGTCGGCGGTGTGGTAGGTGGCCTCGAGCGCCGCGCCGGTGCGCGGGCCGGTGAGCGTGAAGCGGGCGCCGAGCCGGTGCTCGCGCAGCCGCTCGACGTACTTGGTCTCGCGGCGGATCCCGCCGACGCATTCGCAGGTCCAGCGCAGGTCGGCGACGGTTTCGAGGGCCTGGGCGAGCACGCCCTGGCCCTTGCGCGGGGTCACGTTGGCCACGCAGACCAGCCGGGACACCCCGTCGGTGCCGACGGCGAGCGGCGCCGGGTCGACGCCCGGGGTCACGGAGTGCACGCGGTGCGGGGCCAGGCCGTGGTGGCCGATCAGGCGGCGCGCGGCCCACTCGCTGGTCGCGACGACCGAGCCGACGGCCCGCAGCGTCTCGCGCTCCAGCGCGTCGAGCTCGGCGGCGAGCGCGGGCGGCAGGCCGGTCTCGTCGGCCAGCGGCAGGTGCACCAGCACCGACACCGACAGCCGGCGTGCCTGCGGGACGACGACCTCGGGCACGCCGCACGCGACCAGACCGTCGAGCAGCACGGCCGAGCCGGTGGGCAGCGCGGAGAGCAGGTGGCCGAGGACCGCGCGGGCCTCGGTGTCCGGCCGCGGCCAGCTGCCGGAGACGGCGATCTCGTGCACGTCGAAGCCGGCGGCGGCGAGCCGGTCGCACATCCGGCGGTCGTAGGTGTTCCCACCGCTGGGCACGGACGAGTCGTCGACGTCCCCGGGGAGGACCACGTAGAGGGAGTTCACAGGGCACGCTCGTAACTCGCCCAGGCGATGTGCGATTCGTGCAGCGAGACGACGATCCCGTCGAGGCCGCGCGCGCCTTCACCGAGGCGTCCGGCGTGGACGGCGTCGGCGAGGCGGTCGGCGATGACCTTCGCGAGGAACTCGGTCGAGGTGTTGATGCCCTTGAACTCCGGCTCGTCGTCGAGGTTGCGGTAGTTCAAGTCGCTCAGCACCGCCCCGAGTTCCTCCGTGGCCTTGCCGATGTCGACGACGATGTTGTCCTCGTCGAGCTCGGCCCGGCGGAACGTCGCATCCACCACGAAAGTCGCCCCGTGCAGGCGTTGCGCGGGACCGAAGACTTCCCCGCGGAAACTGTGGGCGACCATCACGTGGTCACGGACGGTGATGCTGAACACCAAGACCTCCGATGCGTTCGGGTGGACGTGGTCACTGCGGCTGATACATGACACGGAGGCACAGGGCGGAAAGTTCATTCGCGACCAGCCGGGGTAGCACGGACGGAAGATCCTTAAACATGCACTCGCCGCTGACCAGCGCTTCGAACGCCGGATCGGCCAGCAGATCCAGGGCGACGGCGAGGCGCTGGGCGTAGCTGCGGTCGGGCCGCGCGACCGTCCCGACCTGGCTGCTGCGGATCACCAGCCGTCGCGAATGGAAGTTCTCGCCGAGCGGGACGCTGACCCGGCGGTCGCCGTACCACGACAGCTCGACGACCTCCCCTTCCGGCGCGAGTAGTTCCAGGGCTTTGGTGAGGCCGGCCTCGGACGCGCTGGCGTGCACGACGAGGTCGCAGTCGCCGAGCGCCTCGTCCGGTGTCGAGAACTCGACCCCGAGCGCGGCGGCGATGTCCGCTTTGGCCGGATCGACGTCGATCAGCTGCACCCGCGCGGCCGGGAAGCCGGTGAGCAGCTTCGCGACGCTGCAGCCGACCATCCCGGCGCCGATGACGGCGATCCGGTCGCCGAGCCGCGGGCGCGCGTCCCACACGGCGTTCACCGCCGTCTCGACGGTGCCGGCCAGGATCGCGCGCCCGGGCGGGACGGCAGCCGGCACCGGCGTCACCGCGCTCGCCGGGACGACGTATGCGGTCTGGTGCGGGTAGAGGCAGAAGACCGTCTTGCCGTCGAGGTGCGCCGGGCCCTGTTCGACGACGCCGACGTTGAGGTAGCCGTACTTGACCGGGCCGGGGAACTCGCCCTCCTGGAAGGGCGCGCGCATGACGGCGTGCTGGCTCGCCGGGACGCCCCCGCGGAAGACCAGGGTTTCGGTGCCGCGGCTCACGCCGGAGTACAGCGTGCGGACGAGCACGTCGTCCGGCCCGGGCGCGGGCAGCCGCTCCTCGCGCAGCTGTCCCGAGCCGGGACTTTGAACCCAGAAAGCCTGTTCCACGTGTTTCTCCTCAGCGGGCGTCCGGAGGCTGGCGTCGCCACCCTATGAGCAATTCGCGGAGTCGACGATGATCAAACAGGACCTTCTCCTGCGTGCGGTGATTCCGGCGCCGGTGCTCGCCGCAGGGGTTTTCGCGGTCGGTTTCACGCCGCTGGCCTGGGCGACCGGAGTCGTCTACGCCCTCGCGCTGGTGCTGCTCACCGAGTGGGGGCTGCGCCGCAGCGGCCGCGGCGCCTTCGGACCGGCGGACTGGATCACCTTCGCCCGCGCGATCCTCGTCGGCTGCGCCGCGGCCCTGATCGCCGACGGTGACTTCGCCCTCGGCTGGCTGGTCGGGCTGGTCGGCGTGGCCCTGCTCCTGGACGGTCTCGACGGCCAGGTGGCAAGGCGCACCGGCACGGCGTCGGAGTTCGGCGCGCGCTTCGACATGGAGGTCGACGCGTTCTTGATCTTGCTGCTGTGCATCCAGGTGTCCCGCACGCTCGGGCTGTGGGTGCTGGCGATCGGCCTGATGCGGTACGTGTTCGTCGCCGCCTCGTGGACCATGCCCTGGCTGACCGCGCCGCTGTACCCGAGCATGGCGCGCAAGACGGTCGCGGCCGTGCAGGGGGTCGTCCTGGTGGTCACGGTCTCGGAGCTGTTGCCGACGTCGGTGACGTTGGTTTTGGTCGCGGTCGCCTTGGCCTCGCTGACGTGGTCGTTCGGGCGGGACGTCGTCTGGCTGGCCCGCCACCGCGTCGCGGTCTCGCACCGGCCGGCCCGGATCGTCGCGATCACCCGCTCGTCCCTGCGCCGGCCCCTCGGCCACGCCTGGCCCAGCCACAACCAGGCCGCCTGACCCAGCAGCCATGCAGTGAATGACTCATTCCTGGCGTCGGACGCCAGGAATGAGTCATTCACTGCATCAGGAGCCGGATTCGCGGGCCGCGCGGGCGCGGCGCTTGCCCTCGTGCATCGCAACCACGCGGGCGATCGGGATCGTGTGCCCCTCCTCGACCAGGTCCGCGGGCAGCACGAACGGCTCGGGCATCTCCTCGGTCCACGGATCACCGTCGCCCAGCAGGCCGGGGACCGTGTGCACGGTGAAGTCGGCCGGCTTGACGTCGTCGAGGCCGGCCCAGCGGACCGGGAACGACACGGGCGCACCAGGGCGGTGGCGCGGGCTGTAGACCGAGACGACCGTCGCGCCGCCGGCCCGCGTGGAATCCAGGAACACCTTGCCTTCGCGGCGCTCGACCACGAACTCCGTCGTGCCCAGCGCCGGGTCGATCCGCTCGGCGCGGGCCGCCACCGCGCGGGTCGCCGCCGCGATGTCCTCGGTGGACTGGCCCGCCGCGAGTGGCACGAAGACGTGGACGCCCTTGGAGCCGCTGGTCTTCACCGCGCCGTCCAGGCCGTCTTTGCGCAACGCCTCCCTCACCAGCTTCGCGGCGCCCACGGCCAGGGAGAACGGTGCGTCCGCGGGCGGGTCGAGGTCGAGGATCAGGTGCGTCGGCCCGTTCGCGGGCTCACCGCGGAACAGCGTCGTGTGGTACTCGATCGCGCGCTGGTTGCCGAACCAGAGCAGCGTGCGCAGGTCGTTGCAGAGCGCGTAGACGACCTCGCGCCGCGAGCGGTCGGCCCACAGCGCCCGGCGCTCCACCCACTCCGGCGTGTACTTCGGCAGGTTCTTCTGCATGAACGGCCCCTGGCCGCGCAGCACCCGCACGACACTCAGCAGCCGGTCGTGCAGCTCCGGCAGCATCCGGCCGGACACCGCTTCGAGGTAGTCGAGCAGCTCGCGCTTGGTGACCCCCGCGTCGGGGAAGACCTCCTGGTCGAGACTGCTCAGCTTGACGCCGTGCCGCACCTCATCACCGCTCATCCGCCCACCCTCGCGTCCCCGCGCGAGGCGGTCAACTCCCGACGGGCGGGCGTCCGGTGCGCAGCCGCCACCGCAGATCGGCGAGGCAGGCGTTGAACGGGAACCGCCGCAGCGGGCCGGGCAGGACGCGGACGACCAGGCCGAGCGCGGCGAGGAGCGCCTCGAAGCGGCGCTGGTCGGCGGCGGTCCAGGGCAGCCGCATTTCGTCGCGGAAGCGCTGCGGGAGGAACCCGGTGGTGACGAACCGGTGGAACCGCCGTCCGGGCCCGGCGACGACCGGCGGCAGGAACTCCAGGTCGACGATCCGGGTGAGGTAGCGGCGGACGGCGTCGTCGATGCACACCTCGGCCAGCTCGCCGGCCCAGTACTCCTCGAAGGCCGCCCGGTCGCCGGGCCACCTCTCGGGCGGCACCTGCAGCGTGGTGCCGAGGGCGGCGGCGCCGGCGTAGAACCGCTCCGGCTCCCCACCGCCGAAGGCGAGGAGGACGTCTTCGATGCCCTTGTACAGGCAGGCCGCGACCCACAGCTGGAGGTCGGTGTCGAAGGCGTCGTAGGCCACCGGGCTCGACGCGGTCGAGTGCACCTGCGCGTGAGCCCGGTTGACGCCCTTCCGGAAGGCCGCGCGTTCGGCGTCGGTGCCCATCGTCGCGACGGCCAGGTAGGTCAGCGTGGTCCGGGTCCGCTTCACCGGGTGGCGGAAGAGGTTGCCGCTGTCGACGCGGCTCTCCAGGACGCCGTGCCCGACGGGCGCGCGGGACAGCTGCATGATCACGTTCGCGCTGCCGGCCAGCAGCCCGGCGCCGATGACGGCGTCGCGAAGGGTGGACTCGGGCATCGGCGCACCTCCTCGTGCTCCAGGAGACGCCCCTGTTGACGATGTGTCAAGAGCGGTGAGCCGCCCGGACGAACGCGATGAACGCCCGCGCGGCCGGGCTCAACGGCCCGTCCGCCCGCCAGGCCAGCGCCAGCATGCCCCGCAGCCCCGGGCCGCCGAGCCCGGCGACGGCCAGCTCCGCCTGGTGGTACCGGGCGAGCGACTCCGGCACGATCGCCACGCCGAGCCCGCGCGTCGCCAGCTGCACCAGCACGTTCGGATCGGCCGCCTCGAACGCGATCCGCGGGGTCAGCCCCACCCGCGCGAAGGCCGCGTCCAGCGCCGTGCGCAGGCCCGTCCCCTTCGGCAGGGCCATCAGCGGCAGGCCGTCGAGGTCGGGGATCTCGACCTCGTCCCGCCCGGCCAGCAGACCGGACGGACCGCTGACGGCCACGAACGCCTCCTCGAGCAGCACCTGCGTCGCGATGCCGGGTGGCGGGGCCGTCGAGATGCCGACGACGGCGAGGTCGAGCCGTCCCTCGCGCAGCGCGGCGAGCATGGTGTCGGAGTCGGCCTCCGAGAGCGTGATTTCGACGGCCGGGTACCGCTCGTGGAAGCCGGCCAGCAGGTCGGGCAGCCCGACCGGGCCCACCGACGTCACCATGCCGATCGCCACCTGCCCGCGGACCAGCCCGGCGAGTTCCTCGACGGCTTCGCGCACGCCCCGCACCGCCGCGAGCGCGGCCCGGGCGTGCGGCAGGGCCGCGGCGCCGACGTCGGTGAGCCGGACCGTCCGGCCGGAGCGGTCCAGCAGCTCCTGCCCCAGCTCCCGCTCGAGGCGCTTGACCTGCGCGCTCACCCCGGGCTGGGCGACGTGCAGCCGCTCCGCCGCGCGCGTGAAGTTGCCTTCCTCCGCGACGGCGACGAAGTACGCGAGCTGATGCAGTTCCATAAGCACTGATTCTAGTGAGTAGACAAACCAGATCTTGGACTTCTGACCGAGTCCGTTCGAAGCTGGAGACAGCGAACGAAAGGACCCGAAATGAACCTCCTCCGCCCCGGTCAGGACGGCTACACCGAAGAAGTCACCGGGTTCCAGACGGCCGTGCCCACCTCGCCCGCGGCCGTCATCGCCGCCGAAAGCGCCGAGGACGTCGCCGCCGCCGTGCGGTACGCGGCCGAGCACCGGCTGCCGGTCGCGGTCCAAGCCACCGGGCACGGCCTGACCGCGGGCACCGACGGCGTTCTGATCAGCACCCGGCGGATGACCGGCGTCGAGATCGACGCCGCCGCCCGCACCGCCCGCGTCGAAGCCGGTGTCCGGTGGGAGGCGGTGATCGAAGCCGCCGGCCGGCACGGCCTGGCGCCGCTCAGCGGCTCCTCCCCGGACGTCGGCGTCGTCGGCTACACGCTCAGCGGCGGCTTCGGGCTGCTGGCCCGCCGGTACGGCCGCGCCGCCGACCACGTCCGCGCCCTCGACGTCGTGACCGCCGACGGCGAGCTCCGGCGGGCCGAGCCGGGCTCGGACCTGTTCTGGGCCCTGCGCGGTGGCCGGGACGGCTTCGGCGTCGTCACGGCGATGGAATTCGACCTCATGCCGGTCAGCGACCTCTACGGCGGCAGCCTCACCTTCGGCAGCGCCGACGTGCCGGCCGCGCTGCGGGCGTGGCGGACGTGGTCGGCGGCCGCGCCGGACACGCTGACGACGTCACTGGCCATGATCCAGTACCCCGACCTGCCGATGGTGCCCGAGCCCGTGCGCGGCCGGCACGTCGCCCAGATCCGGATCGCCTACCTCGGCGAGGGCGGCGACGACCTCGTCGCGCCGCTGCGCGCGGTCGCCCCCGCGCTGGCGGACACGCTGCGGCCGATGCCGTTCACCGAGTCGGGGTCGATCGCGGCCGAGCCGCGGCAGCCGCACGGCTACCACGGCACCAACGCGACCGTCTCCCAGCTGAACGACGCCATGCTCGACGCGATCGTCGAGCACGCCGGCCCGGGCGCGGCCGCGCCGCCGGTGCTCATCATCGACCGGCTGGGCGGCGCGCTCGCCCGGACGCCGGAGACGCCGGGCGTGGGCTGGGACCGCTCGGCCGAGTTCGTCGTCCGGGCGCTGTCGATGGTCGGCGACGACGGCGTCGCGGCCATCCGGAGCGCGCACGCGAAGCTGTTCGACGCGCTGGCGCCGTGGACGACCGGCCGGCTGCTGCCGTTCGTCTACGGCGAGCACGCACCGGAGGAGCTCACGGAGGGCGTTTTTCCGGCCGCGGACCTGCGTCGGCTCCGGGAGCTCAAGTCCCGGTACGACGCCGGGAACGTCTTCCGGGCCTGGTGATCGCGAAACCGGCCGGGGAAAAGGCACTGGAAATCGGAGCCATATACTCGGCCGGCCACCGCATCGATAGGGGAACCGCCTTGCGCACCATGAGCCACGAGGACTACCTCGGCATGCGGCGGTTCCCCGGGCTCGACGGTCTGCGCGCGCTCGCCGCGACGATGGTCATCTTCTTCCATTTCGGCGGCCCGAACTGGACGTGGCTGTCGGGCTGGGTCGGCGTCTACCTCTTCTTCGTGCTGTCGGGATTCCTGATCACCACGCTGCTGCTGCGCGAGCAGGACCGCACCGGCCGGATCTCGCTGTCGAACTTCTACATCCGGCGCGTGTTCCGGATCCTGCCGCCGTACCTGGTGATCCTCGGCGGGATCGTCGCGTTCGTCGTCCTGCGCGGCGAGTTCTACTCGCGCGATTTCCCGCAGGCGCTGAAGTACTACCTGACGTTCCTCAACGAATTCCTGCCGGCGGCCACCCACGGCGCGGACAACTTCTTCAGCGGCTCGTGGACGCTCGGCATCGAGGAGAAGTTCTACCTCGTCTGGCCGTTCCTGCTGGTCGCCATCGGGATCGGGGCGGCGAAGCGCAAGTTCCTGCTGGTCGGCGTGGCGATGGTCGCGCTGCTGGCGCTGGTCCCGCTGACCACCGGCGGCTGGGTCCTCGAGTACTCGCAGACGGCGATCTACCGCTCGACGATCCACTACTTCATCCTGGCGGGCGGCTGCCTGCTGGCGATCCTGCTGCACTACCGCCGCGGGTACGCGCTGCTGAAGCCGCTGACGCACCCGCTGGCGGCGATCCCGATCGTCGTGGCGTTCGCGCTGCTGCACACGAACTTCGACGACCTCTGGCACGAGACCCGCAACAACTTGTGGCTGCTGGTCGCGTACGCGGCGCTGACGATGCTCCTGCTGATCGTACTGGTCAGCCCGGGCCCCCTGCGGTGGCTGCTCAGCACCGCCCCGATGCGGTTCGTGGGCGAGCGGTCGTACTCGCTGTACCTGCTCCAGGGGCCGGTGCACTTCGTCGTCGTGCAGGCGGTGCCCGGGCTCGGAGCGCACCGGACGGTCTCGGGGCTGACGGTGTTCCTGGTCGGCCTGGCGATCGCCGACCTGATCCACCGCTGGGTCGAGAAGCCGTTGATCGACGTCGGCAAGCAGCTCATCGCCCGCAAGGAAGCCCGGCGCGCGGAACGGCAGGAAGCGGACCACCCTGCCGAGACGCGCGCCGAGCCCGCGCCGGTCGCGTCCTAGCGCTCCAGGACCACGATCGGGATGAGCCGGTCGGTCTTCGTCTCGTACTCCGCGAAGCCCTCGGCGTGCGCCACCATGCCCGCGTACAGGCGGTCGCGCTCGGCGCGGTCGGCGATCACGGTGGCCGTGGCCTCGAACTTCTCGGTGCCGACCTCGACCGTGACCTTCGGGTTGGCGACCAGGTTGTGGTACCAGGCGGGGTTCTTGGGCGCACCGCCCATGGACGCGGCGATGACGTAGCGGTCGCCGTCCAGGGTGTAGACGAGCGGGGACAGGCGCTCCTCGCCGCTCTTCGCGCCGATCGTGGTGAGCAGGAGCACGTTCTTGCCATCGAACATGCCGCCGACCTTGCCCTCGTTGGCCCGGAATTCGGCGGCGACCTGCTTGTTGAACTCGTTCATGTCGGCTGGCGCGGTCATGGGATCCCCTTGTTTCTGGCCGGTAGGCTCGAGCGGGCGCGAGGTACGCTCGAGCTAAGTGTTTGCTTTGCAAACAAAACTACCGACGGGAGGTGAGTGGTGTCAACGGAGGCCGGGCCGAGTGTCGAGGACGGCGTGCGGCAGCTCCTGCTGCTCATGCCACGGCTGGTCGGGCGGGCGAAGCGCACGCCGGTGCCGGCCGAGCTGGACGGCTGCGCGCTGGCGCCGAGACACCTCTCGCTGCTGTCGTACCTGCTCTTCGACGGCCCGATGACGGTCACCGAGCTGGCCACCCGCCTCCAGGTGGCGCCGACGACGGCGAGCCTGATGGTCGGCGACCTCAGCCGCCAGGGCGTGCTGAACCGCGACGAGGACCCCGCCGACCGCCGCCGCACGATCGTCAGCATCACCCCGGACAAGCGGCCGGCGGTCGACGCCTGGCTGGCCCGGGGCGCGAAGGCCTGGAGCGACGCCTTGACGCCGCTGACCCCTGCCGAGCGGCAGCTGGTGATCGCGACGCTGGAAGCCTACGAACGCGGCACCTGCGACGGCCCCGGCTGCTAGCGGCTATTCGTCGCCGCGCTTTTCGCGGGCCAGCTTGCGCTGCGCTTCCGCGCGTTCCCGGCACTTGCGGAGGAATTCCTCGTCGTCTTCCGGGCTCGTCGCCGCGAACCGGCCCGGCCGGTCGTACTCCGGAAACGCCGGCGTTTGGCGCTCGTACGGGCCGCGAGCCCGCACCACCTGCTGCGGACGGCCTGCCACCAGCCAGATGATCGAGCCGACCAGCGGCACGACCAGCACGAGCAGCAACCACAATCCCTTCGGCAGGTTGCGGCAGGACGATTCGTCCGTCGTGATCACGTCGACCAAGCAGAAGATCCACAACCCGAACGTGACGATGCCGAGCAGGCCGTCGAAGTACAGCAATTCCCCGCCTTCCCCCAGAGATGAACGCGGTAAGTCTTAGCAGAAGGCCCCGGCAGTTCAGCCGCGGGTCACCCACAGCGCCGAGGGCATCCGGAGATTCGGCGACGAAACCCAGGTCGTTTCCCCTTCTGTCAGGCGAAAGCCGCGCAACGCCTCGAGAACGCCGGCCGAGAGAGCGAGGGCGTGCCGCGACCCCGGGCACGCGCGCGGCCCGGCCCCGAACGGCGTCCCGGCGAGGGACACCGTGACGTCCGCGCCGTCGATCCGGCGGCGCGTGGCGAGCACCGGCTGCTCGGCGGGTTTTCCGGTCAGTGACGCGAAAAGCCCGTTGCCGATGAGGCCGGCCGTGGCGTCGCAGGCCTGGACGAGCAGGCCGATCCGGGCCGCCGCGGATTCGGTCGGCCCGCCGCAGGCCGCGACCAGCCGCGTCAACGCCGCTTCGGCGGCCTCGCCCGGCGCCACGTGCGGGTGGTACGCCGCCGCGACTCCGGCGACGTCGGCCGAGACGTCCGGCAGGCCCAGCGCCTCGGCGAGCACCCCGACCAGCACCGGCCGCGCGATCTCGGCCATCACGTCGACGACGTCGCGACCGGACACGATCCCGCGAGTGCGGAGAAAAGCGTTCTCCCGCAGGGAATCCGCGTCGACCGAAGCCAGCGCGTCCACGGCCAGCGCGCGTCGCCGGACGTGGTCGGCACCGTTGCTGAAGCGGGCCACGGACGCACGCAACCAGGCGACGCTCCCCGGCGGAACGTCGAGGGGCACGGGCGGAACCGGAGCGGAAAGCGAAGTCATACGGCGAAGATAGCCACGGAAAACGTCGGCGACGGCCGAAGTCTGTGTCATCCGGGGCTCGGCCCCGGGCCGGGGGCTCCGCCACCCGGAACCTCCCAAAGCTGTCAGAGCACCGACGCTACCGGGAACCAGCTTGCCTGAGGCCCACCGCAGCGCGTCGGGCGCGGGACGTCGTGCTGGAACCACCACGCCTCGGTGATCCGGCCGTCCGGCAGCCGGTACGTCGGCGGGCCACCGACCCGGGCGAGCCCGGCGGCCTGCAGCGACCGCGCGCTGGCGACGTTGCCGACTTCCGCGCCGGCCCGCACCCGCGCCAAGCCGAGGTGCTCGTGCGCCAGCGTCAGCCCGGCGGCGAAGAGCACCCGCCCGAAGCCGCGACCGCGGTAGGCCGGGGCGAGGTAGCCGCCGGTCTCCGGGCCGCCGTCCTCGCCGGTGTGCACGCTGACCAGCCCGGCGCAGCGGTTGGCCTCGACGTCGATCATCACCAGGTCGACGGACTGCGGATCGGGTGACGTCCAGACCGGGCCGGTGCCGGGCACGACCCGCAGCGCGTCCGCGCGCAGCGGTTCGGCGACGATCGAGTCGCGCTGCCAGCCGAGCCACCGCTGCGCGGCCGGATCACTGCCCCCGGCGACGGCGGCGGCGTACTCCCACGCGGTCGGGGTGCGGAAGAGGAAGCGCCCGCCGCGCAGCACGTGGCCCTGCCGGTCGCAGGTCCGCTTGGTCATCAGGCGGCCGCGGCGGGTGAGCCGGTCGAAGATCCCCTTGGTGGCTGGCAGCATCGCGGCGAAATCGTAGCGGAGCGATCCGGGCGGGAGTTGCTATCGTGGCGCGATGACGGCCGTACCCGAGGCAACCGAACTGGACGGCTCCGGCCGGTCCGCCCAGCCTCGCCAGCTCATCGTGACGGTGTACGGCCTCTATTCGCGCACCGAAGGCGGCTGGCTCTCGGTCGCCTCGCTGATCGACCTGCTCGCCGCCGTCGGCGTCGACGAGCCCGCGGTGCGCTCGTCGATCTCCCGGCTGAAGCGGCGCGGAATCCTCGAAGCGGTGCGGCGTGACGCGACGGCGGGCTACGAACTGTCCGACGACGCCCGGGAGATCCTGCGCGAGGGTGACGAGCGGATCTTCCGCCGCGGGCGCGCGACCGCCGCCGACGGCTGGCTGCTCGCGGTGTTCTCGGTACCCGAGACCGAGCGCCACAAGCGCCACCTCCTGCGCACCCAGCTCGCCCGGATGGGCTTCGGCACGGCGGCCTCCGGCGTCTGGATCGCCCCGGCCCACCTCCACGCGGCGACGGAGGAAGCGCTCACCCGGCTCGGCCTGGCCGGCTACGCCGACCTGTTCCGCGCCGACCACCTGGCGTTCGGCGACGTCGCGGCGAAGGTCCGCGACTGGTGGGACCTCGACCGCCTGGACGAGCTGTACACGACATTCCTCGACGAGCACGGCCCGGCCCTGCGCCGCTGGCAGCGCCGCAAGCCGGTGCCGGACGAAGAGGCCTTCGGTGATTACGTCCGCGTGCTGACCGGCTGGCGCCGGATGCCCTACCTCGACCCGGGCCTGCCCGCCGAGTTCCTGCCCGCAGGCTGGTCCGGGATCCGTGCGGCCGAGCTGTTCTTCGCGCTGCACGCGCAGCTGGAGACGCCGGCCCGGGCGTTCGTCGCGAAGGCGATCAACCTCGGCTGAGCACCGCGAACCCCTGGACCTCCACCAGCGCCTCCTCGTCCCACAGCCGGGACACGCCGATGCCCGCCATCGCCGGGTACTCCGTGCCCGCCAGCCGACGCCAGACCGCGCCGATCTCGCGGGCGTGGGCCCGGTAATCCGCCATGTCGACGATGTAGATCGTCACGCTGCAGAGGTCCGCCGGGGACCCGCCGGCCGCGCGCAACGACGCCAGCAGGTTGCCGAGTGCGCGCTCGAACTGGGCGACGACGCCCTCGCCGACGATCTTGTTCGACGCGTCCAGCGCGGTCTGGCCGGCGAGGAAGACCACCCGCCCCTCGGCCACCACCGCGTGCGAGAAGCCGGACGGCTTGCCCAGCTCCGGCGGGTTGATGCGTTCCATGCGGACACGGTACGCCATCTTTCGCGTTATTGACGGTCGTAGTCGTCACGACATACCCTGGACGGCGTGCGAATCGCGGTCATCGGTGGCGGCCCGGCGGGTCTGTACTTCGCCGCGCTCGCGAAACAGCTCGGTCCCGGCCACGAAATCACCGTCTGGGAGCGCAACGCGCCCGACGACACCTTCGGCTTCGGCGTCGTGTTCTCCGACGAGACGCTCGGCGGGATCGAGCACGCCGACGCGGCGGTGCACGAGGCGATGAAGGCCGAATTCGCCCGGTGGGACGACATCGACGTCCACTACCGCGGCACGGTCACCACCTCAGGCGGCCACGGCTTCGCCGCGATGAGCCGCAAGCGCTTGCTCGGCATCCTCCAGAGCCGCTGCGGCGAACTCGGCGTCGGGCTGCACTTCCGGGAGGAGGCTCCGGCCGATCTCTCGGGCTACGACCTGGTCATCGCCGCCGACGGCGTCAACTCGGCGATGCGCGCGCGGTACGCCGAAACGTTCCGGCCGAGCGTCGAGACCCGCCGGTGCCGGTACATCTGGCTGGGCACGGACCTCGTGTTCGACGCCTTCAAGTTCTACGTCCTCGAAACGCCGGCCGGGATCATGCAGATCCACGGCTACCCGTACGGCCGCGAGGGCAGCACGTTCATCCTCGAGGTCTCCGACGACGTCTGGCAGCGGACGTTCGGGCCGATCGCGGCGACCTCACTGAAGCCCGGCGAGAGCGACGAGAAGTCGATCGCGCTGATCCGCGAGCTGTGCGCCGACGTCCTCGACGGCCACCAGGTCATGGCGAACAACTCGAAGTGGGTCTCGTTCGGGACGGTCCGCTGCGAGACCTGGGTGCACGAGAACGTCGTCCTCCTCGGCGACGCCGCGCACACCGCGCACTTCTCGATCGGCTCCGGCACGAAGCTGGCCATGGAGGACGCGCTCGCGCTGGCCGCGTGCCTGCACGAAAACGACGGTGTCGCCGAAGCGCTCAAGGCCTACGAACTGGAACGGCGACCGGTCGTCACGTCGACCCAGCGCGCCGCGCAGGCCAGCCTGGAGTGGTTCGAGAACATCGCGCAGTACGCCCACCAGGAACCGCCGCAGTTCGCGTTCAACATCCTCACGCGCAGCCGCCGCGTCACCTACGACAACCTCCGCCTGCGCGACCCCGAGTTCGCGGCCGAGCTCGACCACTGGTTCGCGCGCTCGCTCGGGACGACGTCGCGGCCGCCGATGTTCCAGCCGTTCCGGCTCGGCGAGCTGGAGCTGCCGAACCGGATCATCGTGTCCCCGATGGACATGTACTCCGCGGTTGACGGCGTGCCGGGCGACTTCCACCTGGTGCACCTGGGCAGCAAGGCCCTCGGCGGGGCCGGGCTGGTGATGACCGAGATGGTCTGTGTCTCCCCCGAAGGCCGGATCACGCCCGGCTGCGGCGGGCTGTACACACCGGAACAGGAAGCCGCCTGGAAGCGGATCGTCGACTTCGCGCACACGCAGACGCCGGCGCGGATCGGCGTCCAATTGGGACACTCCGGGCGCAAGGGTTCCACGAAACTCATGTGGGACGGCATCGACGAGCCGCTCCCGGCCGGCAACTGGGAAGTCTGCGCCCCTTCGCCATTGCCGTACTCCGAACGCAACCAAGTCCCCCGTGAACTGTCCACAACAGACCTCGACGAGATCCGCGAGCAGTTCGTCGCGTGCGCTCACGCGGCGGCCCGCGCCGGGTTCGACGTCCTGGAACTGCACTGCGCGCACGGCTACCTGCTGTCGTCGTTCCTCTCGCCGCTGACCAACCAGCGCACGGATGCCTACGGCGGCTCGCTCGAAAACCGGCTGCGCTTCCCCCTGGAGGTCTTCGACGCGGTGCGGGCGGTCTGGCCCGCCGAGCGGCCGATGACCGTCCGGATCTCGGCGACCGACTGGTGCGAGGGCGGCATCGACGCCGACGACGCCGTCGAGATCGCGCGTGCGTTCGCCGCCCACGGCGCCGCGGGCATCGACGTCTCGACCGGGCAGGTCGTCAGCGAAGAACGCCCGCAGTACGGCCGCAGCTACCAGACGCCCTACGCCGACCGGATCCGCAACGAAATCGGCGAGGAGTACGGGATCGCGGTGATCGCCGTCGGGGCCATTTCGTCCTACGACGACGTCAATTCGCTGATCCTGGCCGGGCGCGCGGACCTCTGCGCACTGGGCCGGACGCACCTCTACGATCCACAGTGGACGCTGCACGCGGCGGCCGAACAGGGCTATCCGATGCCGTGGCCGAAGCCGTTCGCCGCGGGCAGCCGCAAGCCGCAGACGGGCCGCTCCGACGGACCGGAGCCGCGGCTCGACCTCGTCCGGTCCGGTCCCACCGGCACCGCCCATGCCCGCTGGCGACCGGGAGCGCCCTCATGACCTTCGCCCTCAACCCTGCTCAGCAGGCGTTCGCCGTCGAGGTGCGACGGCTGGCCGAGGAGCAGCTGCGGCCGATCGCCGAGTCCGGTGTGGAGGGTTCGGTCAACCGCCCGCTGCTCAAGGCGATGGGCGCGCTCGGCTTGCTCGCGCGGCTCTTCCCCGGTGTCGCGTCGGGGAAGCCGTCGAGACAGGCGGCCGCGACGGACCTGTGCATCCTGCGCGAGAACCTCGCCACTGTGAGCACGGAAGCCGAGACCGCGCTGGCGTTGCAGGGCCTCGGAAGCTACCCGGTGCTGCAGTCCGGAAAGGACGAACAGGTCGCAAAGTGGCTGCCCGCGGTGGCGGCCGGTGACGCGGTGGCGGCGTTCGCGCTGACGGAACCGGACGCCGGCTCGGACGCGGCGGCGCTCTCACTGGCGGCCGAGGCCGACGGTGACGGCTGGCGCCTCACAGGCGAGAAGATGTGGATCTCCAACGCGCCGGAAGCCGACTTCTACACGGTGTTCGCCCGGACGACGCCGGGCGCCGGCTCGCGCGGGGTGAGCGCGTTCGTCGTCCCCGCCGACCGCCCGGGCCTGGGCGGCGAGCACCTGGACCTGGTGAGCCCGCACCCGATCGGCACGGTGACGTTCGACGGCGTCGAGGTCCGGCGCGAGGAACTGCTCGGCGAGGAGAACCGTGGGTTCGCCGTCGCGATGCGGACCCTCGATCTGTTCCGCCCGAGCGTCGGCGCGTTCGCCGTCGGCATGGCCCAGGCGGCGCTGGACGCCACGGTGTCCCACACGAGCGCGCGCGAGGCCTTCGGCGGACCGTTGATCAAGCAGCAGGCGGTGGCGCACGCGCTGGCCGAGATGGCCACCCGTACGGAAGCGGCCCGGCTGCTGGTCTACGCGGCGGCGGGTGCGTACGACGCGGGCGAGGCGAACCTCGGCGGCCGGGCGGCGATGGCGAAGCTGTTCGCCACCGAGGCGGCGCAGTTCGTCGTCGACTCGGCGGTCCAGCTCCACGGCGCCCGCGCGTTGCGGCGCGGGCACCTGCTGGAGCACCTGTACCGGGAGGTCCGGGCGCCCCGCATCTACGAAGGCGCGTCGGAGATCCAGCGGACGATCATCGCGCGGTGGCTGGCCTCTTCGGCTTCCGGTCGAGCCACCACTGGCTGAGCAGCAGCAACGAAAGGATGCTCAGCACGGCGGAGAGCGTGCCCGCGCTCAGGATCAGCTCGCTCTTGTCCTCGACCCGCGGCATGACGAGCAGGAACGCGATCGGCGAGAGGGCGCGGCTCGTCAAAGTGCTCATGGTCATCGCGAAGCTGCGGATCATCCACTTCCGGTGCTCGGCATACCGGCGCTGCCGGATCGCCCGCCACCCGGCGATCGTGAAGCCGAGCCACAGCAGCGCGGCGACGACGTCGAGCGTCCCGACCACCGGGCCGAACGGGCTCACCGCACCGATGGTGGCCGCCATCACGGCGGCGGGAATCGCCCCGGCAAAGACGTAGACCCGCCCGACGCGACGGTGGACGACCGGGTGCTTTCGACGCAGCCACGGCCAGATCTGCAGGATGACGCCGACGATGGCGATGGTCCCGAAGGTGATGTGCGCGACGAGGAACCAGTAGTGCGCGGGGAATCCGGGCGGCGCGGGCACGCGTGACCGCGCGGGATCGAGGGTGAGGTAGGGCGGGACCGAGTAGGCGAGGAAAACGGCGACGACGAGGGCGAGCGGCGCCACCCAGGGTCGTCGCCACCACCGCGGTGCCACCTCGGCCGGTAAGGGTCTGTTCTCCGTTCGGACGGTCATGGCTCCCCCAGGTCGCCGGTCGGGATTTCGCCCGGCCGACGCTAGGGAAATCCCCCGAGCCGGACCATGGGGTACACCACCGCCACCCTGGTGGGGCCGGCCCTACCGCCGAGAGCTCAGCTGCCGCGCACCCGCCGGACGGTGTCGCGGTAGAAGTAGCCGCTCTGCTTGATCGTCCGCTGCTGCGTCTCGTAGTCCACCCGGATCAGCCCGAACCGCTTCGCGTACCCGTAGGCCCACTCGAAGTTGTCCAAAAGGGACCACGCGAAGTACCCGCGGACATCCGCCCCGGCCTGCCGGGCCGCCGCCACCGCGGCGATGTGCGACGCGAAGTACGCCGTGCGGGAGTCGTCGCGGACGAAGCCCGACGAGTCCGGGTCGTCGTCGAAGGCCGAGCCGTTCTCCGTGATGTACATCGGCAAGCCCGGGTAGTCACGACCCAGCCGGGTCAGCAGCTCCGTGAACTTGCCGGGCAGGATTTCCCAGCCCATCGCCGTCGTCGGCTCGCCGAACGGGACCACCCTCGACGCCGGGACGCCGTCATCGTCCACTGAGGACCCTGATTCGTCCACTCCGGAAAACTGCTGGCCGAAGTAGTAGTTCACGCCCAGGAAGTCCAGCGGTGCCGAGATCACGTCGAGGTCGCCGTCCTGGACCGGGAGCTCGACACCGCGGTCGGCCAGGTCGTCCACCACGTCCGCCGGGTAGCGGCCGTGGACCAGCGGGTCCAGATAGATCCGGACGCCGAGGCCGTCCGCCTGCCGGGCCGCGCGGACGTCCTCCGGGGAGTCCGTCGCCGGGTCGGCCGTGCACATGTTGAGCGTGATGCCGAATTCCGTGGGGCGCTGTGCTGATTGGCGCATGCGCTGCACCGCCAGCCCGTGGCCGAGCAGGAGGTGGTGCACCGCGTGCATCCCGGCCGCGTAGTCACGCCGGCCCGGCGCCATCACGCCGTGCACGTACCCGTGCATCGCCGAGCACCACGGCTCGTTCAGTGTCGTCCAATGCCGGACCCGGTCGGAAAGACGGTCGAACACCAGCATCGCGTAGTCCGCGAACCGGTACGCGGTGTCGCGCGCCGGCCAGCCACCCGCGTCCTCCAGCTCCTGCGGGAGGTCCCAGTGGTACAGCGTCAGCCACGGCGTGATCCCGCGGTTCAGCGTCTCGTCGACGAGCCGATCGTAGAACCCGATGCCCGCCTCGTTGACGCCGCCGCGGCCGTGCGGCTGGACCCGGGGCCACGCCACGGAAAACCGGTACGTGTCCGCGCCCAGCTCGCGGACCAGCTCGATGTCCGAGGGCATCCGGTGGTAGTGGTCGCACGCCACGTCACCGGTGTCGTTGTTGTCGATCGCCCACGGCACCTGGCAGAAGGTGTCCCAAATGGACGGTGTCCTGCCGTCCTCGGAGACCGCGCCTTCGATCTGGTACGCGGCGGTGGCCACGCCCCAGCGGAAGTCCGGCGGCAGGGTGTCGATCAGCGCCTGCTGCTCGGCGGTCGCGGCGGTGGTCTCGGTCAAGGCGGCTCTCCTCCAGAGTTACCGGACAGGACGGTCAGTGAGCTGTATCGGCGACAACGGGATGCAGCCAGCAGGCCACCTCGCGCGCCGGGTCGCCGGGCGTTCCCAGCAGCGGCACGCGGTCGGGGCACGGCTCGAAAGCCTTCGGGCACCGCGGGTGGAACGCGCAGCCGGACGGCATCCCGCGGGTGTCCGGCGGCGATCCGGGAATCCCGGCCAGCTCGCGCCGCGGCCCCCGCAACGCGGGGAACGAGTTCAGCAGGCCGTGGCTGTACGGGTGCAGCGCGTCCCGGTAGAACTCCGCCGCCGGCGCCTGCTCGACGATCCGGCCGCCGTACATGATCGCGATCCGGTCCGAGAACTCCACCAGCAGCGAAAGGTCGTGCGTGATGAACAGGACCGAGAACCCCAGCCGCTCCCGCAGTTCCACGAGCTGGCCGAGGATCTGCCGCTGCATCACGACGTCGAGCGCGGTCGTCGGCTCGTCCATGATGACCACGCGCGGCTCCAGCGCGAGCGCCATCGCGATCATCACGCGCTGCCGCATGCCACCGGACAGCTGGTGCGGGTACGCCTCGAGCCGGTCGGCCGAAATTCCCACGAGCTTCAGCAGATCGCGAGCCCGCGCGACGCGGCCCGCTTTCGTCGACCGCGGTTCGTGGGCCTTGATGACGTCGACCAGCTGGGTGACCACCTTGTGCACCGGGTTCAGCGAGTTCATCGCGCCCTGGAACACGATGGACGTCTCCGCCCACCGGAAGTCCCGCAGCTGCTTGTCCGTCAGCTTCAGGACGTCGTACGGCTCACCGTCCGCGGGGTGGTAGAGCACCTCGCCGCCGCGGATGACGCCCGGTGGTGCCAGCAGCCGCGTCAGCCCGTAGGCCAACGTGGACTTTCCGCTGCCGCTTTCCCCGGCCAGGCCGAGGACTTCGCCGCGGTGCAGCGTCAGGTGCACGTCCCGGACCGCGCGCACGGCCTCGGCGCCGACGCCGTAGTCGACGTCCAGGCCCTTGATCTCCAGCACCGGGTCCATCACGGCCGTTCCTCCCGCCCGAGCACGGGCGTGAAGCCCACGCGCATCCGATGCGTCCGCCCGTCGGCGCCCTTGACGCGCGCCTTGCCGCTGCCGCGCAGCCGCGGGCTGACGAACTCGTCGATGCCGAAGTTGAGCAGGGACAACGCCGTGCCGAGGATGGCGATCGCCAGCCCGGCCGGCACGAACCACCACCACGCGCCCTGGGCGAGGGCCTGCTGGCTCTGCGCCCAGAACAGGATCGTGCCCCAGTTCCAGTTGGACAGTCCCGAGACGCCGACGAACGCGAGGGTGATCTCCGACATCACGGCGAAGATCACCGTGCCGACGAAGCTGGACGCGATGACCGCCGTCAGGTTCGGCAGGATCTCGAAGAAGATGATCCGCCACGTCGACTCGCCGGTGGCCCGGGCGGCTTCGACGTACTCACGGCCCCGTAGCGAAAGCGTCTGTGCTCTGAGGACTCGCGCGCCCCACGCCCACGATGTGAACCCGATGATCACCGCCACCAGGATGTCCCCGCCGGTGGGCACCGCGCTGCCGATGATGATGATCAGCGGCAGGGCGGGGATCACCAGGAACACATTGGACAGTGCCGACAGGCCTTCCCCCGGCGTGCCGCCGAGGTAGCCGGACGTCACGCCGACGATCACCGCGAGGATCGTCGCCACGATCCCGGCGGCGAGCCCAACCAGCATGACGCTGCGCGTGCCGACCAGGACCTGGCTGAAGATGTCCTGGCCGAGGTGGGTGGTGCCGAACCAGTGCCGCGCCGACGGCGATTCCAGCAGGTCGCTGCTGCGCGCCGACGGGTCGTACGGCGCGATCCATTCGCCGATGACCGCGATCACCAGGAAGAAGACGATGACGGCGAGGCCGGTGGCCGTCTTGCCGCTGGTGAGGAACCGGAAGCGGCGCCGCTTCGCGCGGCCGGCGATCGCGTCGATGGGGAGGGCTTGGGCGGCTTTGACGTCCGCCGCGGGTACGGCCATGTCAGCCCTCCTTCCGGGTGCGCGGGTCGAGCGCCAGGTAGGCGACGTCGGCGAACAGGTTCGCCACCAGCACCGAGAGCGTGATGATCAGGAAGATGCCCTGCATCAGCGGGTAGTCCTGCGAGCCGACGGCCTGGAACAGCTGGTAGCCGACGCCGGGGTAGGAGAAGACGATCTCGACCAGCAGCGTGCCGCCGACGATGAAGCCCAGCGCCAGCGCGAAGCCGGACACGCTCGGCAGCAGCGCGTTGCGCGCGGCATAGCCGACCATCACCCGGCGTTCCGGCAGGCCCTTGGCGTGCGCGACGGTGACGTAGTCCTCCGACGCGACGGTGACCATCATGTTGCGCATGCCCAGGATCCAGCTGCCCATCGAGCTGATCAGGATGGTCAGCGCGGGCAGCAGGCTGTGCTGGACCGCGCTGCCGATGAACGTGCCGTCCCAGCCCGGGATGGTGCCCGGGTCGTAGCCGCCGGACGACGGGAAGAAGCTGCCCGGGCCGGCCAGCAGGGTGAGCGCGATCAGGCCGAGCCAGAAGTACGGGATCGACGAGAGGAACGTCGTCACCGGCAGCAGGCCGTCGACCCACGAGCCGCGCTTCCAGCCGGCGATCACGCCGAGCCCGGTGCCGATCGCGAAGCCGGCGACCGTGGTGACGCCGACCAGGATGATCGTCCACGGCAGACTGTCGGTGAGCAGGTCGGACACCGGCGTCGGGAAGAACGTGAACGAGATCCCGAGATCGCCGCGGAAGAGCTGGCCCCAATAGTCGAAGTACTGGGAAATCAGGCTTTCGTTCTTGTCGAGTCCGAACAGGACGTACAGCGACTGCATCGCTTCCGCGCTGATCATGCCCTGGTTCTTGGCGATCAGCGACTGCACCGGGTCGCCGGGGATCAGCCGCGGGATGAAGAAGTTGATGGTCACGGCGGCCCACGCGGTGAAGGCGTAGAAGGCCAGCCGTTGCAGCAGGAACCTCATCGGGCGGCTCCGTCGTACAGCCAGCACGCGGCCCAGTGCCCGGGTGCGTCGTCGACTTCGAACCGCGGCGGCAGGTCGGTCTTGCAGCGCTCCATCGCCACCGGGCAGCGCGGGTGGAACCGGCAGCCCGGCGGCGGGTCGAGCAGGCTCGGCGGTTCGCCGGACCCGCGTTCGGCCGGCGTCTCGCCCGGGCCACGACCGCCCGCGATCCGGTCCGGGTCGGGAGCGGATTCGATGAGCAGCCGGGTGTACGGGTGCGCCGGCCGCTGCGTGATGGTTTCGCTGTCGCCGCCTTCGACCATCCGGCCCGCGTACATCACCATGGTCTCGTCGGCGAAGTAGCGCGCGGACGCGATGTCGTGCGTGATGTACAGGATCGCCAGGTGCAGGCGTTCCTTGAGGTCGCGCAGGAGGTTCAGCACGCCGAGCCGGATCGAGACGTCCAACATGGACACCGGCTCGTCGGCCAGCAGCGCCTCCGGGTCGGCGCCGAGCGCCCGCGCGATCGCGACGCGCTGGCGCTGGCCGCCGGACAGCTCGTGCGGGAACTTGTCGATGTACCGCTCGGGCGGGGTCATCTGGACGCGGGTGAGCAGCTCGTGCAGCGCCTTCTCGAGGTCTTCACCCGCCCGGCCGTGGATCTTCAGCGCCCGCGTCAGGTGGTAGCGCACGGTGTGCACCGGGTTCAGCGACGCGAACGGGTCCTGGAAGATCATCTGCACCCGGCGGGCGTAGGCGCGGAACGCCTTGCCGTGCTTGACGTTCACCGTCTCGCCGTGCAGCCGGATGTCGCCGCCGGTGCGCGGGTAGAGGCCCGCGAGCAGGCGCGCGACCGTCGACTTGCCCGAGCCGGACTCGCCGACCAGCGCGGTGACGCGGCCGCGCCGGAGCGTCAAGGTCACGTCGTCGACGGCCTGGATGGCGCGGCGCGGGCCGGTCAGCGCGGCCCGGCCCGTGCGGCGGACGGGGAAGTGTTTCGTGAGTCCTGCGGCTTCGAGAACCACGGGGAGGTCCCCCTCCGGCCCGACGGCGACGGGGTCGGAGGGAGACTGCTCGGTCGTCACGGCTGAGTCGGCCATCGTCAGGCCGCGGGCTTGAGGTGCATGACGATGTCGAGCGCGTTGCGCAGCGTCGGCTGGGCCGGCGCGTACGGGTTGGCCTCGTCGGGCCAGCCGACCCAGTTCTTCGTGCTGTACTCGCCGCCGGAGTTGGCCGCCGACGTCGGGATCATCGGCTGCTGCTCGATCATGATCTTCTGCAGCGTCGCCATGGCCGCGGTGCGGGCGGCGTCGTCCTCGGCGTTCGCGTAGGTCTCGAGCGCCTTGGTCGCCTCGTCGTTCTTGTAGCGGCCGTAGTTGCCGTTGATGCCACCCTGGCCGGTCGGCTTGTAGCGGTTGCCGTCCATGACGTCGCGGTACAGGTCGTACGGCGTCTGCCCGTCGTTGGTCCAGTGCATCAGGCCCTCGAAGTCACCGGTGTCGACCGACTTCATCCACGCGTCCTGGTTCATCTTGTCGACCGTGGCGGTGATGCCGATCTGCGCCAGGTTGTCCTTGATGATCTCCAGGTCGGTGATGTAGTCCGACCAGCCCGACGGGACGGTGAGCTTGATGGTGACCGGCTTGCCGCCCGGGTCGGCCAGCTTGTCGCCGGTGAACTTGTAGCCGGCCCCGGTCAGCAGCGCCTTCGCGCCCGGGACGTCGGCCTGGACCGACTGGCCCTTGTACTGCGGCGCGATGAACGGGTCGCCCGCCGGCGTCGGGATGCCGGTGACCTGGTCGTTCTTCGGGTAGAAGTAGCCGGCCTCACCCTGGTTGAAGATGTCTTCGCGGTTGATCACCTTGTTGATGGCCTGGCGCAGCTTCGGGTCGTTCCACGGCGCCTTTTCGGTGTTGAACCACAGGCCGTGCACGGCCAGCTGCGCGGGGAACCACAGCTTGTAGTGCTGCGGGTCCTTGTTGGTGTAGACGGCCTTGTAGTTCGGGATGAACACGAAGCTCCACTCGGCAGCCCCGTTGACCAGCGCGTTGACCTGCGCGTTGTTGTCGGTGTAGGAGGTGTAGCGGATCTCCTTGACCTTCGGCGCTTCCTGCCAGTAGCCGTTGTCGCGCCGCGTGACGATCATCGTCTGCGGGGTGGCCGACTTGAGCGTGTACGGCCCGGTGCCGATCGGGTTCTTCACGAGGTCGAGCGCCGGGTCCTTGACGCCCTGCCAGACGTGCTTCGGCACGACCAGGGTCTGCAGGATCTTGACCTGGTTGACGAACTGCGAGCCGTCGAAGGCCAGGGTGACCTGGTTGCCGGCCGCGGTGATGTCCTTGTACGGCACGGCGTCGACGTTCAGCGCCTTGTTGTCGCGCAGCAGCTGGAAGGTGTAGGCGACGTCCTCGGCGGTCATCGGCTGGCCGTCGGAGAACTTGACGCCGTCACGGACGGTCAGGGCCAGCTTCTTGTAGTTGTCCGACCAGTCCCACTTCGTGGCCAGCCAGGGCTTGCCCGGATCCTGCGGCTTGACGCGGTTGAACATGACGAGGGGCTCGTAGATCATCCACCGGTAGCCCATGTTCGACAGGGCGGACGTCTCCAGGAACGGGTTGTTGTTCTCCGCCTGCGGGCCGTCCGGCTTGCCGACGTTGAGCACGGAGTCCGGGTTGCTCTGGGCGGCGTTGGAACTCCCGCCCGAGCACGCCGTGAGCCCGCTCAAGGCCGTCACGGCTACTAGCGCTGCAACTACTGCGCGCTTGGCTCGCATCGGTTCCTCCTACTTTCATCGACGACTTGCTTACTGTCGACTGGTAGCGAGCCCCGACCGCCGGCGACCGAACGACGTCCCGAAGTCAACCCGGGTGACTCGGGTCACGTCAATAACACGGCGGTAACGTTTTGTACCTAAGTTTAAGTACTGAAAGAACTGGCGGTCTGGACCTGTTTCCGGCGTTGCTCCTTGCGTCGCAAGGGTTTCAGCCGGTCCGGCCACCGTTCGCCAGCAGTTCGGCGATCGGCAGGGTCGCCGCGCCGAGCGCGACCGCCTCCGGCCCGAGCCGGCCGAGGACGACCTCGGTGCGCTCGGCCAGGTAGCCGAGGGCGTGCCGGCCCACGGCGTCGCGCACCGCGGGCAGGATCGCCGGTCCCATGATCGCCCCGGCCGAGCCGGAAAGCACCACCCGATCGGGGCTGAGCAGATTGATCAGGTTCGCGATGCCGATGCCCAGGTACTCGCCGGTTTCGGCGAGCACGTCGGCGGCCGGGCCACCACGCTGGGCCTCGGCCACGATCCGCGCCAGTTCGACGTCGCTTTCGTCCCCGATGACCGGTTCCTTGCCGGCGAGAGCGGCGTAGCGGCGGACGACCGCCTCGACGCCGACGTAGGCCTCCAGGCAGCCGTGTGAGCCGCACCGGCAGGCAGCCCCCGCCGCCTTGACGACGGTGTGGCCCCACTCGCTGGTGGTGATGCCGGGGTGCGAGCGCCCGGCCGTCGCAACGGCGGCCCCGACACCCACGCCGAGCAGGGCGACGATGGCGCGTTCGGCGCCGCGGCCGGCCCCCCGCCACGTCTCCGCCTGGCCGAGGGTGCGCGCGCGATTGTCCAGGTGCAGGGGCGCTTGGATGTGCGGGTGGATCAGGTCGGCGAAGTTCACCCCGCTCCAGCCGAGGGTGGGCGCGTGCACGATCCCGCCGTCGCGCACCGCACCCGGCACGCCGATGCCGACGCCGAACACCGCGTCCGGATCGCCCCCCGCGAGCACTTCGGCGATGCCGGTGCGGACCAGCCCGGCCACTTCGTCCGGGTCGAGGCGGGTGCCGACGAGCGGGTGGCGCACCGTGGCGAGGGTGCCGAGCGCCCAGTCGAACAGGCCGACCTCGACGTGCGTCTCGCTGACGTCCACGCCCACGACCTGCCCGAACCCGGGCCGGACGGCCAGCAGCGTCCGCGGCCGCCCGCCGTCCGATTCGACCGATCCGGCCTCGGCCACGACGCCGTCCGCGATGAGCTCGGAGACGACGTTCGTAACGGTGGCGGCCGACAGTCCCGATTCAGCTACCAGTTCCAGTCTGCTGACGGGACCGCGGAGGTAGAGCGAGGAGAGCAGTGCCGCGCGGTTGTGCCGCCTGAGGTCACGGGTCGTCTGGCGCACCACCTGGGTCACCGGGAGGATTCTGCCAGACCGCGGCCCCCCGACCATGGGTTCGGGACTTAGTTCACCACTTAATACATAGCCACAACTTACGGTGATCAGGCATCCTGTCAGTGAGCCGGTAAGAAGTTCAGATGGGTTGCCCATGGCGAGCAAGCGCACCACCGTCCGCGATCTGCGGCGGCACAACCGATCCCTGCTGCTGTCGAAATTGTACTTCGACGGCCCGCTGTCGAGGCACGAACTCAGCCAGCTGACCGGATTGAGTGCCGCCACGGTGAGCAACGTGACCGCCGAACTGGGCGAAGAACGCCTGATCACCGAAGCCGGCCAGGTCGAATCGGACGGCGGCCGGCCCCGGGTGCTGCTGCGCGTGGACCCGGCGTACGGGCACGTCGCGGGCGTCGACATCGGCGAAACGGGCGTCAAGGTGGAGCTGTTCGACTTGGCGATGAACCGCCTGGCGACGGTCGAGCACCCGCTCCCGAAGGCCCCCGACGCGGCGACGGCGGTCGAGCAGGTGACGTCCGGGCTCCGGGAGGTGTTCGCGAGCGCGGGCATCGACGAATCGGGCGTGCTGGGGGTCGGCATCGGCGTCCCGGGAACGGTCGAGCAGGGCGACCGGGTGCTGGTGCACGCGCCGACGGTCGGCTGGGACGCGGTGCCGTTCGAGGCCATGCTGCAGCAGGCGGGCGTGGGGTTGCCGCTGTTCGTCGACAACGGCGCGAAGACCCAGGGCCAGGCGGAGATGTGGTTCGGCGCGGGCCGCGGAGCCCGCCACGCGGTGATAGCGCTGATCGGCTCGGGCGTGGGCGCGGCGGTGGTGACGGACGGGACGACGTACCGCGGATCGACGAGCAGCGCGGGCGAGTGGGGCCACACGACGATCGCGTACGGCGGCCAGGAGTGCCGCTGCGGCTCGCGCGGGTGCCTGGAGGCCTACATCGGCGCGGGCGCGGTGCTGGCGCGGTACCGCCGGGCGCGCGGCAAGGACATCACGGGCGAGGACGAGCAGGCCCAGTTTTCGGCCCTGCTTTCGGCGGCCTCGAGGTCCAAAACGGCTTCGCGAGTGCTCGACGAAACGGCGGGCTACCTCGGAGCGGGCATCGCGAACTTGATCAACTTGTTCAACCCGGAGCGCATCGTGATCGGCGGCTGGGCGGGCCTGGCCCTGGGAGAGAAGCTCCTGCCGACAATCGCCGCAGCGGCGGGCGAACACGCCCTGCGGCACCCGTTCAGCCAGACATCGATCCAGCTGGGCTCCCTGGGCCTGGACGCGGTGGCCACGGGAGCGGCAACCCTCCCGGTGGCGGACCTCCTGGAGCAGGGCGCGACATCGAGGCTGGCCAAGCCGGGAGCCCCGAACTCCGACGCGGCTTGATCCGCGGCGGCCCCAACTGCCGCACACGGGCGAGGCCCACAGCCCGCCGCAGGACAGACCCGCGCACCAGACCCGCGGACCCGCGGCGCAAGCCGCCCACCGAACACCCGACGAGCAGCCGGCACGCAAACAGGAACCGACGAGAACCCAGAAGCGGATCGCCCCTCAACCACCATGCCCACTGAGCGGGAACCACCCCCCAGCGAGCCACAAACCCCCATGCCCCGCTCACCGGAACCCCCGCATCCCCCAGCTCACCCCCATCATCCCCACCCCGACACCCCCTTAATTCGGGTTGAAAAAAAATGACCGTCCGACGGTTGCCCGCCTTGTCTGGACCATGCATACTTTGTTGCCACGCACAACAAAGCCAGCCCAGGCCCGAAGGCCGCGGGCACACACGGTCACACCTGCCGCCGCCCCGGCAGGCGGGGCCGGCTCCCCCTCCCCGCGTTCCGTGCTGCGCGCGGTTCGCCGGTCCCCACGGTGAGAGAGGCGACAACGATGTCCACCTCCAAGAAGAACCGCTGGGCGGCACTCCTCGCCGCCTGCGCGCTGCTCGGCCTCGGGCAGCAAGCCATCACGACGGCCCCGGCAGAAGCAGCGGCCACGTTCACCGATGACTTCAACGGCGCCGCCGGTGCCGGGGTCGACGGTTCGAAGTGGCAGCTCGAAACCGGCGACAACGTCAACAACCACGAGCGGCAGTACTACACCTCCGGCACCAACAACGCCCAGCTCGACGGCCAGGGCCACCTCGTCATCACCGCCAAGAAGGAAAACCCCGGCAACTACAACTGCTGGTACGGCCGCTGCGAATACACCTCCGCGCGGCTCAACACCGCCGGCAAGTTCAGCCAGGCCTACGGCCACTTCGAAACGCGCATGAAACTCCCGCGCGGGCAGGGCATGTGGCCGGCGTTCTGGATGCTCGGCGGCGGGAACTGGCCCACCGACGGCGAAATCGACATCATGGAAAACGTCGGGTTCGAGCCGAACACCGTGCACGGCACCATCCACGGCCCCGGATACTCCGGCTCCGGCGGCATCGGCGCCGCCTACAACGGCCCGAACTTCTCCGACGACTTCCACACCTACGCCATCGACTGGGCGCCCAACCAGATCAAGTGGTACGTCGACGGCAACCTCTACCAGACGCGCACGCCGTCGGACCTGAACGGCAACCGCTGGGTGTACGACCACAACTTCTTCATCATCCTCAACCTCGCCGTCGGCGGGTACTGGCCCGGCGATCCCAACAGCAGCACGCAGTTCCCGCAGCAGCTGATCGTCGACTACGTGCACGTCACCAACACCTCCAGCAGCGGCGGCGGCCGGACCGGCACGATCACCGGCATCGGCGGCAAGTGCGTCGACGTCGCCGGGGCGAACACCGCCAACAGCACGCCGATCCAGATCACCGACTGCAACGGCAACGCCGCGCAGAACTGGACCGTCGGCACCGACGGCACGATCCGCGCCCTCGGCAAGTGCATGGACGTCTCCGGTGCGGGCACCGCGGACGGGACGCCGGTGCAGCTCTACGACTGCAACGGAACCGGTGCGCAGCAATGGGTCGTGACCGGGGCGAAGGACATCGTGAACCCCAACGCGAACAAGTGCCTCGACGCCACCGGCAATTCGAGCGCGAACGGCACCCGGCTGCAGATCTGGACCTGCGGCGGCGGCGCGAACCAGAAGTGGACCACGCCCTGATCCCCGGGGCCGGGAGCGCGTAGCTCCCGGCCCCACTCCCCAAGGAGAACCGAAGTGCGGCGAATCCTTGTCGCGCCAATGGGGTGTGCCCTGTTAGCGCTTTCCTTCCTCACCGCAGGCTCGGCCCAGGCTGCCGTCGAAGCGGGCCCGTCCGCGAGTCAGCTGCTCGCGAAAACCCAATCCTGTCAACAGATCTCGAACGGGAAGTATTCCTACGACGAAGGCGGCGCGGCCACCGTGCCCGTCTGCCAAGCGAATGGCGCGGTGTTCTTCAAGGCCGACATGGACGTCGACTGCGACGGCGTCCGCACCACTCAGTGCAACGAAAACACCGACTGCTGCTTCTACCCCGACACCGCGTTCCACACCTCGACCGACCAGCCGCTCAACGCGGCGCAGCTGCCGTACATCGTGCTGCCCCAGCCGACGTCCACTTGGGACTACCGCAACTACGGCATCGACGGTGGTTCGGTCGTGGCGGTGATCTACAACAACCAGGTCAGCTACGCCGTGGTCGGCGACACCGGCCCGACGAGCATCATCGGCGAGGCGTCCTACGCCACCGCCGTCAGCCTGGGCATCAACCCCGATCCGAAGAACGGCGGCACCGAGGGCCCGGTGACCTACATCGTGTTCCCGAACACGCACGTCAACCCGATCGAGAACCACGCCAACGCCGTCAGCCTCGGCGAACAGGTCGCGACGCAGTTCGCGGGCGGCACGACGACGCCACCCACCGGCACCGCCGGCCCGATCACCGGCCTCGGCGGCAAGTGCGCCGACGTCGCCGGCGCGAGCAACGCCAACGGCACGGCCGTCCAGCTCTACGACTGCAACGGCACCAACGCCCAACAGTGGACAGTCGGCACCGACGGAACCGTGAAGGCACTCGGCAAGTGCCTCGACGTCACGAGCGCGGGCACGGCCAACGGCACGACGACCCAGCTATGGGACTGCAACGGGAGCAACGCCCAGAAGTGGTCGGCCAACGGCTCGCGCAACCTCGTGAACGCCGGCTCCGGCAAGTGCCTCGACGCCACCGGCAACTCCAGCGCCAACGGGACCCGGCTCCAGATCTGGACCTGCGGGACCGGTACCAACCAGAAGTGGACTCTCCCATGAGAAAACGCTCTCTCCTCGCGTTGATCGGGGTGTCCGCGGTCGCCGCGGCCACCTTCGCCGGGCCCGCGCGGGCCGCGGGCGAGACGGTCAACGTCTGGCTCACCACGACCAGCGACGCCGGCGGCCGGACGGTCACCCGCGGGCTCCAGCAGCAGGCACCGATCACGTTCGCCGCGGGCACCGGCAGCGGCGGCGTGACCATCAACGTCAACGAAAACACCACCTACCAGCAGTTCGAAGGCGGCGGAGCGTCCTTTACGGACACCGCGGCCTGGCTGATGAACTCCAGCGGGGCGCTGTCCCAGGCCACCCGCGACGACACCATGCGCAAGCTGTTCGACCCGAACACCGGCATCGGCCTGAGCTTCATCCGCAACCCGCTGGGCGCGTCCGACCTGGCCCGCTACAGCTACACCTTCGACGACGTGCCGGCCGGCCAGACCGACCCGAACCTGACGCACTTCTCCATCGCCCACGACCAGGCCGACGTGCTGCCGCTGACCAAGCAGGCCAAGCAGCTCAACCCGCAGGCCAAGATCATGGCGTCGCCGTGGAGCGCGCCGCCGTGGATGAAGGACAACGACAGCTACCTGCTCGGCTGGGTCGAATCGCAGTACTACCCGGCCTACGCGCAGTACTTCGTCAAGTACCTCCAGGCCTACCGGGACGCGGGCGTGCCGATCGACTACGTCTCGATGCAGAACGAGCCGACGTGCTGCGCGAGCTACCCGTCGACCAACTGGAACGGCGCGGGCCTGGCGTACTTCGCGAAGAACAACCTACTTCCCGCACTGCAGGGTGCCGGTCTGTCCACCAAGGTCCTCGCACTCGACTGGAACTGGGACACCTACGCGTCCTACGGCGCGCCGACCCTGGACGACTCGGCGATCCGGAACCACCCGAACTTCGGGGGTGTGGCGTGGCACGGCTACGGCGGTGACATCGCCCAGCAGACGACCACGCACAACCAGTACCCGACTGTCAACGCCTACTCCACCGAGCACTCCGGCGGCACCTGGATCTCGAACCAGCAGGCCGAAGACATGAACAACATCGTGGACTACACCCGGAACTGGTCGAAGAGCGTGACCAAGTGGAGCCTCGCCGTCGACCAGAACATGGGCCCGCACAACGGCGGCTGCGGTACCTGCACCGGGCTGATCACCGTCCACAACGGAGACTCGCGCAGCGGGCAGGTCGACTACACCGTCGAGTACTACACGATGGGCCACCTGACGAAGTTCGTGAAGCCGGGCGCGTACCGGATCGACTCGAACGACAGCTCGGCCGTCCGGAACGTCGCCTGGAAGAACCCGGACGGCTCGAAGGCGCTGATCGCGTACAACTCCGGCACGGGCAACCAGAGCGTGCGGGTGAACTGGGGCAACTCGTCGTTCACCTACACCCTGCCCGGCCGCACGTCGGCGACGTTCACCTGGAGCGGCACCCAGGGCACCGGCGGCGGCACCGGCAAGACCGGCCCGATCACCGGCCTCGGCGGCAAGTGCGTCGACGTCGCCGGCGCGAACAGCGCCAACGGCACCGCCGTCCAGCTCTACGACTGCAACGGCTCCGGCGCCCAGCAGTGGACGGTCGGCACCGACGGAACCCTGAAGGCGCTCGGCAAGTGCCTCGACGTCACCGGGCAGTCCACAACGGACGGTGCCCAGCTGCAGCTCTGGGACTGCGGCGGCACGGCCAACCAAAGGTGGGCCGCAACCGCGGCCAAGGACCTCGTCGGCGCCGGTTCGGACAAGTGCGTCGACGCCACCGGCAACTCCAGCGCCAACGGCACCCGGCTGCAGATCTGGACCTGCACCGGCGCCGCCAACCAGAAGTGGAACGTGCCCGCATGAAGCTCAAAGCCCTGACCGCGGCGGGTGGCCTGCTGGCCGCCTCCGCGATGGTCCTCCTCCCCGGCGCCGCGCAGGCGGCGACCGGCCCCATCACCGGCCTCGGCGGCAAGTGCGTCGACGTCGCCGGCGCGAGCAACGCCAACGGCACCGCCGTCCAGCTCTACGACTGCAACGGCACCAACGCCCAACAGTGGACGGTCGGCAGCGACGGTTCCCTGCAGGCGCTGGGCAAGTGCCTGGACGTCACGAGCGCGGGCACGGCGAACGGCACGACCGTCCAGCTCTGGGACTGCAACGGGAGCAGCGCCCAGAAGTGGACGGCCAACGCGGCGAAGAACCTGGTCGGCACCGGGTCGGGGAAGTGCCTCGACGCCACCGGCAACTCCAGCGCCAACGGGACGCGGCTGCAGATCTGGACGTGCGCGAGCACGGCCAACCAGCAGTGGACGCTGCCCAGCGGCGGCACCACCCCGCCGCCCGGACCGGGGGCGATGGCCGTCGCGCCCTACCTCTACAACGGCTGGGGCGACCCGCCGAACCCGGCGACGATCATGAACGCCACCGGCGTCAAGTGGTTCACGCTGGCGTTCATCCTGTCCAACGGCTACTGCAACCCGCAGTGGGACGGCGGGCGCGCGCTGACCGGCGGCGTCGACCAGACCACGATCAACACCGTCCGTGCGGGCGGCGGCGACATCATCCCGTCGTTCGGCGGCTACTCCGGCAACAAGCTGGAGTCGTCCTGCGGCAGCGCGGGTGAGCTGGCGGCGGGCTATCAGAAGGTGATCAACGCCTACGGCCTCAAGGCCATCGACATCGACATCGAGGCCGACGCCTACAGCAACCCGACGGTGCAGCAGCGCACGGTCGACGCGCTCAAGACGGTCCGGGCGAACAACCCGGGCATCAAGCTGTACGTCACCTTCGGCACGGACCAGTCCGGCCCGGACAACAGCCTGGTCAACCGGGCCGCCCAGGCGGGCCTCACGGTCGACGGCTGGGTCATCATGCCCTTCGACTTCGGCGGCGCGGGCCAGAACATGGGCACGTTGACGCAGCGGGCGGCCGAGGGCCTGAAGAACGTGGTCAAGGGCGCGTACGGCTACGACGACGACACGGCCTACCGGCACATGGGCATCTCGTCGATGAACGGCATCACCGACAACAGCGAGACGGTCACGCTCAACGACTTCACCACCATCCTGGGCTACGCGAACGCGCACCACCTGGCCCGGTTGACGTTCTGGTCGGCCAACCGCGACCGCCCGTGCCCCGGCGGGTACCCGAACAACGACACCTGCTCCGGGGTTTCCCAGCAGGCGTGGGACTTCACGAGGATCTTCGCCCGCTACGCCGGCTGACCCCGGCTGCTCGACCAAAGAGTCCGTGAAGGCCGTCGCGAGGCGGCCTTCACGGCGTAGGGCTGCCGGGCCGCGGCCCTGGGGAAGCGGCGACCCGGCAGCGTGGGGTCCCGCCTGCCGCTGGGGGTCTCCGGCGGCGGAACCGCCCCCGAGGTTAACGACCGCGTATCGCGTGCGGCTCGTGCTCGGGCCGTCCGGACGTCAAGCCTGCCCGAACTGACCTATTCCGCCGCGCTGGCCGCGCGGGCTGCCTCGGCACGGTCGGCGTACGCGCCCACCAGCTGTTCCTCGGCGTCGTCGAGGTACTTCAGCAGCAGCTGCTCCGCGCCCGGGCCGTCGCCGGCCTCGATGCGGTCGAGGATTTCGTGGTTGCGCGGCAGGTAGCGCTCGTGGAAGCGCCGCGGCTCGGCCATGATGTGGAACACCAGCCGCAGCTCGGCGGTCAGCCGCCCGACCAGCTCGTTCACCCGCTCGCTGCCGGACAGCGCGGCGAGCTCCTGGTGGAACCAGACGTTCGCGGTGCCCAGGTCCTTCCAGTTGCCGGTGCGCGCGGCCTCGTCCCCGATGTCGACCTTCTCCTTGATCCGCGCGAAGGTCGCCGGCTTGGCCCGCACCCCGCGGACCGCGGCACATTCGATGATCTTGCGCACCCGGTAGATGTCGACGACGTCCTCGACGCTCGGGATGCGGACGAAGACCCCGCGGTTGAGCTCGTGGGCGAGCAGGCGCTCGTGCGTGAGCAGCCGGAACGCCTCACGCAGCGTGTTGCGGGAGACGCCGAGGGCGTTGCCGATGTCCTGCTCCGACAGCCGGCCGCCGGGGAGGAAGAACCCTTCCGCGATCCGCTTGCGGAGGACGCCGGCGACCCGCTCGGCCGTGCTCTTGCGGGTGACCAGGCCGCGGTCGGCCTCCAGGCCCGGGACCACGTCGTCTTCGATGACCACGGCACCGAGAGTACCCGGCACCCAGAGGACGATCCAACTAGCCTCTTGTGGAATTGTTCAACAATCCTTACCGTGTGAGGCACGCCACGATGAGAGACACTGGCCAGGAGGTGCCCCATGACTGCCACTACCGCTACCGAGGCCCGGCCGTTCGACTGGTTCCGCACGCTGGGAAAACGGGGCCGCCGCGCCTTCGTGGGCGCGTTCGGCGGGTACGGCCTGGACTCGTTCGACTACCAGACCCTGCCGCTCGGCCTGGCCGCGATCACCGCGTACTTCGGTATCTCGAGCGGTGAAGCCGGCCTGCTCGGCACGACGACGCTGGTCGTGTCGGCCGTCGGCGGGGTCGGGGCCGGCATGCTGGCCGACCGGATCGGCCGCGTCCGGACGCTGCAGATCACCATCGCGATGTACACGATCTTCACCGTGCTCTGCGGGTTCGCGCCCAACTTCGAGACGCTGCTGATCTTCCGCGCGCTCCAGGGCCTGGGCTTCGGCGGCGAGTGGGCGGCCGGCGCGGCACTGGTCGCCGAGTATTCGCAGGCGAAGTACCGTGGCCGGACCGTGGCGTTCGTGCAGAGCGCGTGGGCGGTCGGCTGGGGCCTGTCGGTGATCGTCTACACCGTCGTGTTCAGCGTGGCGAGCGACGCCGTGGCCTGGCGGATCATGTTCTGGACCGGCGTCATCCCGGCCCTGCTCGTGCTGTGGGTCCGCAAGAGCGTCAAAGATGCCCCGCGCGCCGAAGAGCGCCTGAAGACCGAGCGTCCGAAGGGCACCCTCGTCCAGATCTTCAAGGGCGACCTGGTCCGCACGACGTTCTTCGCCGCGCTGCTGGCCACCGGCGTCCAGGGCGGGTACTACACGATCTCCACGTGGCTGCCGTCCTACCTGAAGAAGACGCGCGAGCTGACCGTGATCGGCACCGGCGGCTACCTCGCCTTCCTCATCACCGGTGCCTTCGTCGGGTACATCTGCGGCGGCTACCTGACCGACCTGATGGGGCGCAAGAAGACCTTCCTGACCTTCGCGCTGCTCTCGGCCGCGCTGATCGTCGCGTACACGCAGATCCCCAAGGGCGCCAACGGGCTCGTGCTGGTGCTCGGCTTCCCGCTCGGCTTCTCGATGTCCGCGATCTTCAGCGGGTTCGGCGCGTTCCTCGCCGAGCTGTACCCGACCGCGCTGCGCGGCACCGGGCAGGGCTTCACCTACAACTTCGGCCGCGCGGTCGGGGCGATCTTCCCGACTGTGGTCGGTTTCCTGGGCGCGGGCGGCGCGATCGTGTTCGGCGCGCTGGGCTACGGCATCGCGGTGCTGGCCCTGCTCGGCCTCCCGGAGACCCGCGGCATCGAACTCGTCGATTGAGGGGGAACTCATGACAACCTTCGACGAACCCGCGACCTTCACCCCCGCGCAAGCGCGCGAAGCGTTCCGCCGCGGCACCGCCCACCCCACGACCGGCTGGGCCAGCGGCTTCACCCAGACCAACCTGATCGCCGTGCCCGAGGACTGGGCCTACGACGTCCTGCTGTTCTGCACCCGCAACCCGCAGGCGTGCCCGCTGCTCGACGTCACCGACCCCGGCGACCCGGCCACCCGGCTCGCCGAGGACGCGGATCTGCGCACCGACCTGCCGCGCTACCGGATCTGGCAGAACGGCGTCCTCGCCGGCGAGGTGTCGGACGCGACCGGCCTGTGGCGCAGCGACATGGTCGCCTTCTCGATCGGCTGCAGCTTCACGTTCGAGACGGCACTGGCCGCCGAGGGCGTCCCGCTGCGGCACGTCGACCAGGGCCGCAACGTCGCCATGTACGTGACGAACCGGCCGTGCGAACCCGCCGGGCGGCTGTTCGGGCCGATGGTGGTGTCGATGCGCCAGATCCCGGAGGACCGCGTCGACGACGCCATCCGGATCACCCGCACGATGCCCGCGGTGCACGGCGCCCCGGTGCACGTCGGTGACCCGCGCGCGCTGGGCATCGACGACCTTTCCCGGCCGGACTTCGGCGACCCGGTGGACGCGGAACCGGGTGACGTGCCGGTGTTCTGGGCCTGCGGAGTCACCCCGCAGGCGGCGCTGATGGCATCGCGGCCCCCCTTTGCGATCACGCACGCGCCGGGGTACATGTTCATCACCGATCGGTACGACAGCGAATACCGGGTGGGCTGAAATGGATCTGAACAGCGATCTCGGCGAGGGCTTCGGCGCCTGGAAGATGGGCGACGACGAAGCCATGCTCGACATCGTGACCAGCGCGAACGTCGCCTGCGGCTTCCACGCCGGCGACCCGTCGGTGATGCGGCGGGTGTGCGAACTGGCGGCCGGGCGCGGGGTCGCGATCGGCGCGCACGTCGGCTACCGCGACCTGGCCGGCTTCGGCAGGCGCGCGCTCGACATCGCGCCGGACGAACTGGCGGACGAAGTGCTCTACCAGATCGGCGCGCTCGACGCGTTCGCCCGCGCGGCGGGCAGCCGCGTGACGTACGTGAAGCCGCACGGCGCGTTGTACAACACCGCGGCGGGCGACGCCGAGCAGGCGGCGGCGATCGTCGAGGGCCTGCGCCGGTACGACCCCGCGCTGGCCCTGCTCTGCTTGCCGGACTCGGAAATGCAGCGGGAAGCGGAGAAAGCCGGCGTCGTCGCGTACGCGGAGGCGTTCGCGGACCGGGCGTACACCGCGGAAGGCCGGCTCGTCTCGCGCAAGCGGCCGGGCGCCGTCCTGCACGACGCCGGGGCCGTGGCCGACCGGGCGGTGGCGATGGCCACCGGCGGCGGCGTCGTGACGGCCGACGGCGGCAAGCTCGACCTGCGCCCGGATTCCCTGTGCGTGCACGGCGACACGCCGGGCGCGGTCGAGCTGGCCCGCCGGATCCGGGCCGGCCTGACCGCCGCGGACGTCCCCCTCACCGCGTTCACCGGATGACCGTCCGGCTGCTGCCGTGCGGGCGGCGCGCGGTCCTGGTGGAACTGGACGACGTGCTGGGCTTCCAGGCGGCACTGACGCAGTCGCCGCCGGACGGGGTCGTCGAACTCGTCCCGGCGGCGCGGACACTGCTGGTCCGCTTCGACCCGTCGATGACGAACGCGGAACGCCTGGGCGCGCTGCTGCGTCAAGTGTCCCCTGTGGACAGTGTGGCGGCCGACGCGGGCGAGGTGGTGATCCCGGTGGTGTACGACGGCGAAGACCTGGCCGACGTGGCCGCGGAGACGGGGTTGAGCGAGGCTTCGGTGATCGCGCGGCACACCGCGGGGACGTACGTTTCGGCGTTCTGCGGCTTCGCACCGGGCTTCGCCTACCTGACCGGGTCGGACCCGGCGCTGCACGTGCCCCGGCGGTCTTCGCCGCGCACCCGCATCCCGGCGGGCTCGGTGGCGATCGCCGGTGAGTACAGCGCGATCTACCCGAGCGCGTCACCGGGCGGCTGGCGGTTGCTTGGCCGGACCGGCGTGCCGGTGTGGGACGTCGAGCGCGACCCGCCGAACCTGCTGCCGCCGGGCACCCGGGTCCGGTTCACGGCGGTGCCGTCGTGAAGCTCGAAGTCGTCCGGCCCGGGTTCGCGACGACGGTGCAGGACCTCGGCCGCCCGGGCCACGCGGCGCTCGGCGTCGGCCGCTCCGGCGCGGCCGACCGCGAGTCGTTCCGGCTGGCCAACCGGCTGGTCGGGAACCCGGACGACGCGGCGGCCCTGGAGGTCACGCTCGGCGGGCTGGTGCTGCGCGCTTCGGGCGTGACGACGGTGGCGGTCACCGGCGCGGCCTGCCCGCTCTCGAAAGGCGGCCCGAACGGGCCGATCACGTTGTGGCCCGGAGAGGAGCTGGCGCTGGGCACGGCGGTGTCGGGGCTGCGGTGTTACGTCGCGGTGCGCGGCGGGATCGACGTACCGCCGGTGCTGGGTTCCCGGGCGACGGACACGCTCGGGAAGCTCGGCCCGCCGCCGGTGACGGCCGGGATGCTGCTGCCGATCGGCCCGGCTCCGCGGGCGTTCCCGGTGGTGGACCTCGCGCCCCGGGCGGCGTTGCCGGCGGAACCGGTGCTGCGCGTGACGCCGGGTCCGCGTCGCGACTGGTTCACCGCGCCGGACGAACTGTTGTCCACTGTGTACACGGTCTCGCCGGATTCGGACCGCGTCGGCATCCGGCTGACCGGGCCGGCACTGGCCCGGGCGCGCCACGACGAGTTGCCGTCGGAGGCGTGCGTGCCGGGGTCGCTGCAGGTGCCGCCGTCGGGCCGGCCGATCCTGTTCCACGCCGACCACCCGACGACGGGCGGGTATCCGGTGATCGCGGTCGTCGAGGAGGCGGACCTGGATCTGGCGGCCCAGCTGCGGCCGGGCCAGACCGTGCGGTTCCGGGCGGCCTAGCTTTCCTCCCAGCGTCGTGAGCGGCAGAGCGGGTCAGGCCCGCCTGCCGCTCACGACCACCAGCCAGGCGGCGTTCGTGGCTCCGATCGCGAGCCACGCCGCCCAGGCCGCGCCCGGGGCCAGCCAGGTGGTGACGACCCCCAGTGCCACCGTCACCACCACGGGCCACGCGCGCCACCGCCGTCGCGGCCGCCGCTCGGCGAAGTAGGCGTCCAAGGCCTCCGCGACCTGGTCGTCGATCTCGTCGCGCAGCCGCGGGTCCAGTTCAGACATGCGCCGGCACCGGCCGCGGCACGGCGACGGACAGGCACGCCAGCGCCAGCGGCACCTCCAGGCCGGCCATGAGCAGCGAAAACACCACGTCGTCGCCGGCCGTGACCACGTCGAACCAGGCGTCGGCGAGCAGCAGCGTCGCGGTGGCCGTCGCGACCAGCGGCGTCCGCGCATCACCGCGGCTCAGCAGCCAGGCCGTGAGCAGCAGGCCGGCCGCCTCCGCCGTGTCGAAGCCCGTCCAGGCCAGCCGCCAGTGCTGCGCCTGCACGACCTCCGGCAACGTCGTCCCCAGTACCGCGATCCACGGCAGCAGGCACAGCCCGGCCGCCCAGAAGAGCTTCTTCATGCGAACCCCCGAGTTCTCTCTTCCGACCCAAGGTAGCGATTGCAGAGATTCTTTGCAAACAATCTCTGTAGTACGCTCCGGGCATGGTCGAACGTCCCGAAAAGCGCGTCCTGACCGGCGCGGACCTCAAGGCCTTCTACAAGGCGCTGGCCAACCCCGTGCGCCGGGACATCCTCAGCTACCTGGGCAAACACGGCGAGGCGAACTCCACGAGCGTCGCGAAGGCACTGGGCGAGAGCACCGGGACGACCAGCTACCACCTCCGCAAGCTCGCCGACCTGGAGCTGATCGAGGAGCTCGAGAACCGCGGCGACGGCCGCGAGCGCTGGTGGAAGTCGCGGTCGAAGGACATCTACACCCCGCCCGGTCTCGACCTCGCGCCGGACGAGCGCGAAGCGATGCTGAAGCTCGGCGCGCTGAAGCTGAGTCACGACCTGGGCCTGGTCGCCCGGGCCTACGCGGGCTACGACAGCGCCCGCGGCTGGAACCAGATCTACCGCGCCGGGCTGCACCTGACGAAGGAGCAGGTCGCCTCCTTCGTCGAGGAGTACCAGAACCTGGTGTGGAAGTACGTCACCGAGCCGGGACAGCACCCCGAAGGCTCGCGGTCGGTGGCCGTCCGGTTCATCGTGGTGCCGGACGAGGAGGAGTCCGTTGAGGACTAGAGCCCGGACACCCGGAGCGTGATGTTCAGCCGCCCGGCCAGGCCCAGCGCCGGGTCCGCCGTGCCCGGCAGCGTCTTCGGCACGCCGTGGTAGGCCAGTCGGGATGGGCCGCCGAACACGAACACGTCACCCGAACGCAGCTCGACGTCGGTGTACGGCCGGCCGCGGGTTTCGGTGTTGCCGAAGCGGAACACGCAGGCGTCACCGAGGCTGACCGACACCACCGGCTCGAGGCTGCGCTCGTCCTTGTCCTGGTGCAGCCCCATCTTGGCGGTGGCGTCGTAGAAGTTGACCAGCGCGACGTCCGGCGCGTACGCCTCGGCCGGCTCGCCGTACGCGGCCGTCAGCGCGCGGCGGCCGAGGTCGCCGAGCCAGTCCGGGAACGGCAGCACCGGCGTCCCCTCGCCGGTCGTGCGCGAGTAGCCGTACGGGTACCAGTGCCGGCCGAGGCAGACCGACTTCACCGACATCACGCCGCCGTTGGGCAGCCGGGTGTGGCGGTAGCCGGGCCAGCCGCGGCAGGCCGCGACCAGCTCGCGCTGTTCGTCGAAGCCGAGCCAGCCGGGCAGGTGCACGGCGCCGGGCGCGATCTCGGCGCGCGGGCGCGGCAGGAGGGCGTCCATCACCTCGATTGTGCCGGAGACTCCCGCCGCACAGCGGCTTTTCGGGGGGTCCGGGTGGCGGAGCACCCGGCCTGGGCCGAAGCCCCAGATGTCATACGGTCGGTGATCGTCGAGGGCACCACGCGATGACCGCGGAACGTGACGCCCGCGGCAGCGAACTGCCGCAGGAGCCGTCCCAATGGACCAGCGGGACGGTCCTGCGGCGGCATCCCCTCGCTTTGGGCCACCATGAAGTAGACGTTCCCACACCTGAATGTCACAAACCAGCGTGGATCAGCTACGAACGGGTCTCTTGACCGCGGCGCCGCCGATCAGTCACCGAACGTCACGACGGTGACGCCCGCTTGGGCCGGCACGGGGTCGTTCATCGCCGCCAGCGCGGCCGGGACGTCGTCGAGCCCGATGCGCCGGCCGATCAGCGCGGCGAGGTCGATGCCCGCCGTCTCGACCACGCGCAGCAGCTCCGGGTACTCGTGGGCCTGGAGCCCGTGGATGCCGACCAGCTCCAGCTCACCGCCGATGACGCGGTGCATCGGGATCGGAGCGAGGCCCTGCGCGGGCGGCATCAGCCCGGCCTGGACGTGCCGGCCGCGCTTGCGCAGGCTGCCGACCGAGGCCGCGCAGGTCGACGGCGAGCCGAGGCAGTCGAGCGAGACGTACGTGCCGCCGCCGGTCAGCTCGCGCACGTGCGCGGCGACGGCTTCGGGCCCGTCGAACGCCGAGGAATCGACCGTGACCGCGGCACCCGACTTCGCGGCAAGCTGGAGCGCGGCCGGCGAGACGTCGATGGCGACGACCTTCGCGCCCGCCGCGACGGCCAGCAGCACCGCGGAGATCCCGACGCCGCCGCAGCCGTACACCGAGACCCACTGACCCGCGGTGACGCGGCCCTGCCGCAGCACCGCGCGGAACGCCGTGCCGAACCGGCAGCCGAGGGCGGCAGCCTCGGCGGCGCCGAGCGAGTCCGGCAGCGCGACCAGGTTCGTCTCCGCGTGCTCGATGGCGACGCGCTCGGCGAACGACCCCCAGTGCGTGGCGCCGGGCTGGAACTCGCGGTCGCAGATCTGCTGGTCGCCGCGGGCGCACTGGGCGCACGTGCCGCAGGCGCAGACGAAAGGCACGGTGACACGCGCGCCGAGCTCCCAGCCGCGCACGCCTTCGCCGAGCGCGACGATCCGGCCGGCGAGCTCGTGCCCGGCGACGTGCGGCAGCGTGACGGCGGCGTCGTGCCCCTGCCAGGTGTGCCAGTCGCTGCGGCAGACCCCGGTGGCGTCGACCTCGATCACCGCGCCGCCCGGCGCGGCCACCGGCTCCGGCACGTTCCGCACGACGGGCGGGACGCAGAACTCCTCCATCACCACAGCTCGCATGGCGCGAGCCTAACGGCCGTCGACACCGCTCAACTGAGCGCGTGGATCCTCGTCCTGCTCCGTGGCGGGCCGAGGAGTTTGCTGAGCGAGCCGTCCGGCACGTTCAGGATGTCCTCGAGATTCCGCAGGGCCTCCAACGATTCCGGCCGCTCCGGCCGGCACCGTCCCGATTGCCAGTGGCTGAGGGTGGCCAGGCTGACCGTGGTTCCCCTGCCGCGCAAGCGATAGCGGATCCGCTCGAGGCCGAGGCCGCGGGCCCGGATCGCCGCCCGCAGGGCCACGTCGAACGGCCCGGCTGCCAGCAGCCGGCCCAGCTCCGCCTGTTCCCCCCGGTCGATGGTGCGTGTTCGCTGACCGGTCATCACAACGCTCCGAAGCACTCCCGATTACGAAGATTGGAGCGTAGGCGCCGCTTCGCAAGATCGGAAGGGTCCTCACCCACCTGCCTTGCGCGCCTCGTCGGCGATCGCGGCGAACGGTTCCGCGTAGCCGGAGTTGATCGTGACGTAGGAAATCCCCCACTGCTCTCGCCACCGGAGAAGCGTTTCCGTGGCCTGCCCCGGATCCTCGGGCAGAACGGTGACGGCCCCCGCCGCGGCGAGTTCGGGCACGTCGGCCCCGGCCCACCGCGCGATCGCGGGCGACGGTTCCGTCCCGAGCGCCATCAGGTTCAGGCCGAGCTCGATCTCCGGCAGCCGCGGCCCGGCGAGTGCGCGAAATCGATCCACAATGGACGTCGCTTCGGCTTCGGTCGTCGTCGGCGCCCAGCTGAACGTGACGGTGTCGGCTTCTTGCGCGGCGAGCGCCAGCATTTTCGGCCCCCCGCCGGCGAGCATCAACCGGGGCCGGTCCGCTTCGCGCTTGAAGTGCGCGATGGTGGCGGCCATCCGTGTGATGCGCTCACCCGGTGAGGGGAATTCCCGGCCGAGGGTTTCCGCGTGCGCTTCGGCCCCGGGCCGCCCGACGCCGAGGCCGAGCTCGAACCGGCCGCGGGTCTGCCGGTGGAGGGTCTGCGCCTGCCAGCCGAGCGCTCGCGCGTCGCGGAAGGGGTCGGCGAGCACGAAGGTGCCGACGGTGAGATCCAGGGTGACCGCGGCGGCGGCCCCGAGCAGCACGAACGGATCGGCGGTGCCGACGGGATCGGTGGCGAGCAGGGTGTCGAACCCGAGCTTCTCGACCCGCTCGGCTTGGGCGGTCCACGAGGTGAGGTTGGGCGAGTAACCGGCGACGACGCCGAAGCGGAAGGGTTTCATGCAAGCCATGGTCCGGGGCGGCGGCTGGTCACCACATCCGCTTCACGACGTCACCCGCGCGTACGCGTTTCGCCCGACGTCAGGAATGAGTCATTCATGACGTCGGAGGTCAGGAATGAGTCATTCCTGACGTTCGCGACCGCTCAGCGCAGGGTGACCGACAACGCCTGCGCGATCTCCTTGCCGATGGCGTGCGTGGCGGCATCCGGTGGCGACCCGACCTTCACCACCATCGGTCCCCCGAACGGCTGCCGCTCCACCACCTCGATGCGTTCGCCCAGGTTGATCGCGTGTTCCGTCAGGTACCGCAGCAGCTCCGGGTCCGTGTCCCAGACCCGCACGATCTCGCCCACCGCGCCCGGCGGGAGGTCGTCCAGGATCCGGACCGGCAGTTCCTCCACGCTCCCGTCCGGCGCCGGGATCGGGTCGCCGTGGGGGTCGCGGACCGGGTTGCCGAGCTTCGCCGCGATGCGCTCGACCAGCCGGTCCGACACCGCGTGCTCCAGCGCGTCCGCCTCCGCGTGGACCTCGTCCCACGTGTAGCCGAGCTCCGAGACCAGGTACGTCTCGATCAGCCGGTGGCGCCGGAGCACCGACCGCGCCAGGAGCCTGCCGTCGGCGGTGAGCTCGATGCCGCGGTACGGCACGTGGGTGACCAGGCCCAGCTGGGACAGCTTCGTGACCATCCCCGACGCCGAGGACGGGCTGACCTCCAGCCGGCCGGCGAGCGACGCGTTGGTGACCGCCTCACCCCGCTCGACCAGGCCGTAGATCACCCGGACGTAGTCCTCGACCGACGAGGACCTCCGGACCGAACCGTCTCCCATACCGCACACGATACGGGCCCGGGTACTTTCTCGTGAAAGTTCACGGCCGCCAGCGGTAGCGGATCCAGCCCGGGACCGGTTCGGCGCCGAGCTGGGCGTAGAACGCCGCGCCTTTTTCGTTGCCCTCCTGCATGTCCCACTCCACGCGGCCGGTCGTGCGGGTGCGCAGCTCGTCCAGCAGCTCGCCGCCGAGCCCGTGCCGCCGGTAGGCGGGCCGGACGAACAGGTCGTCCAGCCAGATCCCCGGCCGGGCTTCCCACGTGGAGAAGTTCCAGCTGCAGAAGGCGAAGCCGGCCACCGTCCCCGGCTCGCCGGGCGGGGTCGCGATGAGCACCCACGCCTTCGGGTCCGGCCCGAACAGGTGCCCGCTCATCTCGGCGCGGTCCAGCTTCAGGTCGTGGTTGTCCTCGTAGACGGCGTGCTCCTCGATGAGCGCGCAGATCTCCTCGATGTCTTCGAAGACGGCGTCGCGGACGGGCATCTCGCCTCCCCTTTTTGTCGGTGGTGGTCGTTACGGTCGGACGTGGAGGTGGTCGATGTCGCCAGAGGAGAAAGTTCGAGGTCCTGGTCGACGAGTTCACCGGACGCCCGGGCATCACGCCACCCGGGGCGACCGGCGGGTTCGGGCGCTCCGCCCTGCGCGCACAAGGGCGGATCTTCGCGATGTTCGTCCGCGGGCAGCTGGTGCTGAAGCTGCCCGAAGCCCGGGTGGACGAGCTGGTCGAGGGCGGGCACGGGGTGCGCTTCGACGCCAACAAGGGCACCCCGATGAAGGAGTGGCTGGCCCTGGACGCGGGTTCGCGCCAACCCTGGTCCGCGCTGGCCGAGGAAGCACTCGAGTTCGTGGGAAAGAGGTGAATCATCACGCTTGATAACGCAGTTCGCCACCGACGGCGGTGCCTTGCACGCTGAGTTCTCCGGAAGCGAGGTCGTCCAAAGCGGACTCGTCCAGGGGAGAACCGGACAACACGGCGAAGTCGGCGAGCTTCCCGGGCTCGAGCGTGCCCAGGTCACGCTCGGCGAAAGTCGCGTACGCCGATCCGTACGTGTACGCGCGCAACGCCTGCTCCGGCGTCAGGGCCTCTTCGGTTGCGAAGGGCGCGCCGGACGCCGTGCGCCGACGCACCATGTCGGCCAGCGCGAGCAGGGGTGCGCCGTTCACGACGGGCCGGTCCGAGGACGCGGGAAGCACGCAACCCGCGTCGAGGACGCTGCGCAGCCGGTAGCACCAGGGCACGCGAGACTCACCGAGCGCGGCGCGCATGCCGTCGCCGAGCTCGTTGACGAACCGGCCCTGCGGTGACGGGATGAGCCCCAGCGAGGCGAGCCGGGTGAGCTCCGCGGGCTGGAGCACCGCGCAGTGCTCGATGCGGTGCCGGTGGTCCGTGCGCGGCGAAGCGGCCAACGCGGCTTCGTACGCGTCGAGGACGACGGTGATCGCACGGTCGCCGATCGCGTGCGTCGCGATTTGCCAGCCGGCGTCGTGGGCGCGGCTGATCGTGCGCGCGAGCTCGTCCTCGGGCACCTGGAAGTAGCCGCGGTTGTCCGGCTCGCCGTCGAACGGGTCGTGCATCGCGCAGGTGCGCCCGACCAGGGAGCCGTCGGCGAACACCTTCATCGGGCCGACGCGCAGCCACTCGTCGCCGAGGCCGGTGCGCAGGCCGAGGTCGAGGCCGAAGCCGGCGCCGTCGGGCAGGTCGTGCAGCACGCTCGCGGCGACCATCACCGTGCTGCGCACGCGCAGCACGCCGCGGTCGCGCGCCTCCTGGTAGGCGGCCAGCTCGGCCGGTGTCTCGCCGACGAGGCCGCCGCCGATCCCGGCCTCCTGGACGCTGGTGATGCCCTCGGCCAGGTACTGCTCGGACGCCCGCTCGAGCCCGCGCACGACCCGCGAAACCGGCGCCGGGTACGTGAGCGGCCGCAGCAGCAGCTGGGCCTGCTCGCGCAGGAGCCCGGTCGGTGAACCGTCGGCGGAGAGCACGACGTCCCCGCCCACCGGCACGTGGGCCAGGTCGAGCTGGTCGAGCACGGCCGAGTTGACCACGGTCATGTGCCCGGACGTGTGCTTGAGCCGCACGAGCATCCCGGGCGCCGCCCGGTCGAGGCCGCGCCGGTCGGGATGCCCGCCCGCGAGCTTGTTCTGGTCGTACCCGCTCCCGATCACCCAGCTCCCGGCCGGCAGCGTCGCGGCGCGCGCGGCGACGGCGTCGTAGACCTCCTCGACGCTGCGGCAGCCGCTCAGCGGGACGTCGTCGAGGCCCATGCCGAACCACGCCATGTGGTTGTGCGCGTCGTGGAACCCGGGCACGACGAACCCGCCCGCGAGGTCGATCCGCGAGCGCGCCGAAAGCGAGAGGGCGTCGTCGCCGAGGGCCACTACTCTGCCGTGCAGGACGGCGAGTGCGCTGGTGGCGCCCGTGCCCGTCCACACCGTGGCGTTCTCGTAGACCGCATCGACCCGCATGCTCCGCCTTCCTCCCCGCCGCCACCCTCAACGGAGGCGCTTCGCGCCGCAGCAACATTCAGAGGCTATCGATCGATCGATCGAACGTCTAGCATCGCCCTCATGCCCACCGTGGAGTTCGCCGTCAAGGACGGCATCGCGCAGATCCGGCTGAACCGGCCCGAGCGGCTGAACGCGGTCGCCGCCGTCCTGGTCGACGACTTCCTCGCCGCCCTCGACGCGGCCGCCCGCAGCGACGCGCGCGTCGTCGTGCTGTCCGGGGCCGGCCGCGCCTTCTGCGCCGGCCACGACCTCAAGGAACCCACCCCCGCGGGTGACTCGCGGGCCCGGCTGGATCGGCTCCAGGACGTCACGCGGCGGCTGCGCGGGCTGCGCCAGCCGGTGATCGCGGCGGTGCACGGCTACGCGATCGGCGCCGGCGCGGAGTTCGCGCTCGGCTGCGACCTGATCCTGGCCGCCGAGGACGCCGTGTTCGCCTTCCCGGAGGTCTCGCTCGGCCTGAGCGTCACCGGTGCGGCGTCGCGGCTGCTCCCGCTGCTGGTCGGCCCGCTCAAGGCGAAGGAGCTGCTGCTGCTCGGCGAGCGGTTCGACGGCCGGAAGGCCGCGGAGCTGGGGATGGTCAACGCCGCCGTGCCCGCCGAGCGGCTCCAGGCCGAAGCGCTCAGCTGGGCCAAGCGGATCGCCGAGCACCCGCCCGCGGCCGCGGCGATGGCCAAGCGCGTCCTCGACGCGAGCACCGACATCGAACCGGCCCTCGAGCTGGAGGTCAGCCACGCGCTGATCACCGAAACCTCGGCCGCGGTCGCCGCGTCGACGGAAGCCTTCCGGAGCCGGACGTGACGCCGCTCGCCGAGATCGGGACCCTCGCGCAGCTCGTCACGCGGGCCGCCGCGCTGTGGCCGGAGCGCACAGCATGGGTCTTCGATCACCTGAACCAGAAGTTCACGTTCGCCGAGGTCGACCGCGAAAGCTCACGGATCGCCGCGGCGCTGGCCGAGCGTGGCATCGGCCCCGGCGACCGGGTGGCGGTGATGCTGCGCAACGTGCCCGCGTTCCCGCTCACCTGGCTGGCGCTGGCGAAGATCGGCGCGCAGCTGGTGCCGGTCAACACGAACTACCAGGAGTTCGACGGCGCCCACGTCCTCCGCCACTCCGGCGCGAAGCTGACCGTCGCCGCGCCCGAATTCACCGAGCTGCTCGGCCGGATCGGCCTGACCGACGTGCTCACCCCGGACGAGCTCCGCACCGATGCCGAGCCGCCGGAGTTCACGCCGGTGCCCGAGCTGCCGGTCAACATCCAGTACACCTCCGGCACCACCGGCGCCCCCAAGGGCTGCGTCCTGCCGAACCGCTACTGGACGACCCTCGCGGTGAGCCTGGCCACCGACTTCCCCGCCGTCGGCGAGGAGGACGTCATCCTGACCGCCCAGCCGTTCCACTACATCGATCCACAGTGGAATGTCGCGTTGGGACTCGCCGGTGGCGCCACCCTCGTCGTGCTGGACCGCTTCCACCCCAGCACGTTCTGGGCGAAGGTCCGCGAGCACGGCGTCACCTGGTTCTACTGCCTCGGCCTGATGCCGACGCTGCTGCTGCGCCAGGAACCGGCCGAGACCGACCGTGCGCACCGCGTCCGCGCGATCTGCGCGTCGGCGATCCCGCACGACCTGCACGCCGAGCTGGAACGGCGCTGGGGCGTGCCGTGGTACGAGGCGTTCGGGATGACCGAAACCGGCGGCGACATCCGGATGACCGCCGCCGACCACGACGAGACCGTCGGCACCGGCTGCATCGGGCGGCCCGGCCGCGACCGCGAGGTGCTGATCGCCGGCGACGACGGGAAGCCGGTGCCGCGCGGGGAAACCGGGCAGCTGCTGATCCGCGGGATCGGGCTGATGCACGGCTACCACGACGATCCGGACGCGACGGCGAAAGCGTTCGAAAACGGCTGGTTCCACACCGGCGACCTCGCCCGGATGGACGCCGCCGGCCGCGTCTACTACATCGGCCGGACGAAGGACATGATCCGCCGCAGCGGGGAAAACGTCTCCGCCGACGAGGTCGAGCGGGCGCTGCTGCTGCACCCGGCGGTCCGGCTGGCGGCCGTCGTCGCGGTGCCGGACGAGCTGCGCGGCGAGGAGATCAAGGCCTACGTCGTCTGCGACGGCGACCGGCCGGACCCCGCCGAGCTCGCCGCGTTCTGCGCCGGGAAACTGGCCTACTTCAAGGTTCCGCGGTTCTGGGCGTTCGCCGACGCGCTGCCGATGACGCCGTCGGAGCGGGTGGCCAAGGGCGAGCTGCGGAAGGTCGCCGACCCGCGCGCCGGTACCTGGGACGCGAAGGCGGAAGCATGGCTGTGAGCAGCCGCGAACGGGTGCGCGCGGCGGCGGTGAAGCTGTTCGCCGCCAAGGGCTTCCACGGCACCGGCATCCGGGATCTGGCGCAGGAGGCGGAACTCTCCTCGGCCAGCCTGTACCACTACATGGGCACCAAAGAGGATCTGCTCGCCGAGATCATGCACACGGCGCTGAACCGGCTGCTCGACGCGGCCCGCGAGGCGACCGCGGGCGGCGGCGACCCGGTGCACCGGCTGCGCACGCTGGTCGTGCTGCACGTCCTCGCGCACGCCGTCGGACCGGCGGAAACCCGGGTGGTGGACAACGAAGTCGACGTTCTGTCCCCCGCCGCGCGCGAGCCGGTGGTGGCCCTGCGGGACGCCTACGAACGGCTGTGGGCGGCCGCGATCGACGAAGGGGTGGCGGCGGGGGTGTTCCGTGTGGAGCACCCGGCGGTGACCCGGCTCGCCCTGCTCGAGATGTGCAGCGGCGTCGCGAGGTGGTATTCCCCACGCGGCCCGCTGGCGCTGGACGAGCTGGCGGAGCACTACGCGGAACTGGCGTCGAGGGCGCTGGGCTGCACGTCCGCGCCCGGCGTGACCGACTTGCGACGGTGCCGGGAAATCGTCGCGAAAGAGTGGGGCGTGTCCGTTTAGCGGCGCTTTTACCTGTGTACGCCTTGCCCAGACGGCGTGCGTGGGGGACGCTCGAAGGGTGACTGAGGAAACGATCCAACTGGAACTGGACGACTCGGGTCTCGCGCCGGGCCTCCCGGCGCCGGAAAACCCCCGCGATCAGGTGCAGGATGTGCCCTATCGCCCCGTCGAGTTCCGCGATGACGATCTCCCCACCGCCCTGGCACGGTGCTCCGCCTGGCTACGGCAGGCGCAGGAGTGGCTGGGCGAGCCGCTCGACGTCCTGGCCATCCACCTCGACTACGACGACCGTCAGGGTTCGCCGTACTACGACGTGAAGCTCCTGTGCAACGAAGAGGACCTCGCGGGCGTCCCGATCGCCATCCGCAACAAGAAGTAAGCAAGCCGAAGCGCCGTCAGGGCCGCCGGGAAAGGCGGCCCTGACGGCTTCTCGCGTTATGGGCTTCGCCCCGGGCCGGGGGCTCCGCCACCCGGACCCCCGCGAGAAGGTGGTCGCGTTGTCAGCCCAGCGTGCCGCCGACCTTCACGTGCCCCTTGAGCAGGTTGCGGGCGATCGTCCGGCGCTGGATCTCGTCGGTGCCCTCGTAGATGCGCAGCAGCCGCAGCTCGCGGTACCACCGCTCGACCGGCAGCTCCCGCGTGTAACCCATGCCGCCGTGGATCTGCAGGACGCGGTCGACGATTTCGTTGGCCTTCTGGCCGCCGTACAGCTTCGCCATCGACTGCGCGTGCCGCGAATCCACGCCCTGGTCGACCTGCCAGGCGGCGTGCAGCACCAGCCACCGCAGCGCTTCCAGCTCGACACCGGAGTCGGCGATCATCCACTGGATGGCCTGCCGCTCGGCGATCTTCTGCCCGAACGTCTCGCGCGTGTTGGCGTGCTCGATGGCCATCGAGATCAGCCGCTCGCACGAACCGATCGCGCGGGCGGGCAGCAGGTAGCGGCCCTGGCCGATCCACTGCATGGCGAGCTCGAACCCGCGGCCCTCCTCGCCGAGGATCTGCGTCTCGGGGACGCGGACGTCCTGGAAGATCAGCGAAGCCGGGCCCCACTCGCCCATGGTGTCGATGTATTCGGACTTCCAGCCGGCTTCGCGGTCGACCAGGAAGCAGGTGACGCCGCCGTTGGCGCCCTTCTCCGGGTCGGTGATGGCGAAGACCATGGTGAAGTCGGCCTCGTTGCCACCGGTGATGAAGGTCTTCTCGCCGTTGATGATCCAGTCGCTGCCGTCCTTGCGGGCGGTGGTCCGGATGGCCTTGGCGTCCGACCCGGCGCCCGGCTCGGTGATCGCGAAGCACGACTTGCGCTCGCCCGAGATGGTCGGCAGCAGGTAGGTCTGCTTCTGCTCCTCGTTGGCGTGGAACAGGATGTTGTCGGCGGCCCCGCCGAAGCGGAACGGCACGAAGGTCCGGCCCAGCTCGGCTTCCAGCAGCGCGGCCATCACGGCGGACAGGCCCATGCCGCCGTACTCCTCCGGGGTCAGCACGCCCCAGAAGCCGGACTCCTTCGCCTTGAGCTGGAGGTCCTTGAGCTCCTCGCCGGTGAGCCCGGGCTGGTGGGCGCGCTCGCGCCGGAGGACTTCCTGCTCGAGCGGGATCAGCTCCCGCTGGACGAACGTGCGGACCCAGTCGCGCACTTCCCGTTCTTCGGTGCTGAGTGAAAAGTCCATGGGTGAGCTGCTCCTCCGACACTGGCTAAGCGCTTGCTTACCCGAGGGTACCTCTTGAGGCGTGGATAACCCCAGACCTCGGCCGGAATTCGTGACAACGGCTTCCCGGCCCGGAAGGATCGGAGGGGTGATGGAGATCGAGGTCCGCTGGTCGTCGCCGTTGCCCGTCGAAGATCGCTTCATGCGCCTGCTCGACGACGTCGAGCAAGGGCGGTTCGAGGCGTACCGGCAGGAGGCGGACAAGCGACGGTTCCTGACCGGCCGCGTCCTGGCGAAGACGGTCGCGGCCGAGCGGCTCGGCTTGGCGCTCGAGGCGGTGAAGTTCGACGCCACCTGCGAAGACTGCGGCAAGCCGCACGGGCGGCCGCGGATCCCGGGCGCGGACCTGACGCTGTCGATCTCGCATTCGGGCGAGCTGATCGGCGTCGCGGCGACGCCGTCGGTCCCGGTCGGCCTCGACGTCGAAACGGCCACCCGCCGCGCGGACGACGGCCTGATCGAGTACGCGCTGAGCCCGGCGGAGGCCGCGCACCTGGCGGGCCTCGACCCGACGGAGAAGGCGGCGGCGTTCTTCGTCTACTGGACCCGCAAGGAGGCCGTGATGAAGGCCACCGGCAAGGGCCTGCGCATCCCGCTGCAGAGCATCACGTTCTCCCGCTACGACGAACCGGCGAGCCTGGTGTCCTCGGGCGACCCGGCCCTGGACCCGGCGACGACCCGCCTGGCGGACCTCAAGGCCGCGGACGGCTACCGGGCGGCCATCGCGGTGCTGACCACCGAGGACCTGTCGGTGACCGAGGAGCACTGGGTCCCCTAGGCAGGCAGGTCCTCCAAGCCCATCGCCGTCAGCAGGGTGCGGAACTTCGCCGTCGTCTCGGCCAGCTCCGCCTGCGGGTCCGACGCCGCGACGATCCCGCCGCCCGCGTACAGCCGCATCGACGTCGAGGCGATCTCCGCGCAGCGGATCCCCACCGCCCACTCGCCGTCGCCCGCCGCGTCGACCCAGCCGACCGCGCCCGCGTAGTAGTCGCGGTCGAACGGCTCCAGCTCTTGCACCAGGTCGCGGGCGCCCTCGGTCGGGGTGCCGCAGATCGCCGGGGTCGGGTGCAGCGCCGCCGCCAGGTCGAGGGCCGTGATGTCCGGGTCCGCCAGCTCGCCCGTGATGGGCGTCCGCAGGTGCCAGATCGCCGGCGTCGTGACCAGCTCGGGGCCGGCGGGGACGTCCAGCGTCCGGCAGAACGGCCGCAGGGCCTCGACCAGGTAGTCGATCACCACCGCGTGCTCGAGCTGGTCCTTGCGCGAGGTCCGCAGCGCCTCGCCGTTCGCGCGGTCGGTCGCCGGGTCGGCCGAGCGCGGCATCGATCCGGCGTGCGGCGAGGAGAACACCGTCCGGCCGGTCCGGCGCAGCAGCAGCTCGGGCGTGGCGCCGACGAGCGACCGGCCGCCCGGCAGCTCGGCCGCGTACGTGAAGTGCCGGGGATTGCCCACGGCCAGGTTGCGCACGATGCTCTCGGCGGGCACCGGCGCGGCGAATTCGAGGTCCAGCGCCCGCGCCAGGACGACTTTGCGCAGGTCACGCTCGCCCAGGGCGAAGACCGCGGCCCGGACGGCGTCCATGTGCAGCGCGGGCGACGGCACCGCACGCACCCGCGAGGGCGCCGGGAGAGCCTCCCGCGGCAGGGAAGGCACCCCTTCGGACCGGTGGACGGTCCTGGGCACGACGAGGTGGCCCGGCACCTTCGTGTCGGGCCCGGTGTCGAACGGCAGGACGCCGACGGCCAGCGGGGCACCCGTCTCGGCCAGGACGCCGGGGATCGCCGAGGCGAGCCGGCGGGGGTCCGTCTCGGTGACGGTGCGGAGGGTGCCCTGCGCGAGGAGTGCGCGCTCGGCCGTCGTGAAGAGGAAGTCGCCACGCTGGTAGCGGGCGGCGAGGTCGACCGGGGTCGCCGGACTGACCGTTTGCGCGGGATCCAGGGGGGCTTGCCCCCCGGCTGGGGTCTGGGGCTCGGCCCCAGAGGACGCAGAACTCACCAGATGAGCGTCCCAGGCTCCGGGAGATCCGCGAGGGAAGTGTCGCCAGCGACACTCCCCTCGCGGTCAGCTCCTGGTGACGGACTACTTGAGCGCGTCGATGAGCGCCTCGCGCTGACGCTCGCCCAGGCCGGCCGCACGCCGGTCCGGGTCGATGCCGGCCTGCTCGAGCAGGGCGGCGACCTTCACCGCGCCGAGGCCGGGGACGGCCTTCAGCAGCTGGGTGACCTTCGTCTTCCCGATGGTCTTGTTCTCCTTGGCCTGCTTGAGCACCTTTTCGATGCTCTCCTTGCCGGACTTGATCGACGCAAGCAGTTCCGAACGCGCCTTGCGAGCCTCGGCGGCCTTGGCCAAGGCATCGGCGCGCTGCTCCGGAGTCAACGTAGGCAGAGCCAACGTAGTGTCCTTTCCTCTCAGGTCTCCGCTTTCGCGGCCGACAGCTTTTACGAGTGCTTGCTCCTGCAAGCGCTGCTCAGCCGTCTCTTGCCACGGGCCCAGTAAACGCCACCCGCTTCATGGCCGTGCAACCGACACGCACTTATTACCCCCGGAGGTGATGCCGGGCAACCCGCTCCGGCCTGCGGAAACGCTCCCAAGAAGTGGGCCGCGTGGCCTCTCTCACCCGGAAGTGGAGTCTCCGTTACGCCCTGTTCTCGTGCACATTTCCTCGCACATAAGGAAAAGCCGATAAATTGATGATCTTGATCATCGTCCGGTCGTCGCCCGATCGCGCGACGACCGTGACCGAACGGAGCCGTAGTTGACCATGCCCGCTTCACCCGATCCGCACTAGAGTCGGCGCAACCCCAGTTCACCGGCGAGCGACCCCCGGGAGCGACCATGTTGAGCACCATGCAGGACGGCCGGCTGTCGCTGGCGAACCTGCTCCGCCACGGCACGTCGGTGCACTCGGCGAGCGAAGTCATCACCTGGACCGGTTCAGAAGCCCGCCGGGAGAGCTACCGCGAACTCGGCCGCAACTCCGCGCGGCTGGCGAACGCCCTCAAGAGCCTCGGCGTGACCGGTGACCAGCGCGTCGGCACGTTCATGTGGAACAACGCCGAGCACATGGCCGCCTACCTGGCCGTGCCGGCGATGGGCGCCGTGCTGCACACCCTGAACATCCGCCTGTTCCCCGAGCAGCTGACCTTCGTCGCCAACCACGCCGAGGACCAGGTCGTCATCGTCGACGGCACGCTCGTCCCGCTGCTGGCGAAGCAGCTACCGGAGTTCAAGACGGTCCGGCACGTCATCGTGGCCAACGGCGACGCCGCGGCCCTGGAGGCTCCGGCCGGCGTCGAAGTGCACGCTTACGACGCACTGCTGGCCGCCCAGCCGGACACCTTCGACTGGCCGGACGTCGACGAACGCTCCGCCGCCGCGATGTGTTACACCTCGGGCACGACGGGTGACCCCAAGGGCGTCGCCTATTCACACCGGTCGATCTGGCTGCACTCGATGCAGGTCTGCATGAGCGACAGCATGAACCTCGCGCAGAGCGACAAGGCCCTGTCCATCGTGCCGATGTTCCACGCGATGGCGTGGGGCCTGCCGTACGCGTCGCTGATGGTCGGCGCGTCGCTGCTGATGCCGGACCGGTTCCTCCAGCCGGCGCCGATCGCCGCCATGCTGGCCGCCGAGAAGCCGACGTTCGCCGGCGCCGTCCCGACCGTCTGGCAGGGCCTGCTCGCCCACCTCGAAGCGCACCCGCAGGATATCTCCCACCTGCGCGAAGTCGTCGTCGGCGGGTCGGCGGTGCCGCCGTCGCTGATGCACGCCTTCGAGGAGCGCCACCACGTCCGGATCCTGCACGCCTGGGGCATGACCGAGACGTCGCCGCTGGGCAGCGTCGCGCGGCCGCCCGCGTCCGCGACCGGCGACGAAGCCTGGCGCTACCGCTACACGCAGGGCCGGTTCCCGGCGTCCGTGCGGGCCCGGCTGATCGGCGACTCCGGCGAAGTACTGCCGTGGGACAACGAGGCCGTCGGCGAGCTCGAGGTCCAGGGCCCGTGGATCGCGGCGTCCTACAACGGTGGGCAGGACGTCGACCCGGAGAAGTTCCACGACGGCTGGCTGCGCACCGGCGACGTCGGCAAGATCAGCCCGGACGGCTACCTCACGCTGACCGACCGTGCCAAGGACGTCATCAAGTCCGGCGGCGAGTGGATCTCCTCGGTCGACCTGGAGAACCAGGTGATGGGCCACCCGGCGGTGGCCGAGGCCGCGGTCGTCGGCATCCCCGACGAGAAGTGGGACGAGCGGCCGCTGGTCGCCGTCGTGCTCAAGGAAGGGCAGAGCGTCACGCCGGAGGAGCTGCGGGACTACCTGTCCGACAAGGTCGCCAAGTGGCAGCTGCCGGAGAACTGGACGTTCGTCGACGAGGTGCCCAAGACCAGCGTCGGCAAGTTCGACAAGAAGCGGATCCGCGCGTCCTACTCCGAGGGAAAGCTCGACATCGCGCAGCTCTAACGGGTAAATCTCCGGCGAGTCTCATGCCTCTGGCGGTCACCATAGGGGACCCTGACCCCCCTATGGTGGCCTTTCAGAGCACGTCGGAGGGTTCTGGGGATGCAGCGGAACAGGCGGAGTTTCCTCGCGCTGGCGGGAATGGGCGCGCTGGCGACGGCGTGCGGGTCGAACACCGGGCGGCAAGGTGACCCGCCGCCCTCGACGGCGTACTCGGCGGGGCCGCCGCCGTCGGACGCCCCGAAGGCCGCGCTCCAGCAGTGGTACCACGCCTACGGCGAGGAAGGCGTCCAGGACGCCGTCAAGCGGTACGCGTCGAGCTACCCCGGCGCGGCCGTGACGGTGCAGTGGAACCCGGGCGACTACGACTCGAAGATCGTCACCGCGCTGCAGAACAGCAAGGTGCCCGACGTCTTCGAAGCGCAGGTCAAGATCGACTGGGTGCGGCAGAAGCAGGTCCTCCCGCTCGACGACGTCATCGGGCCGGTGAAGGGCGACTTCAGCCCGGCCGTGCTGGCCGCGCAGACCGTCGAGGGCCGGGTCTACGGCATCCCGCAGGCCACCGACACGCAGGTGCTCTTCTACCGCAAGAGCCTGCTGCAGGCCGCGGGCGTGCAGCCGCCGCAGACGGTCGACGAGCTCGTCGACGCGGCCGCGAAGCTCACGAAGGACGGCGTCAAGGGCCTCTTCGCGGGCAACGACGGCGGCGTCGGCGTGCTCACCGGCCCGCTGCTGTGGTCGGCCGGGCTCGACTACCTGAAGAACGGCAACCGCGAGGTCGGCTTCGACGACCCGCGCGCGGCGACCGCGCTGGGCAAGCTGCACACGTTGAACGCCAACGGTTCCCTGCTGCTCGGCGCGCCGGCGGACTGGTCGGACCCCGGCGCGTTCATCGACGGGCTGACGGCGATGCAGTGGACCGGGCTGTGGAACGTGCCGAAGATCCGCCAGGCGTTCGACGAGGACTTCGGCGTCCTGCCCTTCCCCAAGCTGGACGGCAGCGGCGCGCCGTCGGTGCCGGTCGGCGCGTACGGCGCGATGGTGAACGCCAAGAGCGCGCACGTCACCGAAGCCAAGGCGTTCGTGAAGTGGCTGTGGATCGACCAGACGCAGGACCAGCTGGAGTTCGCGACGAAGTTCGGCTTCCACGTGCCGTCCCGGCAGAGCCTGATCGGCCGCGCGGACAACCTCAAGTCCGGCCCGGCCGCCGACGCGGCCCGGTTCGTCCAGGAGAACGGCCACCTCGTCGGCGGCCCGGTGTGGACGCAGCCGTCGAACACGGCGCTGTCCGACGCGGTCGCGAAGATCGCGAAGGAGGGCGCGGACCCGGCCGCGCAGGTGAAGACCGCGGTCGAGGTGGCTCGGTCCGAGCTGAAGCGCCTGTTCGGATGACTCGGCGCGATGCGCGCGCGTTCTGGCTGTTCGTCGGACCGTTCTTGCTCGGGCTGGCCGTCTTCGCGTACCTGCCGATCGGCTGGAGCGCGTACCTGTCGTTCTTCGACGCGCGCAACACGGTGACGCCGACCGAGTTCGTCGGGCTGGGCAACTACGGGCACATGCTCACCGACGAGCCGTTCCTGTCGAGCTTGGGGACGTTCAGCGTGTTCGCGGTGTTCATCGTGCCGCTGACGTTCGTGCTGTCGCTGGCACTGGCGCTCGGGGTCAACCAGCTGCGGTTCGCGCGGGCGTTCTTCCGGTCGGTGTTCTTCCTGCCGTTCGCGTGCTCGTACGTGGTGGCGTCGCTGATCTGGAAGACGTCGCTGTTCTCGGGTGTCCGATATGGACTGGCGAACACCGTGCTCTCGGTCTTCGGCGTCGATCCGGTCGCCTGGACCGGGACGGTGCACCCACCGCTGTACTGGGTGGTGCTGGTGACCGCGCGGCTGTGGCTGCAGCTGGGGTTCTACATGATCCTGTTCATCGCGGCCCTGCAGCGGATCCCGGTCCAGCTCTACGAAGCGGCGTGGCTCGACGGCGCCAAACCGGGCTGGCCGGTGTTCCGCCACATCACGCTGCCCCAGCTGCGCGCGACGGCGGTGGCGGTGTTGCTGCTGAACCTGATCAACGCCTACCAGGCGTTCGACGAGTTCTACAACATCATGGGCGACGCCCGCGGCTACCCGCCGTTCGCCCGGCCGCCGTTGGTCTACCTGTACTACACGTCGCTGGGTTCGGGCGGCCAGGACCTCGGCCGCGGCAGTGCCGGTGCGGTGATCCTGGCGCTGCTCATCGCGCTGGTGACGGTGCTGCAGGGCCGGGTGCTGCGCTTCGGGCGGGCGGCGTGAGGGCGTTCCTGCGGTGGGCTTGCCTGTCGGTGGCGGCGGTGCTCTTCCTGCTGCCGTTCTACCTGCTCCTGCGCAACGGCCTGGCGTCGCGAGCGGACCTCACGTCTCCACAGTGGACGTTCTTTCCGTCCACAGTGCACTGGGAGAACCTCTCGCGGCTGTTCTCGCTTTCGGACGTCCCGTTCGCCCGCAGCCTGCTGAACTCGCTGCTGGTCGCGACCCTGCAGACGGCCGGCCTGCTGGTGATCTGTTCCCTGGCGGGCTACGGTCTCGCGCGGATTCCCTACCGGCATTCCCGCGTGGTCTTCTACGCGGTGCTGGCGACGCTGATGATCCCGACGTCGGTGACGTTCGTGCCGAGTTTCGTGGTCGTCTCGTCGCTGGGCTGGCTGTCGGACTTCCGCGGCCTGGTGATCCCCGGGCTGTTCAGCGCATTCAGTGTGTTCCTGTTCCGGCAGTACTTCCTCGACTTCCCGCGTGAACTCGAGGAGGCCGGCCGGGTGGACGGCCTGAGCCGCTGGGGCGTGTTCTGGCGGATCGTGGTGCCGAACGCGAAAGGGTTCTTCGCGGCGATCGCGGTCATCACGGTGATCGGCAGCTGGAACGCGTTCCTCTGGCCGCTGATCATCGCCCAGTCGCCGGATTCGTGGACGGTCCAGGTGGCGCTGTCGGGCCTGCTGACGGCGCAGAACCCGCAGCTGAACCTGCTCTTCCTGGCGGCGGCGGTGTCGATCCTGCCGATCGTGCTGCTGTTCGCGTTCCTGCAGCGGTACCTGGTGCGCGGGGTGGCCGAGTCCGGTTTGGGCGGCTCGTAACGGCCCGGTCAGTGCGGACTTCCGGCCCCGGCGATGCAGTGAATGACTCATTCATGACGTCCGACGACATGAATGAGTCATTCACTGAGTCGGACCCCCAGCGGCGGAAATGACCACGACCTTCGGCGGTACACCCACCCCGACGCCTGTGACAGGGTAGCTCGAAATGTCACGTTCACCGGCCGGTCACCGACGTCCGGCACGGTGCTGGGCAACCGAGAAGACTGGGGAGCGAACAACCATGGCCGAACTCACCCGGCGCACCGTCGCCACCACGGGCGCCGCCGGTCTCGGACTCCTGCTCTGCACGCCCACCGCGAACGCCCTCGACCGCGCCCTCCGGCTCACGAGCACCCGCTCGGTCACCACCACCGGCACCACGCTCGAACAGGTCGCCACCGGCGGGAGCACCAGCACCTACTCGCGCCTGTCCGCCGGCCCCGGCTGGCCGCTGGTCGTCCGGAGCGAGCTCGCCACCCCGAAGAGCGGCCGGGACGACCGGCGCCGGGCGCTGTCCGCCTTCGTCCAGTTCACCGACCTGCACATCACCGACGCCGAGAGCCCCGCGCGGTTCGAGTACCTGCACCCCTTCATCGGCTCCGCGCACCGGCCGCAGGAGGCGCTCGGCACCGTCGCCACCAGCGCGCTGGTCGAACGGGTCAACAGCGTGCGGCAAGGCCCGTTCACCGGGCGGCCGTTCGACCTGATGGTCACCACCGGTGACAACACCGACAACCACGAGCTGATCGAGCTCGACTGGTTCCTCAAGGTCCTCAACGGCGGCACCGTCACCCCGAACTCCGGCGACGCGAACGCCTACGAAGGCGTCCAGAGCTCCGGCAACGACGAGTACTGGAACCCCTCGATCCCCGGGGTGGGCGGCAAGTACTCGGCGAAGGGCTTCCCGCAGGTCCCCGGCCTGCTCGAAGCGGCCATGAAGACCTTCACGGCGCCCGGCCTCGACGTCCCGTGGTTCTGCACCTTCGGCAACCACGACGACAGCATCGTCGGCTCCCTGCCGGCGCAGATCCCCGGGATCGACGCCTGGTACACCGGAAAGTACAAGGTGATCGGCAAGGACGAGACCACCGCGAAGAAGCTCGCCGACGCCATCAGCAAGCCCGGCGCCGGCGTCCCGGTCGCGGAACTGTTCGGCGGCAGCGGCACCATCCGCGAGATCACGCCGGACGCGCGGCGGCGCCCGTTCAGCACCGGCGAGTTCGTCCGCGCCCACCTCGACACCGCCAACACCGGCCCCGGCCCGGCCGGGCACGGCTTCACCAGCGCCAACGCCGACGGCCAGAACGTCTACTACACCTTCCGGATCGCGCCGGGCATCACCGGGATCAGCCTCGACACCACCACCGACGCCGGGTTCGCCGACGGCTCGATCGGGCTCGCGCAGTACTCCTGGGTCGAGTCGACGCTGAAGCGCAACAGCTCGGCGTACTACGACTTCTTCGGCCGCAAGGTCACCCACGCCGTCACCGACGAGCTGTTCGTGCTCTTCAGCCACCACACCAGCGGCTCGATGGGCAACCTGCTGCCGGACTCGCGCCACCTGCTCGACCCGCGGCTGGACGGCAACGCCTTCGTCGCGCTGCTCAAGCGGTTCCCGAACGTGCTGGCCTGGGTCAACGGCCACACGCACCTCAACAAGATCACGCCGCACGCCGGGAACACGCCGCAGCAGGGCTTCTGGGAGATCAACACGGCGTCGCACGTCGACTTCCCGCAGCACGCGCGGATCGTCGAGGTCGCCGACAACGCCGACGGCACGTTGTCGCTGTTCACCACGCTGATCGAGGCCGAAGCGCCGTACGCCGTGGACTACGGCGACCGGACGCCGCAAGCGCTTGCGTCGCTGTACCGCGAGCTGTCCTACAACGACATCCACGTCGACCTCGGCCGGGTCGGCGCGGCCGAGGACCACAACACCGAACTGCTGCTCGTCAACCCGCTGAGCTGAGCGCGTTACGCCGGAGGTAATCGCCCGGCGGTGGATATTCGGGCAAGCTGCCGGGCATGACCGATCCCGAGGGCACCCAGCTGTTCCACCGCTCGATGCCGTTTTCCGAACGCCTCGGCGTCGAGGTCCTGGAGCACGGGCGCGAGCTCGTCCGCAGCCGGCTGAAGTGGGACGAGAGCCTCTGCACGCTCGGCGGCGCGCTGCACGGGGGCGCGCTCATGGCGCTGGCCGACTCGACCGGCGCCGTGTGCGCGTTCCTCAACCTGCCCGAGGGCGGCCAGGGCACGACGACCGTCGAATCGAAGACGAACTTCCTGCGCGCGGTGCGTTCGGGCTACGCCGTTGCGTCGTCCAGACCACTGCACGCGGGCCGCAAGTTCGTCGTGGTGGAGACCGAAATCCACGACGACGACGGCAAGTTGGTCGCGAAAGTGACACAGACGCAGGCCGTCCTTTAGGTACCTGTTTACAGACAGGGCCGGAACGGCGAAAATCCCTGGCTACTGGGTGGGCCGATCAGGGAGCCGGGATGCGCGTACGCGAGTTGTTCACCTTATTGTCAGTGGTCGTGTTGTCTGCGGTAACCGCGCAGGTCGCCGAGGCCGGGCCCGTCCACCCGCGCGACGACGAGGCGATCGACTACCACGAGTGGACCGGCGGCCGCTTCCACGAAGGCGGCTTCGCCGGGCTCGCGCTCACCCACGACGGCCTGCGCCTGACCCACCCGATCGGCACGGTGGAGCACACCGAGCCGGAGCTGGGCACGACGAGAACTTACGAGTACGGCCAGTGGACGTCACCGGCGTACCGGCCGGGCTTCGGCGCGACGCAGCTGGTCGCGTCGTGGAACGCGAAGACGCCTGCGAAGACCTGGCTGCAGGTCGAGGTGCAGGGCCGGACATCGGCGAACGCCGAAACCGCGTGGTACGTGCTCGGCCGCTGGGCCAGCGGCGACGCCGACATCCTGCGCACCAGCGTCGACGGCCAGGACGACGCGAACGCGCTGGTCGACGTCGACACGCTGGTCATGAAGGCCGGCGTGACGCTGAAGTCGTACCACCTCCGGGTCAGTCTCTACCGCGAAGCCGGCTCGGGCGCGACGCCGTCGGTGAGCCTGCTGGGCGCGATGACTTCGGCCGTTCCGGACCGCTTCGAGGTGCAGCCGACGAAGCCCGGGCGGGCCACCGGGATCGAGCTGAAGGTGCCCGCGTACGCGCAGAACCTCCACAAGGGACAGTTCCCGCAGTACGGCGGGGGCGGCGAAGCCTGGTGCAGCCCGACCTCGACCGAGATGGTCGCCGAGTACTGGGGCAAGAAGCCGTCGGCGGCGGAGATGGCGTGGATCCCGGCGGACTACGTCGACCCGCAGGTGGCGTTCGCGGCGCGCTACACCTACGACCACGCCTACGACGGCACCGGGAACTGGCCGTTCAACACGGCCTATGCGGCGTCGCGCGGGCTGCGCGGCCACATCACGCGGCTGCATTCGCTGAACGAGCTGGAGACCTACATCGCGCGCGGCATCCCGGTGATCACGTCGCAGTCGTTCCTGTCGTCGGAGCTCGACGGCGCCGGCTACGGGACGGCGGGCCACATCATGGTCGTCGTCGGCTTCACCAAGGACGGCGACGTGATCGCGAACGACCCGGCCTCCAGCAGCAACGACCGGGTGCGCAACGTCTACAAGCGGGACCAGTTCGAGAAGATCTGGCAGCGGACGAAGCGCTACCGCGCGGACGGCAGCGTCGCCGGCGGCCCCGGCGGCATCGCGTACATCATCACGCCGGCTTGACGGGTTCGGCGGGGCGCCTCGCCGGCGCCCCGCCGGACTCACCAGGTCTTGCCGGCCTGTTCCCGGATCGCGCGGTTGATCCGGTTGAAGAAACCGGTGAGCGCGATGTGCAGGACGATCGCGGACAGCTGCTGCTCGTCGAAGTGCCCGGCGGCGGCCGCCCAGATCTCGTCGGTCACGCCCGGCTGCCCGTCCTGGATCCGGGTGGCGGCTTCGGTCAGCGCGAGCGCGGCGCGCTCCGGCTCGGTGAAGAACGGCGTCTCGCGCCAGGTGACGACGCTGTGCAGCCGGTCGTCGGTCTCGCCCTGCCGCTTCGCCGCCTGCACACCGGCGTAGGTGCACGGGGCGCAGCCGTTGATCTGGCTGGCCCGCAGGTGGACCAGCTCCAGCAGCAGCGGATCGACGCCGGCGGCGTGCACCACCTTGAACAGCTGCTGGACCGCCCCGGTCACGTCGGGATCGCTGCGGGTCTTCAGCCGTGGTTCCATCGGTCCTCCATCGGTTACCTGTGCCCCTCCGGGCTCGTCATGTCCACGACGGAGCAGGAGCGAGGAAGGTAACGAGCATGACCGACACGCTGGCCGAGAGGTTCGAAGCGCAGCGCGACCGGCTGCGCGCGGTGGCCCACCGCGTGCTCGGTTCGCACGCCGACGCCGAGGACGTGGTGCAGGAGGCCTGGCTGCGGCTGTCGCGCCAGGACGCGGCGTCGATCGAGAACCTCGACGGCTGGCTGACGACGGTGGTCGGCCGGATCAGCCTGGACGTGCTGCGCGCGCGGAAGTCCCGCCCCGAGGCGCCGTACGAAGAGATCGTCGTGACGGCCGACGACAGCGCCTCCCCGGGCGAGAACGCGGAGCTGGCGGATTCGGTGGGGCTGGCGCTGCTGGTGGTGCTGGAGTCACTCGGCCCGAGCGAGCGGCTGGCGTTCGTGCTGCACGACCTGTTCGCGGTGCCGTTCGAGGAGATCGCCCGGATTCTCGGCAAGTCCACGGCAGCGGCCAAGATGCTCGCCAGCCGGGCCCGCCGCAAGGTCCGCACGCCGTCGCCGTCACCGGCCGGGTCGTTGCAGAGGGAGGTGGTCCAGGCCTTCCTGACGGCGGCCCGCGACGGCGACTTCGAGCAACTGCTGCGCGTGCTCGACCCGGACGTGCGTTTGACGGTCGACACGCCGGACGGAGTGGTGGTGGTCCTGGGAGCGACGAACGTGGCGGCGGGCGCCCGCATCGGCGCGGCAGCGGGCGGCCGCGCGGTGTTCGTCGGCGGCTTGCCCGGCGTGGTGGCGTGGCGCGAGGACGGGACACCGATGTCGGTGGTGGCGTTCACGGTGGTGGACGGGCGGATCGTGAGCATCGCGTCGGTGGCGGACCCGGTGAAGCTCGCGTCGATGGAGCTCCCGGAGCCGCCGGAAACTGTCGGTGGTGCTCGGTAAGCTGGAATCCGGGGGCCGGAGGTCCGCATGGTTCGCCGAGCGTGCGCACCAGGAGGAGCACCGGCCGCCGAGCGGCAGCCCACGTCACCAGCCTCGTCAGTTGCGCAAAACGCAACTCGTTGCGTCTTCACCACCGAACCTCACTCCTGCGGATGTCGCCATCGCCGCATGATCCGTGATTAGCTGCGGTCGACCAGCAGCGCAGCCGGAAGGTGGTTCGAATGCCGTACGAGGTCCAGGGGGTTGTTTCGCGGGCGAAGGGCGAGCCCGTCTCGCTGGAGACCGTCCTCGTGCCCGATCCCGGTCCCGGCGAAGCCGTCGTGAACGTCCAGGCCTGCGGGGTCTGCCACACCGACCTGCACTACCGCGAAGGCGGGATCAACGACGAATTCCCGTTCCTGCTCGGCCACGAGGCCGCCGGGGTCGTCGAGGCCGTCGGCGAAGGCGTCACCGATCTCGAGCCGGGCGACTACGTCATCCTCAACTGGCGCGCCGTCTGCGGCACCTGCCGGGCCTGCAAGCGCGGCAAGCCGTGGTACTGCTTCTCGACCTTCAACGCCGCCCAGCCGATGACCCTCCAGGACGGCACCAAGCTGTCGCCCGCCCTCGGCATCGGCGCCTTCCTCGAGAAAACCCTTGTCCACAGCGGACAGTGCACGAAGGTCGACAGGGCAGCCGAGCCCGCCGTTGCCGGGCTGCTCGGCTGCGGTGTCATGGCCGGGCTGGGTGCGGCCATCAACACCGGCGCCGTCACGCGCGGTGACTCGGTCGCGGTCATCGGCTGCGGTGGTGTCGGGGACGCCGCCATCGCCGGCGCGAAGCTGGCCGGCGCCACCACCATCATCGCGATCGACCGGGACGACCGGAAGCTCGACTGGGCCAGGGACTTCGGCGCCACGCACACCGTGAACAGCACGAACCTCACCGAGGCGCAGGTCGTCGAGGCGATGCAGGACGCGACGCACACCTTCGGCCCCGACGTCGTCATCGACGCGGTCGGCCGCCCCGAAACCTGGCGGCAGGCGTTCTACGGGCGCGACCTGGCCGGCACGGTCGTGCTCGTCGGCGTCCCGACGCCGGACATGCGGCTGAACGACCTGCCGCTGATCGACTTCTTCTCGCGCGGCGGCTCGCTCAAGTCGTCGTGGTACGGCGACTGCCTGCCCAGCCGGGACTTCCCGATGCTCGTCGACCTCTACCTGCAGGGCCGGCTGCCGCTCGACAAGTTCGTCACCGAGCGCATCGGCGTCGACGGCGTCGAGCAGGCCTTCGAGCGGATGCACCACGGTGACGTCCTGCGCAGCGTGGTGACGTTCTGACCCTCTTCACCGACGACGAGTACCCGGCCGAGCCCTACCCGGGCGCCCGGCCGGGCCACTCGTTCGTGCACGTCGACGGCGTCGGGCACCCGCTCGACGCCGCGCCGGACGGCTGGCGAGACCGGATGGCCGTGCTGGCCTACGGCTCGAACGCGAACCCGTCGAAGATCACCTGGCTGCGTGCCCGGCTCGGCCTCGAAGGCCCGGTCGTCGTGGCGCACGCACGCTGCGCCGGGCTGGCCGCGGTGTGGGCGGCCGGCTTCCGCGTGGTCGACGACCAGCGCCCGGCCACCCTCACCGCGTTGCCGGGCGTCGAAGAGCACGCCATCTGGTTCGTGACGCCGGACCAGCTCGCCGTCCTCGACCGCTGCGAAGGCCGCGGCACCCGCTACCACCTGGCCCGGCTGACCGAGCCCGACATCACCCTCGAAGACGGCACGCGCCTGATCGACGTCCACACCTACGTCGGCGCCGCGCCGATCCGCTATCCCCTGCTGGTCGACGGCGCGCCGGTGCGCACCTCCGACGTTCCGCAGACCGAAGCGGCCCGGCTCGACGGCGTCGCGGCCGACGGCCACGGCGTGCCTTGCGAGGTCGTCACACCAGCTTTCCCGGGTTGAGGATCCCGGTCGGGTCCACCGCGGACTTGGCCGCGCGCAGCACTTCGACGCCCAGCGCACCGATCTCCGCGCTCAGGTACGGCGCGTGGTCGACGCCGACGGCGTGGTGGTGCGAGATCGTGCCCAACCCGGCGATCGCCTCGCAGGCCGCCGCCTTCGCGCGCTGCCACTGGCCGGCCGGGTCGGCTTCGTCTCGGGCCGTCAGCACCGTGAAGTAGAGCGACGCACCGGTTTCGTAGGCGTGCGAAATGTGGCACATGATGATGGCTTTGCCCAAAGCGGCCGTCAGCGCCGCGCGGACGTCGTCGCGCAATTCGTCCACATTGGACCAATAGGCGGCCGTCTCGAGCGTCTCGACGCAGATGCCCATGTCCAGCAACGTGTCCCGCTGCCGGGGCCCGGCGAACCGGCCGTGCCGCCACGATTCGCCGAGGGCCTTCCCGACGCGCACGGCACCCGAGGCTTTCAGCCGCCGAGCCGTCTCACGGCGGCGCAGCGCCACATCGTGCGCGGTGCCTTCCCAGCCCACGATGAGGAAACACGGCCGCCGCACGCCCCTTGCGGCGAGGTAACGACGCAGTGCCGCCGTCTTCACCCCCGCGTTCAGCGCGAGCGACACCTCCGTTTCGTCCACATCGGACAGCCGGGTGACGTCGGCGAGCGCGTGGTGCTGCGCGAGGTCCCGCACCGCTTCGGCGCCGGCGGTCCAGCCCGGCAGCGCGTAGCCCTCGTAGCGCCGGACCGGCGGCGCCGGCCGCACCCGCAGCGCGACTTCGGTGATCACGCCGAGCGTGCCCTCGCTGCCGATCGCGAGCTGGCGCAGGTCCGGCCCGGCCGCGGACGCCGGGGCGACGCCGAGCTTCCACGGGCCGCGCGGGGTGGCCAGCCGCACGCCGGTGACCATGTCCTCGAACCGCCCGTAGCCCGACGACGCCTGGCCGGCCGAGCGCGTCGCCGCGAAGCCGCCGATCGTGGCGCGCTCGAACGACTGCGGGACGTGCCCGAGCGTCAGGCCGTGCCCGGCGAGCAGCCGCTCGGCTTCGGGCCCGCGGACGCCCGCCTGCAGGACGGCGATGCGCGACTCGGCGTCCACCGACACCAGCGCGTCGAGCCGGACGAGGTCCAGCGCGATCACCGACGTCTTCTCACCGCGCAGGGCGGCGACGCCGCCGACCACCGACGTTCCACCGCCGAAGGGCACGACGCCGACGTCGTGCCGGACGCAGACGTCGAGCACGGCCTGGACCTCGTCCGGATCGGCGGGCAGCACGACCGCGTCGGGCACCGGGAAGTCCACTGTGGGACGGCGGCGCCGCACGAGGTCGAGGTAGGACAGCCCGGTCGCCCGCGCGAGCCGGGCCGGGGCGTCGACCAGCACGTTCTCCGCGCCGACCACTTCAGCAAGCGCTTCCTCAGCAGGTTTTGCCAGTTTCGGTGACGGTATTTCCACCGGCAAATCGGCCGTCGGAGCAGCACCGGGGGCCGTCTGGCCTATACGCTGTTCAAGCCACCTGGCCGCACGCGCGGGCAGCGGGGCGGCGCCGGCGGCTTCCTCGGTCCAGGACCGGCGGAGGCGGTGGTCAATAAGAGCGTTCACGACTACAGTGTGACATATGGACGTTAAACGTCACACTACGCAGACGGCAGGTTCCTCCGCGCTCGCGGACACCCGCAACCGCCAGACGGCGACGCGAGTGGCCGATGACGTGCTGCTCGACGCCGCGCGCTCGTGCGTGCTGGCCGTCGGTGTGCGCCGCACCACACTCGCCGAAATCGCCCGCACCGCCCGCGTCAGCCGGATGACGGTCTACCGCCGCTTCCCCGACGTCCGCAGCGTGCTCGCCGCCCTGATGACCCGCGAGTTCAGCGGGTTGCTGCGCACGGCGAGCGAAGGCGGCGCGGACGCCGCGCACAGCCGCGCCCGGCTCGTGCTCATCGCGGCCGCCGGCGTCCGCGCGCTGTCGACCGACCCGCTGTTCCGCACCCTGCTCGACGTCGACCCCGAGCTCGTCCTCCCGTACATCGTCGAGCGGCTCGGCGCGACGCAGAAGTTCGCCGAGCAGGCACTGCACGCACTGCTGGACGCCGGCCACCGGGACGGCTCGATCCGGCGGGCGCCGGTCGCGGTGCAGTCGAGGTCGGTGCTGCTGGTGGTGCAGTCGTTCGCGTTCTCGCTGCGGCCGGCCACCGTGGACGTCGACGAGGCGGCGCTGATGGCGGAGTTCACCCACGTGCTCGACGCGGCATTGCGGCCATGACGTCCGGCTCGCTCAACGCGCGGCGCCGCGAACGCGAGCTTGCGGAGCTGGCATCGGGCGAGCGGGTCGACGTCGTCGTGGTGGGCGGCGGCGTCACCGGCACGGGTATCGCGCTGGACGCGGCGTCGCGGGGCCTGTCGGTGGCGCTGGTGGAGGCGCACGACCTGGCGTTCGGGACGTCGCGCTGGTCGTCGAAGCTGGTCCACGGCGGCCTGCGGTACCTGGCGCACGGCGAACTCGGCTTGGCGCACGAGAGCGCGGTGGAGCGCGGGATCCTGATGACGCGCACGGCACCGCACCTCACGCGCGCGATGCCGCAGCTGTTTCCGCTGTACCCCGGCACTTCCCGCGTGCAGGAGAGGGTGGTCGCGGCCGGTTTGCGCGCCGGCGACGTGCTGCGCCGGGCGGCGCGCACGCCGTCGTCGGTGCTGCCGGGGCCGCGCTCGATCCCCTCTTTGGAGGCGCTGGCGCTGGCACCGGGTCTTTCGCCGCACGGTTTGCGCGGCGCCTTGCTGGCCTACGACGGCGCGCTGGTCGACGACGCGCGACTGGTGGTTTCCCTCGCCCGGACGGCGGCCTCGTTCGGCGCACGAATCCTCACGCGGCTGTCGGCCACTTCGCTTTCGGCGGACCGGCTTCAGGTGCGCGACGGTCCTTCCGGTTCCACTGTGGACATCCACGCACGCCAGGTGATCAACGCGACCGGGGTGTGGGCAGGGACGCTGACGGGTTCAGTGCGGCTGCGGCCGTCGCTCGGTTCACACCTGGTGCTGGCGCCGGGGACAGTGCCGATGGGGACGACGTCGGTCAACATCAGCCTGCCCGGCGAGACGAACCGGTTCGTCTTCCTGCTCCCCCAGCCGGACGGGCGCGTCTACTTGGGACTCACCGACGAGCCCGTTTCGGGACCGATCCCTTCCGCACCGGTGGTTCCCGAGTCCGATGTGGACTTCCTGTTGTCGCTGGCTTCGTCGGTGCTCGCCCGGCCGCTGACCCGGGCGGACGTCGCCGGGTCGTACGCGGGGTTGCGGCCACTGGTCGAGGGAACGAGCGGCCGGTCGGCGGATCTTTCCCGCAAGCACGCGGTCCTGGCGGCCCCGGACGGGCTGTTGACCGTGGTGGGCGGGAAGCTGACGACCTACCGCCGGATGGCCGAGGACGCGGTCGACGCGGCGGTGCGGCTGACCGGGCTGACCGCTTCCCCGTGCCGCACGGCCCGGTTGCCGTTGCTGGGGGCGGCTCCCCGGCCGGAGTTGTCCCTGCTGGACGCGACGCCCCGGCTGGTGGCCCGCTATGGCACGGAAGCCCCGCGCGTGGCGGCGTTGGGCGAGCTGGACGCCGAGTTCGCGGCCCCGGTGGCGCCGGGCACGGAGATCACGGCGGCCGAGGTGGTGTGGGCGGTCCGGAACGAGGGGGCGTTGGACGTCGAGGACGTCCTGGAGCGCCGGACGAGGCTGTCGTTGATCCCCTCGGACGCCGAGGCCGCGCGGGCGCGGGTGGCGGAACTTGTCGACAAATCGCTCGCAGGCTTGGCCTGACGCCGGCGACGCAGCTTCCCCGCTCTCCCTGGCGGGGGCGTCCCCAAGTCCAGTCTATCGGCCCCCACCGACAAAACCCCCGTTCAGCCGCTCGAACCACCAACCCATCCACATCCCACCCACGTTGGGCACAACCGGGCTTGATGTTCTCTTGAGTTGACGTCCCGTTGGGTTTTTGCAACAGTACGTTCCATGAGTCCGGTCAGACGCGGCAAAGAGCTGCCGATCTACAACCGGCTTCCCGTGCTGCGGGCGGAGCGGGGGATGACCCGAGCCACGCTGGCCGGTGCCGTCGATGTCAACCCGCAGACCATCGGCGCGCTCGAGCGGGGTGACCACTATCCGAGCCTGGATCTGGCGTTCCGGATCTGCGCGGTGTTCGACCTGCCCGTCGAGGCGGTCTTCAGCCGCGAGCCGTTCACGCCGCTGTCCACCCAGGTCTACCGCGAGGGGGGAGCATGACCGAACAACCGGGCCGACTCGCGGCCTACTGGGAACGCCAGCTCGACAGGCTGGAGGAAGGCGAACGGAAACGGGCCCGGCACCTGCCGGGCCGGCGCACCCGGAAGCACCGGCGGCCGCTCGTTGTCGTCCTGGTCGTCGCCGATCTGACCATGATCGCCGGCGCGACGCGGTTCAAGGTGGCGCCGGAATGGGTCTTCGCGGCGTTCTGGCTGAGCGGGCTGGTCGCCGGCGGCTTCGCGTTCCTGACCCTGCGCGTGCTGACCGGGCGGATGAGCAACAGCTTCTCGCGCCTGCTGGACGAACGCGAGCGCGAGTGGCGCCACCGCGTCACCTACATCGGCTACCAGGCGCTCAGCTACCTGATGGTGATCGCGCTGCTGTACGGCTTGTTCATCGGCGGCACCGAAAACGGCGGCCTCCGCGGCGCGATGATGCTGTCCGCACTGCTGGTCACCGGCACCACCATCCCGGCCGTCGTGCTGGGCTGGTCGCTGCCGGACGACGACCCCGAGGATTTCGAAGAGGGGATGGGGAATGCCTGAGGGGACACTGGAGATCGACGGGATCTCCAAGCGCTACGGCGCCAAGGTCGCGCTGGACGGCGTCTCGTTCGACGTCCGCGCGGGCGAGCTGTTCGGCTTCGTCGGCAGCAACGGCGCCGGCAAGACCACCACCATGCGGATCGCGCTGGGTGTGCTGGCCGCCGACGGCGGTGAAGTGCGCTTCGACAACCGGCCGGTCACCCACGAAACCCGCACGCACATCGGCTACATGCCGGAGGAACGCGGGCTGTACCCGAAGATGAAGGTGCTCGACCAGCTCGTCTACCTGGCCGAGCTGCACGGGCTCAGCGCCGACGAGGCCCACCGCAACGCCGAGAACTGGATCAGCAGGCTCGGGCTGGCCGATCGCCGCAAGGACGAGGTGCAGAAGCTCAGCCTCGGCAACCAGCAGCGCGTCCAGCTGGCCGCGGCGCTGGTGCACGACCCCGCGGTGCTGGTGCTCGACGAGCCGTTCTCCGGCCTCGACCCGCTCGCCGTCGACGTGATGAGCGGCGTCCTGCGGGAGAAGTCCGCGGCAGGGGTGCCGGTCGTGTTTTCCAGCCACCAGCTCGACCTCGTCGAGCGGCTGTGCGACCGGGTCGGGATCATCCGCGACGGCCGGATGGTCGCCGTCGGCACGGTCGCCGAACTGACCTCGGGCGCGCGCAGCAAGCTCGTCGTGACGGCGCCGGCCGCGAGCAACGGCTGGGCCGCGGGCCTGCCCGGCGTGCGCGTGCTGGAGCACCACGGCACCACCACCGTGCTCGACCTCGAACCGGGCGCGGACGACCAGGCCGTGCTGGCTGCCGCGCTGGCGACCGGGCCGGTCACCGAGTTCAGCCGCCGTCGCCGCTCGCTCACCGAGCTGTTCCGCGACGCCGTGTCCGATGGCGCTGTCACCGAGGGGGAACCGCGATGAGGACGTTGAGTGGCCGCCGCGCCGTCTGGCTCGTGATGAAGCGCGAGCTGAACACCCGGCTGCGCACGAGGTCGTTCGTCGTCGGCACCGGCGTCCTGCTGGTGCTGCTGCTGGGGTACGTCCTGTTCCAGACGTCGCTGGCCGGTTCGTCGGACAAGAGCACCGTCGGGCTGACCGGCCAGGCGATCGGGATCGCCCGCCAGCTGCAGACCGAAGCGGCGCTTTCCGGGCGCGAGATCAGCACGGTCGTCGTCACCGACGCGGCGGACGGCCGGAAGAAGGTCGAAGACGGCGACATCGACGCGCTCGTCTCGGGCAGCGCGGCGCAGCTGACCGCCACCTACAAGTCCTCTTTGGACACCGAGCTGCGCCGGGTGCTCGACCAGGTCGCCCAGCAGCAGGTGCTCGACGGCGTGCTGTCGTCCGCGCAGCTGGAACCGGCCGAGGTGATGGCCAGGGTCAACGGCACGCACGTCCGGGACGACGCCCTCTCGCCGCAGCCGGCCGACCAGACGCAGCGGCTGGTCGTCGGGCTGGTCGTGGCGTTCCTGCTGTACATGAGCATCATCACCTACGGGATGATGGTCGCCCAGGGCGTCGTCGAGGAGAAGTCGAGCCGGGTCGTGGAGATCCTGCTCGCCAGCGTGCGGCCGTGGCAGCTGTTGCTGGGCAAGGTGATCGGGCTCGGCCTGGTCGGCCTGACCCAGCTGGTCATCCTCGCGGTGGTCGGGCTGGGCGCCGCCGCGGCGACCGGCGTGTTCACCCTGTCCGGCTTCGCGACGGGCGCGGTGCTGTGGGGCCTGCTCTGGTACCTGCTGGGCTTCCTGTTGTACGCCACCATCTACGGCGCGCTGGGGTCGCTGGTCTCGCGGCAGGAGGACACCCAGTCGGTGGTCGGGCCGCTCAACATCATCCTGGTCGTCGGGTTCATCGCCGGCTTCAACCTGCTGGTCCAGAACCCGGCGGGCTCGGCGACGAAGATCGTCTCGCTGATCCCCCTGCTGTCGCCGATCCTGATGCCGGCCCGCATCTCGACGGGCGCGGCGGCGGGCTGGGAGATCGGGCTGTCGCTGGCACTGACCATCGCGCTCGTCGCCGTGCTGACCTGGGTCGGCGGGAAGATCTACGGCAACAGCGTGCTGCGGATCGGCAGCCGCATCAAGCTGTCGGAAGCATTGCGTGGCTGAGGTGCGGCCGGCGGGACCCGGCGACGTGAGCGCGATCCACCGGTTCGGCGAAGCCCACGTCCGGGCCCACTACACCCCGCTGATCGGCGCGGCCGCCGCCGAAGCGCAGGTCCGCGACTGGTGGAACGAGACGCACGTCGGCGCGGCCGTGTCGGCCGGGCTCGTGGTCGTCGCCGAGGCCGGCGGCGAGCTCCTCGGCGTCGGGCAACGCGGCCGCTGCGGGGCCGACCACGTGGTCTACAAGCTCTACGTCCACCCCGGACAGCGCGGCCGCGGGCTCGGTCCACGGCTGCTCGACGCCCTGGCCGCGCAGCTGCCCACCGGCACCGGACGGCTGTACATCGAACACTTCGCGGCCAACGAGCGAGCCGGCGCGTTCTACGAGCGCGAAGGCTTCGCCGTCGATCGGATCGTGCCGAGCTCCACCGGTGATCCCGCGCTCGCGGTCGTCTGGCGCATCAAGTTCCTCACGAGGTGATCTTGCCGTACCGTTCCAAGGACACCTGGCGCTCGTGGGCGTGGTCGACCATGGGTTCCGGGTATCCCTCGGGGCGGTCCTTCAGCTGGTGCACTGCCTTGCCGGGCACCGAGCGCAGCTCCGGCACGTACTTGCGCACGTAGTCGCCGGCCGGGTCGAACTTCTCGCCCTGGGTTGTCGGGTTGAAGATGCGAAAGTACGGTGCCGCGTCGGTGCCGCAGCCCGCGACCCACTGCCAGTTCAGCTGGTTCGACGCCAGGTCGCCGTCCACCAGGTGCTTCATGAAGTGGCGGGCGCCCAGCCACCACGGCAGGTGCAGGTCCTTCACCAGGAAGCTCGCGACGACCATCCGCACCCGGTTGTGCATCCAGCCCTCGGCCAGCAGCTGCCGCATCCCGGCGTCCACGATCGGGTAACCGGTGCGACCCGCGCACCACCGCTCGAAGGCCTCGCGGTCGTCGTCGTACTTCATCCCGTCGAAGCGGTGGTCGTAGTTCTCACGCGCGGTTTCCGGGCGGTGCCACAGGACGTCGGCGTGGAACTCGCGCCAGCAGATCTCGCTGCGCAGCGACTTCGCGCCGACGCGGTCGTCACCCGCCAGGTCGGCCAAGATCGTCCGCGGGTGGATGCAGCCCCAGCGCAGGTACGGCGACAGCCGGGTGGTGCCTTCACGGTCCGGCCGGTCGCGGTCCTCGTCGTAGGTCTCGATGCCGTCGTCCAGGAATTCGTGCCAGACGTCGAGTGCGGCCTGCTCGCCGGGCTCGGGCAGCGTCGCGGAGACGGCGGGCGCCTTCGGGATCTTCAGCGACCGCGGCGGTTCCACCCAGTCCACAAGGGACGGACCGGTGTCGGCGGGTGAATGCCAGCCGCGGGCGGTCCAGGCGCGGAAGAACGGCGTGAAGACGCGGTACGGGCTGCCGTCCGGCTTGGTGACGCGGCCCGGCGTCACGGCATACGACGAGCCCGTCTCGACCCACTCGATGTTGTGCTCCGCCAACGCTTTCGCCACCGAAGCGTCCCGGCGGCGACCGTAGGGCCCGGTGTCGGCGCTGACGTGCACCGCGGCCGCACCGATCTTCTTCGCCGCCTTCACGACTTCGGCCGCCGGTTCGCCGCGGACCAGCATCAGCCGGCCGCCGAGCTGCTCGTTCAGCTTCTCCAGGCAGCCGTAGAGGAACGCTTCCCGCGGCGCGCCACCAGGCTTCAGCAGTGCTTCGTCGAGGACGTACAGCGCGAGCACGTGCTTGCTGTGGCGCGACGCCTCCAGCAGCGCGGCGTGGTCGCCGAGCCGCAGGTCACGGCGGAACCACAGGACGACCGGCGCTTCTCGAGTCACGACGGTAAACGATAAGCGCCCCGCCGTGCGGGTGCACGACGGGGCGGAATCGTCTTTCGAAGGAGGCTCAGCGCTCCGACATCGGGGTGTAGTCCCGCGAAGCGTGGCCGGTGTAGATCTGCCGCGGGCGGCCGATCTTGGTGGCCGGGTCGTTGATCATCTCGCGCCAGTGCGCGATCCAGCCCGGGAGCCGGCCCAGCGCGAACAGCACCGTGAAGAACTTCGTCGGGAAGCCCAGCGCCCGGTAGATCAGGCCGGTGTAGAAGTCCACGTTCGGGTACAGCTTGCGCTCGATGAAGTACTCGTCGGAGAGCGCCGTCTCCTCGAGCTTCTTGGCGATGTCGAGCAGCTGGTCGCCGCCCTTCAGCTTGCCGAGGATCTCGTCCGCGGTGTTCTTGATGATCTTCGCGCGCGGGTCGTAGTTCTTGTAGACCCGGTGCCCGAAGCCCATCAGCTTCACGCCCTTTTCCTTGTTCTTCACCCGCTCGACGAACTTGGCGACGTCGCCGCCGTCGTTCTTGATGCCCTCGAGCATGTCGAGCACCGCGGCGTTCGCGCCACCGTGCAGCGGGCCGAACAGCGCGTTGATGCCCGCCGAAATCGAGGCGAACAGGTTCGCCTCGGACGAGCCGACCAGGCGCACGGTCGAGGTCGAGCAGTTCTGCTCGTGGTCGGCGTGCAGGATGAACAGCAGGTCGAGCGCCTTCGCGACGTCCGGGTCGACCTCGTACGGCTCGGCCGGGAAGCCGAACGTCATCCGCAGGAAGTTCTCGACCAGGCCGAGCGAGTTGTCCGGGTACAGCAGCGGCTGGCCCACGGACTTCTTGTACGCGTAGGCGGCCAGCGTCGGCACCTTGGCGAGCAGCCGGATCGTGGACAGCTCCACGTTCGGCTCGTCGAACGGGTCGAGCGAGTCCTGGTAGAAGGTCGACAGCGCCGACACCGCGCTCGACAGCACCGGCATCGGGTGCGCGTCGCGCGGGAAGCCACTGAAGAACGCCTTGAGGTCCTCGTGCAGCAGCGTGTGCCGCTGGATCTTCTCGGTGAAGTCGGCCAGCTGGGTCTCGGTCGGCAGCTCGCCGTAGATCAGCAGGTAGGAGACCTCGACGAAGGTCGACTTCTCGGCGAGCTGCTCGATCGGGTACCCGCGGTAGCGGAGGATGCCGGCGTCACCGTCGATGTAGGCGATGGCGGACGACGCGGCACCGGTGTTGACGAAACCGGGGTCGTAGGTGATGTACCCCGTCTGCGCCAGCAGCTTGCCCAGTTCGATCCCCGGCGCGCCTTCGACCGGGTGGACGATCTTGAACTCGTGCTCGCCACTCGGCAGGGTCAGCTTCGCGGTTTCTCCGCCGGACTGCCCCGCAGTCGTCGCGTCGGACATGCAAGTCCCTCTCACGTTGGGCACGGGCCGGCGGCGCCTGTACGTTCCACAGGTAGCCACGTGTTCACGCGAGGAAACACTGGCGCCTCGCTGCACACCGCCCCGCTGGGGTATGAAGAATGCCCCTCTACGCTAGTCGAGAAACCCGCCTTCGCGCAGCGGTGACGTTGCTCCTGGGGGCCCCTTTGGGACCAGGTTCACACGGTGGCCGCCATGTCGGCGGACGTGGGCGGTTCGGCACCGCTGCGGGACACCGTGATCGACGCCGCTTTCGCCGCGAACCCCAGCGCCTCGCGCCACGCGCCGGCGTCGAGGGAGGCCAGGTCGGTGGCCTCGCGGGTGTGCAGCCAGGCCAGCAGCGCGCCGTGCACGGTGTCGCCCGCGCCGATGGTGTCCACGACGGTGACCTTGCGCGAGGGCACGTGGGCCAGCTCACCTGCGGCGGTGATCACCGAGAGCCCGTCGGCGCCCCGGGTGAGCACCACGGCGTCCACACCGGACTCGATCCACGTCTTCGCGGCGGCGACCGGGTCGGCGCCTTCGGTGAGCCACGCGGCGTCGTCGTCGGAGATCTTCAGCAGCCGGACGTCCGGCAGCCAGGAGGCGAACCGGGCCCGGTAGGCGGCCGGGTCGGTGATGAGCGCCTCGCGGATGTTGGGGTCGAGCACGGTCAGCACGCCGCGGGCCGCTTCGCGCCGCAGCATCGCCTCGTACGCCGAGGCGCCGGGCTCGAGGACCATGCCGAGCGTGCCGAGTGAGAGCGCTGTCACACCGTCGGCCAGCGGACCCGGATCGGCGACCAGCCGGTCGGCGGTGCCCTCGACGTAGAAGCTGTAGCGCGCGGCCCCCTTCGCGTCGAGCGCCACGACGGCCAGCGTCGTCGGCTCGTCGCCGCGCTGCAGCAGCGAGGTGTCGACGGCCGAGGCGTGCAGCCGCTCGATCATCGCTTCGCCGAAGCGGTCGGTGGAGACGCGCGAGAGGAACGCCGCCGGCACGCCGAGCCGTCCGGCGGCCAGCGCGACGTTGTACGGGCCGCCGCCGAGCCGGGGCAGCAGCGCGCGCAACCCACCGTCCACAGTGGAATCCAGGAGGTCGCCGGGAACCAGGTCGACCAGAGCTTCTCCGCCTACGACGATCACGCCGGCAGTTTAATTGACCCCGGCCTGACAATTCCTGTCCGCTATTTGTTCAAGCCGCCGAGCAGCAGTTCGCCCAAAGCGGTGAACGCGTCGGCGTCGGACACATCGGTCCGCTGGGCGAGCACCCCGGTCTGGATGCCCTCGATGATCAGCCCGGTCATCTCGGCCACCAGCCGGGCATGGACGTCGCGGAACACCCCGTCGGCGACGCCCTTGTCGATGAACTGCCGGAGCCGGGTCGCGGCGAACCGGCTGTTGAGCTGGTAGGCCTCCCGGGCCGGGCCGAACTCGGCGAGGTCCCGCATGAAGGCCGCCGACGCCCGGTTGAGGTGCTCGGCGACCCCGGCCAGGTACTCGCCGATGAGCTTGGGGGCGTCGTCGATCCCCGCGATGCGCTCTTCGATCCGCTCCGCGGCACCCCGGAAGAACCGGGTGACGACCTTGACGGCGAGCTGCTCCTTGCTGGGCGCGAGCGCGTAGAGCGTCGACTTCGAGCAGCGCAGGCGGCCGGCGAGGTCGTCCAGCGTGAAGACGGCGAAGCCCTCGGCCAGGAAGAGCGCCTCGAGGTCGCCGAGCAGCGCCTGCTGGCGGGCGGTCGGCCGTCGGCGGCGTTCGGGGCGCATCGGCTCACTATCTCCTACGTCTTCCGGCCACCCCAGGCCTGCCGTACTGTACTCTGAATTGACCCACAGTACTGTTTTCAGTACTGAACTATTCCGGGTCTTCGCCCCGGGCCGGGGGCTCCCGCCACCCGGACCCCCGGAAGACACGGGTTTGGAGGACGACGATGCCCGCCGAACGCCTGCTGCCTTCATCGGAAGCCGCGGACCTGGTCGCCCTGGCCACGGAGATCGCGCGCGACGAGCTCGCCCCGCGGGCGGCAGCGGCCGAGGAAGCGGAGCAGTTCCCCCGCGAACAGTTCCGCCTGCTCGGCAAGTCCGGGCTGCTGGGCCTGCCCTACAGCGAGCGCTGGGGCGGCGGCGACGTCTCGTACGAGGTGTACCTGCAGGTCCTGGAGGAGATCGCGACGGCGTGGATGACGGTCGGCGTCGGGCTGTCGGTGCACACGATGTCCTGCTACGCGCTCACGCAGTACGGCACCGACGAGCAGCGCGACCGGTGGCTCCCGGACATGCTCGAAGGCTCGCTCCTGGGCGCGTACGCCCTGTCGGAGACGCAGGCGGGCTCGGACGCGGCGGCGCTGTCGACGCGCGCGCGTCTCGACGGCCCGGACTACGTCGTCAACGGCACGAAGGCGTGGATCACCCACGCGGGGGTGGCGGACTTCTACACGACGATGGTCCGCACGGGCCCGGACGAAATCTCGTGCCTGCTGGTCGACGGAGCCACCGAAGGCCTGTCGGCGGCTCCGCGGGAACGGAAAATGGGCCTGACCGGCTCGCCGACGGCACAGATGATCTTCGAGAACGCGCGCGTCCCGGCCGAGCGGCTCTTGGGCGCTCCGGGAGCCGGGCTGCGCATCGCACTGTCGTCGCTGAGCTCGGGCCGGCTCGGGATCGCGGCCTGCGCGGTGGGCCTGGCCCAGGCGGCGCTGGACGAAGCGGTGGCGTACGCGAAGGGGCGCTCGCAGTTCGGCCGCCCGATCATCGACTTCCAGGGCGTCGAGTTCCTGCTGGCGGACATGGCCGCGACGGTGGAGGCGTCCCGGGCGCTGTACCTGGACGCGGCCCGGCGCCGGGACCGCGGGATGCCGTTCAACCGGCAGGCGTCGATCGCCAAGCTGGTGGCGACCGACGGCGCGATGAAGGTGACGACGGACGCGGTGCAGGTCCTCGGCGGCGCCGGGTACACGCGGGACTTCCCGGTCGAGCGGTACATGCGGGAGGCGAAGGTGCCGCAGATCTTCGAGGGGACGAACCAGATCCAGCGGCTCGTCATCGCCCGGGAGCTGAAGAACGCGTAGCCCGGTCGAGCGACCCGTGTCGCGCCTCGGGGACGGATACCGTGGTGGCATGCCCGGTCATCTGCTGACCATCGCGGAATACGCGGCGCTCGACGGCACCGGTTTCACCGAGCTGGTGGAAGGCCGCGTGGTGACTTCGCCCGGCTCCGGCCGGAGACACGACGTGGCCGTCTGCCTGCTGGCCGGCCAGCTCGAACGGCAGCTGCCGCGCGGGCTCGCCTTCGTCGTCCGCAACGACCTCGACCTGCGCTTGGCGCCGGAGGGCGAACCCGGCTTCGCCCGGCGGCCGGACCTGCTGATCGTCGGCCGGGCCGCGCTCGCCCGCGGAGACGGCCTGTTCCGGGCCGACGAGGTCCTCATCGTCGTCGAAATCGTGGCGCCGGACTCGAAGCGCACCGACTACCAGGTGAAGCACGACGAGTACGCCGACGCCGGGATCCCGCACTACTGGATCGTGGACACCGCCGAGCCGGTCTCGCTGGTCGCGTGCCGGGCCGGCGGCTCCGGCTACCTCGACGCGCCGGCGGTCACCGGGACGTTCACCACGGATGTTCCGTTCCCGGTGAAGCTCGACCTCGACGCCTTGGTCTCGTGAAGGGGCAGGCGGTTCACCACGTCGAGGCAGCGGCGTCACACGCTCGGTACAGATACGGTTACTCATGGTTGCACCTGAGCCGTGAGACAATTCGGGCGACGTGAGGAGACGCTGTGATTGCACTTCCCCAGCCGCGCCCCGCTCGCCGGTGGGAGATTCCCGATCACCTGCTGACGATCGAGGAGTACGCGGCGCTCGGTGAGACCGACACAGGTTTTACCGAGCTCGTGGAAGGCCGCGTCGTGATGTCTCCCAGTCCCAGCAGAAAGCACAACAAGGCGGCTTGGCTGCTGGGCCGGCAGCTGGAATCCCAGCTGCCGGCGGAACTCGATTTCACCCCGGACATCGACGTGGATCTTGGTCTGGCACCCCGCGGTGAACCGGGGTTCTCGCGCCGTCCCGACCTGTTGATCACTTACCGCGAGGCGAGTGCTCGCGTGGATCAGGAAGGCGACATGTATCGCGCCGACGAGGTGGTCGTGGTCGTCGAGTTCGTGTCGCCGGGTTCGAAGCGCACCGACTACCAGGTGAAGCACGACGAGTACGCGGACGCGGGAATCCCGCATTACTGGATCATCGACACGAGCGACCCCATCTCGCTGGTCGCGTGCCACCAAGCAGGCGAGTTCGGCTACCTGGACGCTGCCGCGGTCACCGGCACCTTCACCACCGACGTCCCGTTCCCGGTCGAGATCGACCTCGACGCCCTCCTCGGCTGAAACGGACGGGCAGCACGCCGGAACCGCCCGGTCACCGGCGTGCCGCCCGAATCTCAGCGAGTCTCCCGGTACCGGCGGTCCTTCGACACGCCCTCGCCCGTCGACTCGTCGAAGTGGTACACCTCGTCACCCCGGACGAACACGCGCAGCGCGCGGTTCATCACGTCCAGCGGGTCGCCCGACCACAGCACCACGTCGGCGTCGAGGCCCGGCTTGAGGGACCCGATCTGCCCGTCGAGGCCCAGCATCGACGCCGGGTTGATGGTCAGCGACCGCAGCGCCGTCGCCGGGTCGAGGCCGTCCTTCACCGCCAACGCCGCCTGGTACACCAGGAAGTTGATCGGGATCACCGGGTGGTCCGTCGTGATCGCGATCTTCACCCCCGCGCGGGCCAGGATGCCCGCCGAGCGCAGCGTGCGGTTGCGCAGCTCGACCTTCGACTTCGTGGTGAACAGCGGCCCCAGGATCACCGGCACGTCCCGCTCGGCCAGCAGGTCCGCGATCAGGTGCCCTTCGGTGCCGTGGTTGATCACCAGCTTGTAGCCGAACTCGTCGGCCAGCCGGATCGCCGTCACGATGTCGTCCGCGCGGTGGACGTGCTGGTCCCAGTACAGCTCGCCGTCGAGGACCTTCGACAGCGTCTCCAGCGTCAGGTCCACCTCGTGCGGCTTGCCCTCGGACTCCGCGTGCGCGCGCTTGGCCTGGTAGTTGCGAGCCTTCGTGAAGGCCTCGCGCAGGATCGCCGCGACGCCCAGGCGCGTCGACGGCGTCTGCTTTTTGTCGCCGTACACGCGCTTCGGGTTCTCGCCGAGCGCGCTCTTCACGCTGACGTGCTCCGCGAACGTCATGTCCAGGACGCTGCGGCCCCACGTCTTGACGCCGATCGTCTGGCCACCGATCGGGTTGCCGGAGCCGGGCTTGATGACGACGCTCGTGACGCCGCCCGCGAGCGCGTCGTCGAAGCCGGGCTCGTAGGGGTCGATGCCGTCGACGGCGCGGAAGCGGGCGCCGTTCGGGTCGGTCATCTCGTTGGTGTCGTTGCCGGCCCAGCCTTCGCCGTCCTCGTGGACGCCGAGGTGGGCGTGGGCGTCGAAGAAGCCGGGCAGCACCCAGGTGCCGGCCGCGTCGACCAGTTCGGCGTCCTCCGGGATGTCGACGTCGGCCTCGGTGCCGACGGCGACGATCTTGCCGCCGTCGATCAGGACCGTGCCGCCCTCGATGGGATCACCGTCGATGGGGACGACATGGCCCCCGACAATTGCCTTCGCCATAGTTCGCCACGCTAACGAACTCGTCCGGGGACGTGCACGCGGGCCTTCTCCAAGTGCACGAGCTCGTGGTTGTTCTCGGGCGTCCGGTGCGTCTCGCGGTAGCCGTGCTTGGCGTACAGGTGCAACGGCCCCACGCTCTTCGAGCCGGTGAAGAGCCGGAACACCGTCACCTCCGGTGGTGCCGCCGACTCCGCGAACCGCAGCAGCCCGCCGCCCAGCCCGGCGCCCTGCCGGTCCGGGGCGACGACCAGCCTGCCGATCACCCCGACCGGCCCGGTCACCGTCAGCCGCACCGACGCCACCAGGCGACCGGCCTCGCGCAGCCCCCAGGACAAGCCGGCGAGCGCCACGCGCGTCTCGTCCAGGGTCTCCAGCAGCGGCGGCAGGTCCAGGTCCCCGTGTGTCCGGGCCTCGGTGACGTACGCGGCCCGTTGCAGCGTCAGGACTTCACCCGCGTCGGCGACGCCCAGGCGAAGCGGCGTCACCGGACCCGGATGCCCCAGCTGCCCGACCACGACGCCGACGGCTCCAGCTCGATCAGGTCGGTGCCCGTGTTGAGCGCGTCGGCCGGGCAGGTCATCGGCTCGATCGCGACCGCGCGGCCGCGGCCGATCAGGTCGTCCGGGGTGAACACCTGCGCCCAGCGGAAGTCGGGGCCGGTCCACACCAGCAGCTCCTGGCCCTCGTGGCTGAGGACGATGTGGTGCGTGCCGTCCTCGGCCGCGGTGAGGCCGCCGAACGCCGTGTCCAGGTTGACGCCCGCCAGCACGCGGCCGGCGCGGAAGTCGTACTCCGTGCCCTCGACGTCCTGCTCCTCGGCGTAGGGCATCTGCTCGTCGGGCAAGGACGGCCGGACCCGGCTCGCGGGCAGCGCCAGCGTCAGCTCGTCGGTCGGGACGTCGCCGATGCGGAAGTACGGGTGCGTGCCGACGCCGACGCCGATCGGCTGCTCGCCTTCGTTGCGGATCTCGTGGGTGACGGTCAGTTCCCGCGGGGCGACCTCGTAGGTCACGGTCGCGCGCAGCGGCACCGGCCAGCCCGGCTGCACCGCGACGTCGACGGCCAGGGTGACCGACGATTCGGCGTGCTCCAGCAGCTCCCACTCGAGGTGGCGCGTCAGGCCGTGGATGGCGTTGCCGCGCGCCGCCTCGGTGATCTCGAGCTGCTGGGTCTCCCCTTGGAACGTCCACCGGCCGCCCTTGGTGCGGTTCGGCCAGGGCAGCAGCACCTGCCCGGCCCCCATCGGCGGCTTCGCGTCTTCGGGGAACTCCTCGACGTACGGCACGCCGCCGACTTCGAAGGCGCGCAGCCCGGCACCGATTTCGGTGACGACGGCGCGCGCGTTGCCGCGGGTGATCTCGAACTGCTGACCGGTCGGGTTGCCCATGCGCACGACCTTACCGACGAGCGGTTTCGCGGTGCGGCTACTCCTTCCCCGGCTTCCTCAGCGCGGCCAGGAGTGCTTCGCCGTCCGGGACGCCGAGCCCGGTGCAGGCGTCCCAGCCCGCCCGCGCCGGATAAGGCCCGTGCTTGCCGGAGATGTCGTTGTCGCCTTCGGTGACGTCGCGGAACCCCGGCTGTGTCCGCCCGGGCTGCGCACCGTCGTACAGGGCCGTGTTGAGCAGGCCGAGCGGCCGGCCGAGCGCCTGGGTGAGCCGCGCGACGAGCGCCGCCCACAGCGGCGCGACCGCGCTCGTCCCGCCGAACACGAGCTGCTCGCCGTCGACGAGGACCTCGTACCCGGTCGCCGGGTCGGCCACCGCGGCGACGTCCGGCACGCCGCGGCCGGGCTTGCCGGTCTTCCGCCGCTTGTCGACGCCGGCGTTTCGCTGGTACGCGGGCAGTCCGAACGCCACGCTGACCCCGCCGCCGGTCGCGCCGCCGCGTTCGCCGCCGTTCCACACGGTTTCGGACGCGACCGTGCCGCCGTCGGCGACGGCGAGCTTGGTGCCGCCGCAGGCCAGCAGGTGCGGGCTCGACGCCGGGAAGTCGGTGTGCAGGCCGCCGCCCCCCTCGCCGTCCGCGCTGCCGCGGTCGCCTGCCGCGGCGGTGACCGTGACGCCCAGCGCCGCCGCGTCCGCCAGCGCCGCGTCGAAGGCGCGGCGGGCCTGCGCGGTCCACTTGTCTTCGGGGGCACCCCAGCTGATGCTCACCGCGGCCGGCGTCGGGTCCGCGTGCACCGCGGTCGTCACCGCGTCGACGAAGCCGCGGTCGGTGTTGGGCGCGAAGTAGACGACCTGCCGTGCGCCCGGCGCGAGCGCGCCGGCCACCTCGATGTCCAGCAGGACCTCGCCGTCGGCCGAGCCCGCGTCGCCGCTGGGCAGGTTCTGGCCACCGTCGACGCCGACGGCCAAGACCTGGGGCGCGGGAATCCCGAGGCCGCCGAAGTAGGTGTCCAGTTCGGACTGCCGGAAACCGCCGCCCAGCTCGACGATCGCGATCGTCTGCCCGGTGCCGTCGGTGTTCGCCGGGAACCGGTAGACCCTGCCCAGCGCGTCGGGCCGGAAGCTCCTCGCGGCTTCGGGCTGCGACGCGCGGAAGCGCGCCTCCGCCTGCGGGCGGTTGTCGAGGCCCAGCACCGCGATGACGATCCCGTCGAGCGCGGCGGGGATGCGCAGTTCGCCGGAGCGAGCGCGGTGCTGGAACCCGCTCGCGTCACGGACGATCTGCAGCTCGGCACCGAACGTCCGCATCAGCGCCTCGGCTGTCCCCGCGACCGTCACTCTCCGCGAAGGAAGATCGGTGCCGACCACGGTCAGCCCGGCACCGCTCATGGCCACCCGGACGGCCTCGACGTCGGCCGGATCGGCGCCGTGGCGGTCGGCGAGCTCGGCTCGGCTGAGAGTATCCGGACCCTCGATGAGCTGGTCGGGAATTGACGAACGGCGCCGGAGCAGCACCGTGACGGTGATGCGCTCCTCAGGGGCGACGGGGTCGACGATCTCGACATCGGACGGGGCCACGCGTTCGCTGCCGGGCAGCGCTACAGAAGTATTTTTGCTCACGCTCAGTGATGCTGCGCGCTGGTTCATCCGGACGCCAGCCCGCTCACCTGAATGCCGCCCCTCGATTTTTTCACTCAAACCAACTAGACCGGTCGTCATAGTTTGCGCTACGGTCCGGTCATGGTTCGCCGCACCGACACGCGGCAGCGGATGCTCGACACCGCCGCCGACCTGTTCCAGACCCAGGGCTACCACGCCACCGGCCTGACCCAGCTGACCACCGCCGGCGGCGCCCCGAAGGGGTCGCTCTACTTCCACTTCCCCGGCGGCAAGGAGCAGCTCGCCACCGAAGCCGTCCGGCTGTCGAGCGAGCGCACGGGCGCCCTCCTCGAAGCCATCCTGGAAGACGCTCCCGACCCCGCGACCGGGATCGACCGCGTGGTCGACGCGCTCGCGGGTTTCCTCACCGGATCGGACTTCCAGCGCGGGTGTCCACTCGCGACGGTCGCACTGGACGCCGCCGCGGCGAGCGAGCCGATCCGCGAAGCCTGCGCCGACGGGTACTCGTCGTGGCACACGATCTTCACGGATCACTTCGCCGGACAAGGCCTTCCGGCCGAGCGCGCCGACGAGCTCGCCACCATCGTGCTCGCCGCGATCGAAGGCGGGCTGCTGCTGGCCCGCACCCGCCGCGACCTCGCGCCGCTGCGCGCGGTCGCCACCCACCTGCACACCACCCTCGACCGGGAGTTCACCTGATGCGCGTCCACCACCTGAACTGCGGCACCCTGCGGCCGCTGGGCGGCAAGCTGATCGACGGCCGGCCGGGCCTGTTCCGGCGCGCCACCATGGTCTGCCACTGCCTGCTGCTCGAGACAGACACCGGTCTCGTGCTCGTCGAGACGGGCATGGGCACCCCGGCCGCGGTCGACCGGAACGCCTGGCTCGGCGCCGGTTTCGTCCGCCAGTCCAACCCGGTCGAAGACCCCGCGCAGACGGCGATCGCGCAGATCCGCGCGCTCGGCTTCGACCCCGCCGACGTCCGGGACATCGTGCTGACCCACCTCGACCTCGACCACGCGGGCGGGCTGATCGACTTCCCGTGGGCACGCGTGCACGTCTACGCCGAAGAGCTGCGGGCGTTCACCGAGCCGCGCGACGCCGCCGAACGCGGCCGCTACCGCCGGATCCAGTTCGCTCACGGTCCACAGTGGACGTCCTATACGGACAGCGGTGAGCCGTGGTTCGGCTTCGACGCCGTCCGGCAGCTCGACGGCCTGCCGCCGGAGGTCCTGCTGATCCCGCTGTCGGGGCACACGCGCGGGCACGCCGGGGTCGCCGTCGACACCGGACACGGCTGGCTGCTCAACGCCGGTGACTCGTACTTCTTCCACGGCCAGGTCGCGGCCGCGCCGCACTGCCCGCCGGGCCTGAAGTGGTTCGAGGGCCACATGGAGACGGTCCGGGGCGCCCGGCTGGACAATCACCGCCGCCTGCGACAGCTTGGTCAGGAGCACGGCGACGAGGTCACCGTCTTCGCCGCGCACGACGAGACCGAATTCCTCCGGCTGAGCACCAGGAGCAGCGTATGAAGGTGCACCACCTGAACTGCGGATCGATGCGCCCGGTGGGTGGCAAACTGCTCGACGGCGAACCCGGCCTGCTGCGGCGGTCGGAGCTGGTCGCCCACTGCCTGCTGATCGAGACCGGCGACAGCCTGGTGCTGGTCGACACCGGGTTCGGCAGCCAGGGCGTGGCACGGCCCGGCGAGTGGCTGGGTGGTCCGTTCCTGGCGCTGGTCGGCGCGAAGCCCGCAGCCGCCGAAACGGCCGTCGCACAGATCGAGGCGCTCGGCCTCGACCCGGCCGACGTCCGGCACATCGTGGCGACGCACCTGGACGTCGACCACGCGGGCGGGCTGGCGGACTTCCCGAACGCCGTCGTGCACGTCCGGGCCGAGGAGCACCGGGCGGCGACGTCGCCGGCGAACGCGGCGGAGAAGAACCGCTACCGCGCGGCGCAGTTCGCGCACCGGCCGCTGTGGAGCACCTACGACGAGCCGGGCGAGCCGTGGTTCGGCTTCGAGGCGGTCCGGTCGCTCAAGGGCCTGCCGGAGGAGATCCTGCTGGTCCCGCTGACCGGCCACACGCGCGGCCACACGGGCGTGGCGGTCGACACCGGCGACGGCTGGCTCCTGCACGCCGGCGACGCCTACTTCTTCCACGGCCAGCTGGACCCGGTGGCCCCGCACTGCCCACCGGGCCTGACGGCGTTCCAGAACATCGTCCAGACGCTGCGCAAGCCGAGGTTGGAGAACCTGGCGCGGCTGCACGAGCTGGCCCGGACCCACCAGGACGAGGTCACGGTGTTTTCCGCGCACAGCCCGGTCGAGCTGGCCGCGCTGCGCCGGTGAGGGGTCAGCTCGCCGCGAGGGCCTGCTTGACGAGCGGGGCGATCTGCTCCGCCGTCACCTTCGCCGGGCCGGTGTAGTTGATCAGCACCGGTGTGCCCGCCACCAGTTCGGCCGAGGCGAGCGTCGCCGTCTTCTGGCCGTCGACGTAGTAGACGGCGCCGTCGGGGAAGCCCGGGACGTCCTGCGCGCCCGGCTTCGCCTTCTTGATCGACGCCACCATCTCGGCGGGCTTGCCCTGCTTGCCCTCGTAGCGGGTCACCGCGAGCGCGCCCGCGGCCTTGCCGTCGTGCTGGTACTCGCAGCTGCGCCCCTTGCCGCCGTTGGCCGCGTTGTCCTGGACCGGGCCCGGCACCGCCGTGAGGTTGTCGAGGAACAGCGCCTTCGACACGGCGTCCGCGGGCAGCAGCTTGCACGGGTCGAGCGACGCGGCGGCGGCGTTCGTGCTCGAAGGTGCCGGCTTCGGCTTCGGGGCCGCGGAGGACGACGGGGCCTTCGCCGGTTCGTCCCCGGACGAGCAGGCGGTCAGCGCGGCAAAGGCGACAAAAGCGACAACTACGGTACGCATGTCCGCACCCTAACCCGCCCCGCCCCACCACCGCCCTCAGGGGAGAAGCTTCGCAGCGCTGATTTGATTCATCGGCCTACGTCGTGGGTGCCCGGTAGCGCCAGAAGGCCGGGAGCACGAACATCGACGCGCAGACCAGCACGATGACCAGCACGCCACCGACGCTCGCCGCGGCCGCGGTGCCGAACGCGGCGGCACCCCAGCCGTGGGTGAGGTCGGCGATCCGCGGGCCGCCGGCGACGACGACCGTGAAGACGCCCTGGAGCCGGCCGCGCATCTCGTCGGTGGTCGCGACCTGCAGGATCGCCATCCGGTAGACGGCGCTGACCATGTCCGCGGCGCCGGCCAGGGCCATGAAGACGACGGCGAGCCACAGCGAGTGCGCGAGCCCGAACGCGGCCACCGCCGCGCCCCACGCGCAGATCGCGACGACGACCGCGACGCCCTGGCGGTGGATGCGCGTCAGCCAGCCGGAGAAGAGCCCGATCAGCATGGCTCCCAGCGGCAGGGCGGCGTAGAGCCAGCCGAGGGCGGGGCCGCCGCCGGGCGGGTCGCCGAAGGTCCGCTCGGCCATCTCCGGGATCAGCGCCCGCGGCATGCCGAAGACCATGGCGATGATGTCGGCGACGAAGGAGGCCAGCAGGATCTTCTGCCCGGCGAGGTACCGGAAGCCGTCGATGACGTCCCGGACCCCGGCCCGGCGCGACGGGCCGTTGAGCGGCGGGATCGACGGCAGCCGCCAGACGGCGAAGAGGGTGATCGTCAGGGCGACGACGTCGATCAGGTAGAGGGTGGAGAGGCCGAGGACGGGGATCAGCGCACCGGCGAGCAGCGGCCCGAAGACGGCGCCGAAGGTGGACATGGTGGTGTTGAGGGCGTTCGCGGACGGCAGCAGTTCGGCGGGCACGAGCCGCGCGACGACGGCACCGCGGGTCGGCATGTTGATCGCGAAGAACGCCTGGTTGACGGCGAGCAGGCCGAGGACGAGCCAGACCGAGCCGAAGTGCGCGAAGGCCTGCAGCCAGAGGAGGGCGGAGGTGATCGCGACGCCGACGTTGGTGACGAAGAGCAGCTTCCGCCGATCGACGGCATCGGCGACCGCGCCGCCCCAGAGCCCGAAGATCAGCAGGGGCACGAGGGCGACGAGCCCGGTGAGGCCGACGTAGGCGGAGGAGCCGGTGAGGTCGAAGACCTGCTTGGGCACGGCGACGGCGGTCAGCTGGGTCCCCACGGCGGTGACCACAGTGGACAGCCAGAGCCGCCGGAAGGCCGGGATCTTGAGCGGCCGGGTATCGACGATGATGCGGCCGAGGATCTTGCGCAAGCCCGAGCGGGGCGGCAGAGTCCCCGGTTCACCAGTCACGACAGATCAGCTTAGCCGGGCTAACTATCTCGGGTCGCGTGATTTATGTCGCCCGGCAGCAAACGCCCCAATGTGGCCTTGGTTGCGCTCAACGCACCCAATGTGGCCTTCGGTGCGTTGAACGCACCGAAGGCCACATTGGGGCGCTTGGGCTCACGGCGCCACGCGCTCGATGTTCCACCCGTCGTCGTTGCGCACGTACCGCAGCCGGTCGTGCATCCGGTCCTCGCGCCCCTGCCAGAACTCCACCAGGTCCGGCCGGATCCGCCAGCCACCCCAGTGCGGCGGGGCCGGGATCTGCTCCACGTCCGCGAAGCGCCGCTCGATTCCGTGCAGCGCGTTGTCCAGCGCCCGGCGGCCGTCGACCACGCGGGACTGCGGGGACGCCCACGCCCCCAGCTGGGAGCCGCGGGGGCGCTGGGCCCAGTACTCCGCCGTCTCCTTGACGCCGACCTTCTCGACCTCGCCGCGGACGTGGACCTGGCGGTGGAGCGCGTACCAGGGGAACGTCACCGAGGCGTACCGGGTCGCCGTCAGGTCGTGGCTCTTCGAGGACGTGTAGTTCGTGTAGAACACCACGCCGCGGTCGTCGAGGCCCTTGCACAACACCGTCCGGGACGATGGGCGGCCTTCGGCGTCCGCCGTCGCCAGCACCATCGCGTTCGGCTCGGCGATGCCGGCGGCCACGGCCTGGTTCAGCCAGCCTTGCAGCTGGTCGGTCCAGGTGGCCGCCAGCGCGGATTCGTCGAACGCCGCGCCGTCGTAGGCGACGCGCATTCCCGGCAGGCGCACTACGGCGTCTTCCACCTGGTCCTCGATCTCCGGCATCATCGCCAAACCTCCGTACCCGGTCGGGGCAGCTGTCACTTCGGCTCATGCGACGTTAGGGCTTCGCGACCGGCAGCGGAACCCACCTAACGGTGACACCCGCCACCCCTTTTTCGCCATCCAGCCGTAACTGCTGGACAACAAGCCGTAACCGCTGCGTTACCTGCCGGACCAGGATCGATACAGCAGGCACCTACCTTCGGCGCGTTCCCCACCACCCCGGAGGCAGGCATGACCGAGATCCTGTCCAGCGCCGAAGAAGCCGAAGAAAGCGCCACGCCGAAACGCCAGTACGCCCCGCTCGCGGCGAACGAGAACCGCGAGGACTACTCACTGCGCTTCGCCGCTCATTCGTTCCGGAAATGGTCCCCCTTCGTCGTCGCGACGACGGCGCTGGGCGGCATCGCCTACCTCGCCGACTTCGCGATCGGCGCCAGCATCGTCCTCTCCTACGGCTTCACCTCCGGCGTCCTGGCGATCCTCGCCGCGGCCGTCGTCATCTTCGTGACCGGCGTGCCCATCGCGGCCGCCTGCGCGAAGTCCGGAGTGGACATGGACCTGCTGACCCGCGGAGCCGGGTTCGGCTACTTCGGGTCGACGCTGACGTCGCTCGTGTACGCGAGCTTCACCGTCATCTTCTTCTCGCTCGAAGGCTCGATCATGGGCCAGGCGTTCGAGCTCGCCCTCGGCATCCCGCTGCCCATCGGCTACCTCCTGGCCACGCTCATCGTGCTGCCCTTCGCCCTCTACGGCATGGGCGCGGTGGCGAAGATGCAGACCTGGACGCAGCCGCTGTGGCTCGCCGGGCTGGTGCTGCCGTTCGTCGTCGTGCTGGTCCGGGAGCCCGGCAAGTTCGCCGAGTTCGCGCATTTCGGCGGTACGGAGGGCGCCGGCTCCGGGTTCTCCGCGATCGGGTTCGGCCTCGGCATGGGCGTCGCGCTGTCGCTGATCGGGCAGATCGGGGAACAGGCCGACTACCTGCGGTTCATGCCCGAAAAGACCGCGGAGAACAAGCGGTCGTGGTGGGCCGCGGTGCTCGCCGCCGGACCCGGCTGGGTGATCCTCGGAGCCGCGAAGCAGATCGGTGGCGCGCTGCTGGCGTTCCTCGCCCTCGGTGTCGTCGGGAAGACGCACGCGCTCGAGCCGATCGCGCCCTACCTCGAAGCGGTGAAACCCGCTCTCGGGCCGGTGGCGCTGACGTTCGCCGCGCTGTTCGTCGTCGTCTCGCAGATCAAGATCAACACCACCAACGCCTACTCCGGGTCGCTGTCGTTCGCGAACTTCTTCTCCCGCGTGCTGCACAAGCACCCCGGCCGGGTCTGGTACGTGCTGGTCAACTGCGGGATCGCGCTCGCGCTGATGGAGTTCGGCGCGTTCGGCTTCCTGAACAAGATCCTCGGCTTCTACTCGAACGTCGCCATCGCGTGGATCGGCGCCGTCTGCGCCGACCTGGTGATCGCCAAGCCGCTGGGCCTGTCGCCGCGCTACATCGAGTTCAAGCGGGCCTACCTGCACAAGATCAACCCGGTCGGGTTCGGCTCGATGGTGGTCGCGTCGGCGGTGTCGATCGCGGCGTACTTCGGCGCGTTCGGGCCGTTCCTGGCCGCGTTCAGCCCGCTGCTGGCGCTGGTCATCGCGGTCGTGCTGGTGCCGGCGCTGGCGGTGGTGACGCGCGGCAAGTACTACCTGGCCCGGCCGAACACGGTCGCCGGCCCGGACACCGACGTCGACCTGCGGGCCACGCACACCTGTTCGGTCTGCGGCGATCCGTACGAACTGCCGGACGTCGCCGACTGCGCGAAGCAGGACGGCCCGATCTGTTCGCTGTGCTGCACGCTCGACAACACCTGCCACGACCTGTGCCAGACGACCGGCCCGGTCGCGCTCGGCCTGCCGGCGGTCCGCACGACGTAAGGTCCATGAAGGCCCTTTCCCGGCATCCGCAGCCGGGAAAGGGCCTTCACGTTCGCCGGGCTCCCCCCTGGTCCCCCGCCCGGCTCGACTCTTCCACGCCGGAGGGCGCGCCGAGGTTGCCGGGAATTTCCAAGATCTTTCCGGGGCGCATGATGGCCGCCAGCATCAGCGCGCGCAGCTCCGCGCCGACGTCCTCCACCGGCAGCGGCGGCTCGTGCGCCTGCCACTCGCGCAGCAGCCCGGTGGCCGCGCCGACCAGGGCGATCGCCGTCAGCCGGTAGTCGCGGTCGGGCGCGGCGCCGTGCTCGGCCGCGCGCCGCGCCTCCGTCTCGATGAAGGTCGCCCAGCGGTCGACCCACACCTGATGCTGCTCCTCCAGCTCCGCGCTGACGCCGACGGCTTCGACGTAGTTGAGCCTCGGCAGCCGGGGGTCCATGGTGACCGTGTCGATGAAGACGTCGAGCAGCGTGGCGATCCGGGTCATGGCGTCGGCTTCGGCGACCTTGCCGAGCGCGGCGGTGACGTGCTCCAGCGCCAGGCTGTTGATCCGGTCGTGGAGGGTGCGCAGCACGTCCTCCTTGCCGGTGAACTCCTCGTAGAAGTTCCGCGTCGACACGCCGGCGCGGGCGCAGACCTCGGTGATCTTCGTCTGCCGGAAGCCGGTGGTGGTGAACAGCTCGAGACCGGCCGTGAGCAGCCGCTCGCGGCGGTCGGCGCGACGTTGTTCGGGTGCGACGCCGCCGTACGTGCGAGCCAACGGGTGTCTCCTCCTTCTGAGGGATTGCCGGATCCTACCGGGCTGGCTAAATTGTGAAAACCTCGATTACCAAACACCGGAGGCAACGATGCTTCGTCGGTTACTGGTCGCCGTCGCGCTCCTGTTCGTGACAGCCGCCCCCTCGGCGCACGCGGACCCGGGCGTCCTCCTCGAACAGACGCCCACGACGGTGTTCGTCGGTCCGTTCCCGGCGCCCGTCAAGGCTTGGCACCTCCGCTACCGCTCGACCTCGGCGACCGGCGAACCGAACGCCGTCTCCGGCACGCTGCTGGTGCCGCCGACGCCGTGGCCGCACGGCGGCCCGCGGCCGTTGATCACGTACGCGGTGGGCACGCACGGCCTCGGCGACCAGTGCGCGCCTTCGAACCTCCTGGCCCACGGTGTCGAGAACGAAAGCGCGTTGCTGGCGCAGGCGTTGACGCAGGGTTGGGCCGTCGTCGTCACCGACTACGAAGGACTCGGCACGCCGGGACCGCACACGTACGCGGTCGGGCAGTCCGAAGGCCGGGCGGTGCTCGACGCGGCGCGGGCCGCGGCCCGGGTGACCGGCGCCGGGCTGTCCCCGTCCGGTCCGGTGGGCGTGTTCGGCTATTCGCAGGGCGGCCAGGCCGCGGCGTGGGCGGCCGAGCTGCAGGCCACGTACGCGCCGGCGCTGAACGTGATCGGTGTGGCGGCCGGCGGGGTCCCGGCGGACCTGAACGCGGTGTTCGCCTCGAACGACGGCGGCGCGGCGTTCGGCCTGGTCCTCGGCGCGGCCACCGGCTTCGCGGCGGCGTACCCCGACGTGCCGTTCGCCTCGATCCTCAACGACCGCGGCCGCGAGGCGGTGGCCCGGGTGTCGAAGGCGTGCACGATCGAGCTGGGTGCGGCGGCGCCGTTCGCGCACCTGGGGGACTTCGTGACGGTGCCGGACCCGATCCACGAGCCGCACTGGCAGGCCCGGCTGGCGGAGAACTACCTGGGCACGACCGCGCCGAAGGCCCCGGTGTACCTGTACCACGGAACGCTGGACGAGCTGATCCCGTTCAGCGTCGGCACGGCGTTGCGCGACCGCTGGCAGTCCCTGGGCGCGGCGGTGACGTGGCAGGAGTTCCCGCTGCTGGAACACATCGGCGGCGTCTCGATCGGTGGCCCGGCGGCGATGACCTGGCTGCGCACGAAGTTCTGACACCGGCGGGCGGCGCAGGGGGCCGCCCACGGTCGCGGAAAATCCGTGAAGGCCGCCTTGCGGGACGCGGAGTCCCGCAAGGCGGCCTTCACGCACTCGGGCACCCGAAACTGTCGGTCCCTCCGGGTAGCGTGGAAAACGGGGGCTGCTCAGAACGCCGGGACCCCGGCCTCGGCCAGCCCCTTCATCGCCGTCACGGCATCCGGCGCCAGGGAGGTCACCAGCGAGCCACCGGCCGGGAGCGGGCTGCGGGACCACCAGTCACCCGAGGCCGCCGACAGCTCCGGACCACCGACCACCAGGTCCGTGGCCAGCACCCGGCGGCCCGCCAGCACCGCCAGGCTCGCGTCCAAGCCCGCGTCCCCCACCGAAAGCGTCTGGCGCAGCACCGGCACCGAACCCCGCGTGACCGAAAGCGAAGTCGACAGCGAACCCGGGCGCTCCCCGGCCCGCCCCAGCACCAGCACTTCCCGCGTGTGCAAGTACGCGTCCGAAGCCAGCGAAGCGCGGAAAACCGCGCGGTGCCGGGCCCTCGCCGTGATCACCGTCGGCTCCGGCAGGTACTCCAGTGACCCACCCGGCTCGACCACGACCTCCACAGTGGACAAGGATTCCTCGCCGTGCAGACCGGGCAGCGCCAGCGTCGCCGCGACGCCGGAGAGACGCAGGGAAGCCCCCCGACCGACGTGGATGGACAACAGCAGGTCATCCCCACCCAGCGGCGAAGTCGCCGAGTTGACCAGGTGCACCACGGCGGTCGAACCGGAACGCCGCCGTGGGAACAACGTCAGCGGCGCCATCGAACGCAGCTCGCGCAAGACCGTGCGCGAACCGTCGAAGCACGCGGTCAACCGGGCGTGGGCCTTCACAGCAGGGAACGGACCCAGCCGGCCACCGCGGGCGCGTCCGGAGTGTCCACAAGAGACTGCGTGATCACCGGCAGCGAACCCCGCATCCGGTGCGCGTCCGACGTCATCACGTCCATGTCCGCGTTGACCAGGTGGGCGATGTCGATCTTGTTGATCACCAGCAGGTCCGCCGTCGTGACGCCGGGCCCGCCCTTGCGCGGCACCTTGTCCCCGCCCGCCACGTCCACCACGAAGATCTGGCTGTCCGCCAGGCCGCGGCTGAACACCGCCGTCAGGTTGTCGCCGCCGCTCTCGATGATGACCAGGTCCAGGTCCGGGAACTTCTCCTCGAGCCGCTCGACGGCGTCGAGGTTCGCGGTGATGTCGTCGCGGATCGCGGTGTGCGGGCAGGCACCGGTCTGCACCGCCTCGATCCGCTCCGGGTCCAGCACGCCCGCCCGGCGCAGGAAATCCGCGTCCTCGGTCGTGTAGATGTCGTTCGTGACGACAGCGAGGTTGATCTCGTCACCCAGCGCGCGGCACAACGCCGCGGTGAGCGCCGTCTTGCCCGAGCCGACCGGGCCGCCGATGCCGATCCGGTACGCGCGCCCGGCCGTCGGCGCGGCGTCGTAGTGGTCGGGCTCGCTGGCCGTCGGGTCGAAGTTGACCTCGTGGAAGTGACCGTGGCCGTGGCCTTCAGCTGGCAAAGAGACGCACCTCTTCCTGGTGATGCCGGGCGTGGGCCTCGGCGAACAGATCCAACGCGGGCGACCCCGGCGACGGCAGCGCCGCCGGGTCGTCCCCCGCCACCGCGGCCGCCTCCGAACAGACCGAACGCAAGTCCAGCCGCGCGACCACGGCGTTGACGGCGAACGGATCCAGGCCGAGCAACCGCACCGCGGCACTCGCCGGACCGCTGACCGACAGGTAGGCGGCCGCCATCGCCGCGTCCTCCGGCGACCCACCGGCCACCCCGGCCAGCGCGCCCAGCACCACCGGGTGATGGGGACGCGGAGTCTCCGTCAGCAACCCCTCCAGCACGGGTGACGGCCAAGCGATCCGGCCGGCTCGTGCGGTTCCCCGCCCCTGCGCCCGCGAAGCCTCCCGCTGAGCGAGCGACGGCGTCCGCGCGTCCAGCTCGGCGTCCAACCGCGACCAATGCCCGGGTGGGACAGCGCGCGCCGCCGCATGTGCCGAAGCAGCGGCGAAGACCGCCGCCAGGAATCCCGCCGTCCGCAACCGTCCGGAAAGGAATCCCGGCAGATCGCGAACCGAGGTCACCAGGCGGCGGGAAACGACTTCCTCCAGCCCGCCACTGTGGACGTGCCCGCCGCCGGGGAAGCGGGAGTCCGCGAGGATCAGCGCCGAGAGGTCCATCAGAACAAGAAGTACCGTTGGGCCATCGGCAGTTCCGTCACCGGCTGCGGCTCGACCAGCTCACCGTCGACGTGCACGGCGAAGCTGTCCGGCTCGACGCGGACGTCCGGTGTCGTGTCGTTGAGCACCATGTCCGCCTTCGTCCGTGCGCGCATGTTCGACACCGCCACCAGCGGCCGGGTGATGCCGAAGGTCTCGCGCAAGCCACTGTCCAAAGCGGACGGTGCGACGAAGTGCAGGCTCAACGCAGCTCCGATCGACGCGCCGAACATCGGCCGCGCCATGACCGGCTGCGGGGTCGGGATGGACGCGTTCGCGTCGCCCATCGCCGCCCACGCCGGGAAGCCGCCCTTGAGCACCACGTGCGGGCGGACGCCGAAGAACTTCGGCTCCCACAGCACCAGGTCCGCGAGCTTGCCGACCTCGACCGAGCCGATCTCGGTCTCCATGCCGTGCGCGATGGCCGGGTTGATCGTGTATTTGGCGACATAGCGACGCGCCCGCAGGTTGTCGGCCGCGCCGTCGCCGGGCAGGGCGCCGCGACGGCGTTTCATCACGTGCGCGGTCTGCCAGGTCCGGATGATCACCTCGCCGATCCGGCCCATCGCCTGGGAGTCCGAGCTCATCATCGAAATGGCGCCCATGTCGTGCAGGACGTCTTCGGCGGCGATCGTCGTCGGCCGGATCCGGCTCTCGGCGAAGGCCAGGTCCTCGGGCACCGACGGGTTGAGGTGGTGGCAGACCACCAGCATGTCGAGGTGCTCGTCGAGGGTGTTGGCCGTGTGCGGGCGGGTCGGGTTGGTCGACGACGGCAGCACGTTCGGCAGCGAGACGACCTGGATGATGTCCGGCGCGTGCCCGCCGCCGGCCCCTTCGGTGTGGTACGCGTTGATCGAGCGGCCACCGATGGCGTCCACAGTGGACTCCAGGAAGCCGGCCTCGTTCAGCGTGTCCGTGTGGATGGCCACCTGGACGCCGGCTTCGTCGGCGACGGTCAGGCAAGCGTCGATGGCGGCCGGGGTGGTGCCCCAGTCCTCGTGCAGCTTGAACCCGCCCGCGCCCGCCGCCAGCTGTTCGCGCAGCGCCTCGTGCCGCACGGTGTTTCCCTTTCCCAGCAACAGGACGTTGACCGGGTAACCGTCCATGGCGGACAGCATCCGGCCGAGGTTCCACGCGCCGGGGGTAACGGTCGTGGCCTTGGTGCCTTCGTTGGGACCGGTGCCGCCCCCGACCAGGGTGGTCAGCCCGGCGGCCAGCGCCGTGTCGACGAGCTGCGGGCAGATGAAGTGGACGTGGCAGTCGATCCCGCCCGCGGTGAGGATCTTGCCGTTGCCGGACAGGACCTCCGTCGACGGTCCGATCACCAGCGCCGGGTCGACGCCGTCCATCGTGTCCGGGTTGCCCGCCTTGCCGATGCCGACGATCCGGCCGTCGCGCACCCCGACGTCGGCCTTGACGACGCCCCAGTGGTCGAGGATGACGGCGCCGGTGATGATCAGGTCGGGCGCGCCCTCGGCCCGGGTCGCCGTCCCCTGGCCCATGGACTCGCGGATGACCTTGCCGCCGCCGAAGAGCACTTCGTCGCCGGAGCCGCCGGGCCCCATCGAGCGGTCCTCGGTGACCTCGATCAGCAGGTCGGTGTCGGCGAGCCGGATCCGGTCGCCGGTGGTCGGGCCGAACAGCTCGGCGTAGCGCTCGCGGTCGATTTGCGGCATCAGAAGTCCCCCGCGAATTCCGACCGAAGGCCCGGCACGCGGCGCGCGCCGGCCAGGGGAACGAGATCGACTTCCCGTTCGACGCCGGGTTCGAACCGCACCGACGTCCCGGCGGGCACGTCGAGCCGGTGGCCGCGGGCGGCGTCCCGGTCGAACTCGAGGCCCGGGTTCACGGCCGCGAAGTGGTAGTGCGAGCCGACCTGCACCGGCCGGTCGCCGAGGTTCCGCACCAGCAGCCGGACGCGCGCGCGGCCGGGGTTCAGCTCGACCGGCTCGTCGCCGGGAATGATCTCGCCAGGGCGCATGCAGCTGCCTTTCACACGATTCACACGATCGGGTCGTGCACGGTGACGAGCTTCGTGCCGTCCGGGAACGTGGCCTCGACCTGCACGGAGTCGACCATCTCCGGCACGCCGTCCAGCACCTGCGCCCGGGAGAGCACGGTCCGGCCGCCGGCCACCAGCTCACTGACCGTGCGGCCGTCGCGGGCACCTTCGAGGACGTGGTCGGTGATGAGCGCGACCGCCTCGGGGTAGTTGAGCCGGACGCCTCGGTCCAGCCGCTTCCGCGCGACGTCGGCCGCCACGTGGATGAGCAGCTTGTCGCGCTCCTGCGGGCTGAGGTGCATGCGCTAGGTCTATCACCCGAAACGTGGCGGCGCCTGGTTCGGAAACACAGGATTTACCTGGTCTTCGTCACACTGAGTGGTGAAAATTCTCCGGACCGGAGGCCTCGGTGACTGAATCGTTCTCGTAATCGTGACCGAAACCACCACATCTTTCGATTGCCAGTGGCCGGTCAAGAGAGCAAGGTCTATCCATCCGTGCGATGTGGCGCGCGTTCAGTGCGCTTCCTCCAACCGCGCGACCAGCAGTAACCAGCCGGGGAAAAAGCGCACCGAAAGGTCCCGCGAAACAGTGACTACCTCCACGATCAGCAAGCCACAGCCGTCCGGCCAACCCGACGACGGCTTCCGACCGGGCCTGGAGGGCGTTGTCGCCTTCCACACCGAAATCGCCGAACCCGACCGGGACGGCGGTGCCCTGCGCTACCGCGGCGTCGACATCGAGGACCTCGCCGGCAAGGTGACCTTCGGCGACGTCTGGGGCCTCCTCGTGGACGGCCGGTTCGGGCACGGCCTGCCGCCCGCCGAGCCGTTCCCGCTGCCGGTGCACACCGGTGACGTCCGGGTGGACGTCCAGGCCGCGCTGGCCATGCTCGCGCCGATCTGGGGCTACCGCCCGCTGCTCGACATCACCGACGAAGAGGCCCGCGAGCAGCTGGCCCGCGCTTCGGTGATGGCGCTGTCCTACGTCGCCCAGTCGGCGCGCGGGATCGGCCAGCCCGCGGTGCCGCAGACCCGCGTGGACGAGGCCCACTCCATCACCGAGCGGTTCCTGATCCGCTGGCGCGGCGAGCCGGACCCGGCGCACGTCAAGGCCTTGGACGCCTACTGGGTGTCGGCCGCCGAGCACGGTCTCAACGCCTCGACCTTCACCGCCCGCGTCATCGCCTCCACCGGCGCGGACGTGGCGGCGGCGATGTCCGGCGCCATCGGCGCGATGTCGGGTCCGCTGCACGGCGGCGCCCCGGCGCGCGTGCTGCCGATGATCGAAGAGGTCGAGCGCACCGGCGACCCGGCGGCCCTGGTCAAGGGCATCCTCGACCGCAAGGAACGCCTGATGGGCTTCGGCCACCGCGTCTACCGCGCCGAGGACCCGCGGGCGCGCGTGCTGCGCCGGACTTGCCAGGAGCTCGGCGCGACCCGCTTCGAGGCGGCCGCCGCGCTGGAGCAGGCGGCGCTGAAGGAGCTGCGCGAGCGGCGTCCGGATCACCCGATCGAGACCAACGTCGAGTTCTGGGCCGCGGTCATCCTGGACTTCGCGCAGGTCCCGCCGCACATGATGCCCGCGATGTTCAGCTCGGCCCGCACTGCCGGCTGGGCCGCGCACATCCTGGAGCAGAAGCGCACCGGCCGCCTGGTGCGGCCGTCGGCCAAGTACGTCGGCCCGGCGCCGCGCACCCCCGAGGACGTCGAGGGCTGGGAGCTCGTCACCAAGCACTGACGCTCGTTCACGAACCGGCCGGTGCCTCCGCGGCGCCGGCCGGTTCGTGTTCCGCGGTGGCGGCGAGCATGGCCGTCAGCTGGTCGACCAGCCAGGTGTCGAGGCCTTCGCGCGCGACGCTGCGTTCCTGCAGCCAGCTCAGCAGGGCACCCTCGACGACGGCCGTCCAGCAGCGCAGGGTCAGCGAAAGCAGCGGCGAAGGATCTTCGACGCCGAGGGCGTCCAGGATCAGGGCCACCGCGCGGTTGCGGACCTCGTCGATCGCCGCGTCCGTCTCGGACGTCGCGATCACCGAACCGCTGCGCAGCAGGGCGATGTAGCCCGCGCGGTAGTGGCCGGCGACGTCGATCAGGCCGCGGACGGCCGCGCGCAGCCGCACCTCCGGCGGCCCCTCTTCGAGCCCGACCAAGCCGTCGATGAGCCCGTCGGTGACCGTGCGCAGGGCCTCGACCTGCAGGTCCCGCAGGTTCGGGAAGTACCGGTAGAACAACGGCCGCGACACCTCGGCGCGCGCGACGATGTCGTCCACGGTGACCAGTTCGGGCGCTCGCGAGCCGAACAGGTCGAGCGCGGCGCGGATCAGGTCGTCGCGGCGGGCCTGCGGCGACATCCGCCGCGGCCGGCTCACGGCGTCAGGTCCAGCTTCGCGGCTTTGCGGAGGAGCCCGGGTGTCAGTCGCGAAAGGACCAACGCGGCCTTCGCCTCCGGAGTGGACGGTGCGATCGCGAGGTCCTTTTCCACGGCACGGAGGATGTCCCGAGCCACCCCCTCGGGACCGGTCCGGGCACTGCCCGGGCACACCGCCGAGACGCCGATGTGGTCCGCCGCCAGCTCGGCCCGCAGGAAGACGCTCAGCGTCAGCACGGCCGCCTTCGTCGTGGCGTAGGCGGCGAGCACCTTCGAGGGCAAAGCGCCGTCCGCCGAAGCGAGGTTGACGATCTGGCCGCCTTCGGCGCGCTCGGCGAGCATCGGCGCGAACGCCCGGCAGCCGTGGATCACACCCCACAGGTTGACGTCGATGACGCGCTCCCAGTCCTCGACGGACGTGTCGAGGAACGGCCCGGACATGCCGATGCCGGCGTTGTTCACCACGATGTCGGGCACCCCGTGCTCGGCGCGGACCCGCTCGGCGAAGCGGTGCACGGCGTCGCCGTCCGCGGAGTCCACTGTGTACTCGGCGAGTCCGTGGTCGCCCAGCAGCTTCAGGGTTTCCGCGGCACTGGCTGCGTCGATGTCGGTGATGACGACGTCGGCGCCCCGCTCGGCGAAGGCCAGCGCGGTGGCGCGGCCGATCCCGCTGCCCGCCCCGGTGACGACGACGAGCCGGTGCACGAAGGGCCCGGCGTCGACGCGGGCGCGGCGCAGCCCCCGGCTTTCGGTGCCGGTCTCGGCGTACTCGATCAGCTCGGCCGCCGCCGCGGCCACCACGTCCGGCCGCGCCCTGGTCACCCAGTGCGTCCCGACGATCCGGCGGATCCGCAGGTCGGGCACCCAGCGGGTGACCTCGGTCTGCAGCGGTGTCGTGACGTAGGCGTCCCCGGTCGGCGCCAGCACCTGCACCGGGACGTCAACCGGCCGGGGTGCGGGCCGCGAGAGCCGGGTGAACATGTTGGCGCGGTAGAGCTGGAGGCCGTGCAGGCCGTCGGACTTGTCCGGCGGCGCCGCGTCCGGCTCCATCCGCTGGATCTGCTTGCCCAGCAAACCGGTGCGCCACAGCAGGTCCGGGACGAGCGGGATCTGGAACGCCAGGATGTACCACGAGTGCAGGAACTGGTTCAGCGCGTTCCTGAGCCGCTTCGGCGTCGGGCGGCGCAGCTGGGCGCGGAACCACGCGCCGGCGTGGTCGAGGCTCGGCCCGGAGAGGGATGTGTAGGAGGCGATCCGCCCGCGCAGGCCCTCCCCGGTGACGGCGTGCCAGGTCTGGATCGAGCCCCAGTCGTGGGCGACCAGGTGCACCTTGCCGGTCGGCTGCACCTCGTCGACGACCGCACGCAGGTCGTCGGCCAGCTGGTCCAGCCGGTAGGACGCGCGTCCCGGCGGCTTGTCCGACTGTCCCGCCCCGCGGACGTCGTAGGTGACGACGCGGTGTTCCGCGGCCAGCCGGGCGGCCACCCCGCCCCACATCGAGCTGTTGTCGGGGTAGCCGTGCACGAGCACGACCGTGGGCCCGTCGTTCCGGCCGTCGACGGTCACGGAAAGGCGGACACCGTCGCTGGCGGTCACCCACTTGTGAGACATTCTGTCATGTTAGACAACTTGTCAACAGTGTGTTCACCCGCGCGGCGGTTCCGCGGGCTCGAACGTTCGGATTTTTGTTTGCATGACAGCGTTTTCGTGGTTCCACGGGAAACCAAGCCCCCGTGTCCACCGAACGGTGGACAGCGGGATTCAGCCGCCCGTTGGTCGGATCTCGCGGCGCGAGCGAGCAGGCTTCGAGCATGACCACAGCAGTCAGCGTGCGCGGCCTGCGCAAGCAGTACCCGGGTCACCTCGCGGTGGCCGGGCTCGATCTGGAGATTGCCCAGGGCGAGGTGTTCTCCCTGCTCGGCCCGAACGGCGCGGGGAAGACCACGACCGTCGAGATCCTCGAAGGGCACCGCCGGCGGACGGCCGGCGAGGTCACCGTGCTCGGCGAGGATCCCGGCAAGGCCGGCCGCGCCTGGCGGGCCCGGCTCGGCATCGTCCTGCAGACGGCGACCGACGCCGCCGAGCTGAGCGTCGCCGAGACCGTCCGGCACTTCGCGAAGTACTACCCCGACCCGCGCGACCCGGACGAGGTGATCGACAAGGTCGGCCTCACCGAGAAGGCCGGGGCGCGGATCAAGACGCTCTCCGGCGGGCAACGCCGCCGCGTCGACGTCGCGCTCGGCATCATCGGGCGCCCCGAGCTGCTCTTCCTCGACGAGCCGACCACCGGCTTCGACCCCGAGGCGCGGCGGCAGTTCTGGGCGCTGATCAGCGACCTCGCCGCCGAAGGCACCACCATCCTGCTCACCACGCACTACCTCGACGAGGCCGAAGCGCTCGCCGACCGCGTCGCGGTGATCGCGCGCGGCGAGATCGTCGCGCAGGACACCCCGCAGAACCTGGGCGGCCGGGCGGCCGCCGAGGCCACCGTGCGCTGGGTCGACGACCGCGGCGAGCACGTCGAGCGGACCGCGTACCCGACCAAGCTCGTCACCGAGGTCTCTGCTGGGGGTAGGGAGCTCGCCGGGCTGACCGTGACCAGGCCGAGCCTGGAGGACATCTACCTCGACCTGATCGGAGACCAGGCATGAGCACTGCGACATCCAGAGCCCTGCCCGGCCCGCTGTCCCTCGGCCTGGCCCGCGGCGGCTCCGAGCTGCGGCAGTTCTTCCGGAACAAGGAACAGGTGGTCTTCACCTTCTCCCTGCCCGCGGTGCTGATGGTCCTGCTCGGGTCCATCCTGGACGGTCCGACGGCGCTCGACGGCGTCACCTCCGGCCAGCTGCTGGCGGCCGGGATGATCGGCTCCGGCATCGTCTCGACGTCGTTCAACAGCATCGCGACCGGCGTCACGGCCGACCGCGAAACCGGCGCCCTCAAGCGCCTGCGCGGCACGCCGATGGCACCGGCGTCGTACTTCATCGGCAAGATGGCGCTGGTCGCGGTGTCCAGCCTGGCCCAGACGGTGCTGATGGCCGGCGTCGCCGTGCTGCTGTTCGGGCTGGAACTGCCGTCCGACCCGGCGAAGTGGCTGACGCTGCTGTGGGTCTTCGCGCTCGGCATCGTCTCGTGCACCCTGCTCGGGATCGCGATCAGCTCGCTCGCGAAGTCCACCAACGGCGCGGTCGCCATCGTGCAGATGCTGTACCTGGTGCTGCAGTTCATCTCCGGTGTGTTCGTCTCGCCGATCACGCACCTGCCGAAAGTTATGGTGGACATCGCGTCGTTCTTCCCGCTGAAGTGGATCTGCCAGGGTTTCCGGTCGGTCTTCCTGCCGGACGGCGCCGTGAGGATGGAGATGGCCGGGACATGGGAACTGCCGCGGGTGGCGCTGGTGCTGGCGATCTGGTGCGTGGCCGGAGCGGTGCTGGCGCGGCTGACCTTCCGGTGGACCGACACGAAGTGAAGGACGCCTGGGACCGGTTCAACTGGCTCTGGGAGATCCTCTTCGCGGTGGCGTACCTGGCCACGACCGTGCTGGTGCTGCTGGACGAGCGCGACCCGGTGCGCACGGCGGCCGCGGTCGGGGCGCTGACCGCGTTGGCGCTGACCTACCTGCTGTGGGGCCGCCGGATCGTGCGCGACGACGGGCACCTGCGCCGGCGCTGGACCTTGGCGCTCGTGGTCGTGGCCCTGGTCGCGGCCGCGATGCTCGCCACCACGACGACCAGCTTCATCCTGTTCATGGTCTGCCCGCTCTTGTTCACGACGCTCGACTTCCGCCCGGCCGCGGTGCTCAACACGGCGGTGATCCTGATGAGCCCCGCGTCGTCGATCGTGAACAACGGGCTGCGCGGCCCGACGCTGCACATCCTGCTGCCGATGACCGCGATCCTCGTCGTGTTCGGCGTGCTGTCCGGGAAGTTCATCCTGCACGTCGTCGAGGAGAGCCGGGGGCGGGCGGACCTGATCACGCGGCTCGAGGAGAGCCAGGCCGAGGTCGCCCGGCTCTCCCGGGAGGCGGGCACCGCGGCCGAGCGCGAACGGCTCGCGCGGGAGATCCACGACACCCTCGCGCAGGGGTTCACCAGCATCGTCACCCTCGCCCAGGCCATCGAGTCCGAACTGGACAGCGACCCGGCCGCGGCGCGGCGGCACGCGGAACTGGCCACCCGCACCGCGCGGGACAACCTCACGGAGGCCCGCGCGATGGTCGCCGCGCTGGCCCCGGCGGACCTCGCGGCGGGCTCGCTCGTCGACGCCGTCCGGCGGCAGGCCGACCGGCTGGCCGAAGAGACGGGCGTGCCGGTCGAGTACGAAGTGGACGATGCGCTGCCGCCGATCGGCATGGCGGGCGAAGTGGTCCTGCTGCGGGGCGCGCAGGAAGCGCTGAACAACGTGCGACGGCACGCGGCCGCGTCGGCGGTGTCGGTGCGGCTGTCCGCTGTGGACGGTTCGGTGCGGCTGTCGGTGCGCGACGACGGCGCCGGCTTCGACCCGGACCACGCCACGGGTTTCGGGTTGCGCGGGATGCGGTCACGGGCCGAGCAGGTCGGTGGCAGACTGAGCGTCCGGAGCAGCCCCAGCGGCACCGAACTCACCCTGGAGGTGCCCGCTTGATCCGCGTCATGCTCGTCGACGACCACCCCGTCGTCCGCGAAGGCCTCCGCGGCATGCTCGAAGCGGAACCGGACCTCACGGTCGTCGGCGAAGCGGGTTCGGGCGACGAAGCCGTCGCGCTCGACCGGGTCGCCGTCCCCGACGTCGTGCTGATGGACCTGCGGATGCCCGGCCTCGACGGCGTGGGCGCCACCAAGCGGATCCTGCGCGAGCAGCCCGGGCGCCGGATCGTCGTGCTCACGACGTACGAAACGGACGCGGACATCCTGCGCGCGGTGGAGGCCGGCGCGTCGGGCTACCTGCTGAAGGACGCGTCCCGCGCGGAGCTGGCGAACGCGATCCGCGCGGCGGCGCGCGGGGAGACGGTGCTGGCGCCGTCGGTGGCGGGCAAGCTTGTCAACCGCGTCCGCAACCCGGAACCGCAGCCGCTCTCGGCCCGCGAGGTGGAGGTCCTCCGGCTGGTCGCGAAGGGCGGCACGAACGCCGACATCGGCCGCGCCCTGCACATCAGCGAAGCCACCGTGAAGACCCACCTGCTGCGCGTGTTCGGCAAGCTCGGCGTCTCGGACCGCACGGCCGCGGTGACGACGGCCATGGCCAGGAACCTGCTCGGCTGACCCCGGCTTCACCCGTGATGGAAGCGCCGACACGCGTGATCAGAAAGCCGACACGCGTGATTGGCAAGCCGACACGACCCCAGCCAGGACACTCGCCGTGTCGACCCCCCAATCACGCGAGTCGACCTCCCAATCACGCGTGTTGACCTTTCCTTCACGGGTAGGTCTGCTTCGGGAGCGGGAGCGCGGCAGAATGCGTCCATGCTTGCCTCGACCGAACTCGCCCTGCTCCGCCGGATCGCCCACGAGCAGGCCGTCTGCCGCGCTCCGTCGCTGGTCGCCGCCGTCGTGCGGGACGGGGAGATCGTCTGGTCCGGTGGCCGCGGGCGCGTCGGCGGCGAAACACCCGGTACCGACACCCAGTACCGGCTGGGCTCGATCACCAAGACCCTGGTCGCCACCGCTGTCATGCGGCTGCGCGACGAAGGCCTGCTCGACCTCAACGACCCGCTCGAGAAGCACGTCCCGGGCACGCCGTTCGGCGCCGCCACCGTCGCCCAGCTGCTGTCCCACACCGCCGGCCTGACGTCCGAATCGCCCGGCCCGTGGTGGGAGCGGACCCCGGGCGCGGACTGGGACGCGCTGGTCGGCAGCCTCGCCGAGGGCGCGACCAAGCACCGGCCGGGCGCGCGGTTCCACTACTCGAACGTCGGCTACGGCGTCCTCGGCGAACTCCTCGCCCGCCACCGCGGCAAGGGCTGGCTCTCCGTGCTCGACGAGGAGGTCCTCGGCCCGCTCGGGATGACCCGCACGACCCCGCACCCGGTCGGCGCGCACGCCGACGGCTTCGCCGTGCACCCCTTCGCCGACGTCCTGCTGCCGGAGCCGAGCCCGGACGCCGGCGCGATGGCCCCCGCCGGGCAGCTGTGGTCGACGGCGAAGGACCTCGGCCGCTGGACGGCGTTCCTCGGCGGGGACACCGGCGGCGTGCTCGCGCCGGACACGGTCGCCGAGATGCGGACCATGATCACCGTCGACGACACCGACGTCTGGACGACCGGGTTCGGGCTCGGCCTGATGCTCGTGCGCTACCAGGGCCGCCGGTTCGCCGGCCACACCGGCTCCATGCCCGGCTTCCTCGCCGTGACGCTGGTCGACCCGGCCGCGCAGACCGGCGCGCTGGTGCTCGCCAACTCGACGGCCGGCGTCGGCATCACCCAGCTCTGCCTGGACCTCATCACCATGACCGACGAGCTGGAGCCGCGGCTGCCCGCCGAGTGGCTACCGTCGCCCGCCGATCCCGAGCTGCTGGCGCTGACCGGGCTCTGGCACTGGGGCCCGACGCCGTACCACCTGCGCATCCAGGGTGACGGGCTGCTGCTGCTCACGCCGGTCGAAGGCGCCGGGCGCAGCTCGCGCTTCCGGGCCACCGGCCAGGACACCTACGTCGGCCTCGACGGCTACTACGCCGGCGAGACGCTCGAAGTGGGCCGGGACGCCGACGGGGTCGCCACCCACCTCGACCTGGCGACGTTCGTCTTCACCCGTACGCCGTACGACCCGGCCGCGCCGGTGCCCGGCGGCATCGAAGACTGGCGCTGACGGAGGAACGGGTCCCGCTCGCACCCCCAGGGTGGCGAGCGGGACCCTCAGTGCAGGGCGGCCGTGCCCGCCGCGTACGCGACGGCGGCGGCGAAGCGGTTGGCGAGGCGCTTGCCCTCACCCCAGTCCCAGACGCCGAGCTTGAGCACCGTCATGATGGTGAGCGTCGAGCCGCCGGCAGACGGCGACACCGTCACGTTGACGTGCTGGCCCCAGCTCAGGAGCGACATCCCGGTGCGGCAGGTGGCGAAGCCCCGCGGGCCGTCGTAGACCGGCAGCTGCCCGCCGATCGCCGCGACCCCGGCCGGGAGCACGTTCCACAGCACATCGGGCGGCACCGCGAACCTCTGCTGCACAGTCGTCACGGCCGGGACGCTACCGATGGCCGGGACGATCGGGTCACCGTGTTTTTACCCCCAGGGCAGTGTTCGGCGGCGTAGCTGCCGCCGCCGGGAAGGCTGGTGCCGAGGTTTCCCGTGACCGGCCGGCGGGTTTCCGGCGGCCGTCCCACTGCGCGGAACGGCGAATCCCACCTTCACCAGCCGCGTCCCGACCTGAGAGACTGGCCGCATGACCGACGCTGAGTTGACCATCCCCGCCGACCTCAAGCCGGCCGACGGCCGCTTCGGCTGCGGCCCGTCGAAGGTCCGCGCCGAGCAGCTGAGTGCGCTGGCGGAGTCCGGCTCCACCTACCTCGGCACGTCGCACCGGCAGAAGCCGGTCAAGTCCCTCGTCGGGCGCGTGCGGGCGGGGCTGTCCGAGCTGTTCTCCCTGCCCGAGGGCTACGAGGTGATCCTCGGCAACGGCGGCACCACCGCGTTCTGGGACGCGGCCGCCTTCGGCCTGGTCCGCGAGCGCGCGCAGCACTTCACCTACGGCGAGTTCTCCTCGAAGTTCGCCACCGTGACCAAGGGCGCGCCGTTCCTGGCCGATCCGATCGTCGTCAAGGCCGAGCCGGGCAGCGCGCCGGACATCGCCTACGAAGCCGGCGCCGATCTGGTCGGCTGGGCGCACAACGAGACGTCCACCGGCGTGGCCGTGCCGGTCCGCCGCCCGGAGGGCAGCGAGGGCGCGCTGGTCGCGATCGACGCCACCTCCGGCGCCGGCGGCCTCCCGGTCAAGGCCGAGGACTTCGACGTCTACTACTTCGCGCCGCAGAAGTCGTTCGCCGCGGACGGCGGGCTCTGGATCGCGCTGGCCTCCCCGGCCGCGGTCGAGCGGATCGGTGAGATCGGCGGGAGCGACCGCTGGATCCCCGAGTTCCTGTCGCTGACCACCGCGCTGGACAACTCCCGCAAGGACCAGACGTACAACACCCCGGCCGTGGCCACGCTGTTCCTGCTCGCCGAGCAGATCGAGTGGATGAACGGCCAGGGCGGCCTCGCCTGGACGACTTCGCGCACGCAGGACTCGTCGTCGCGGCTGTACGAGTGGGCCGAGAAGACGAGCTACACCACGCCGTTCGTCAAGGACCCGGACCTGCGCTCGCAGGTCGTCGGCACGGTCGACTTCAGCGACGACGTGGACGCCGCCGCGGTCGCGAAGGTGCTGCGCGCCAACGGGATCGTCGACACCGAGCCGTACCGCAAGCTGGGCCGCAACCAGCTGCGCGTCGGCCTGTTCCCGGCCATCGACCCGGACGACGTCACCAAGCTGACGCAGGCCATCGAGTACGTGGTCGAGCGGCTCAGCTGACCTGAGGCTCCGCGGAGGGGACCTTCGCCGTTTCGGCGGCGGGGGTCCCCTTCTTCGTGGTCAGGCGGCCGGTGCCGAACGCGGCGAGGACCAGCAGCGCGAAGCCGTACAACTCGTAGGACTCCGTCGCCAGCCACCAGCCCACCGACGGCGCCGGGCGCGGCGCGAACCACATCGGGCCGGCGATGAACAACGCCAGCCCCGCGACGACGACCGCGGCCGCCGCCCACCGGACCGCCCCCTCGAAGCGCCACGCGTACCACCCGGCGAGGACGAGGATCGGCACGCACCACGTCCAGTGGTGCGTCCACGAGATCGGTGAGACCAGCAGCCCGCCGAGCGCGCAGGCGGTGAGCCCGAGCACCGGCTCGGCAGCGCGCACCACGATCACCGCGACCACGGCCATCACGGCCAGTGCGGCCAGCACCCACCCGAACTCCGGCAGGCCGGCGCGCACGCTCAGGCCGTGCAGCGACTGGTTGCCGACGTAGTCGACGCCGCCGATGCGGCCCGCGTCGAAGACCAGCTTCGTCCAGTAGGTGAAGGACGCCGACGGCCGGATCAGCCACAGCAGCGCCCCGGCCACGACGAACCCGGCGACCACCCGCGCGGCCGAGCGGAAGTCGCGGCGGAACAGGAAGTACACGACGAAGACGGCCGGCGTCAGCTTGATCGCCGCGGCCACGCCGATCAGCAGGCCCTTCGTCCGCTTGCGCTCGCCGGGCAGCAGGACGTCGAGCACCACCAGCACCATGAGCAGCGCGTTGATCTGCCCGAAGCCCAGCGTCGAGCGCACCGGCTCGAGCAGGGCGCCGGCGAGCTGGGCACCGATGGCGACCAGCGCGGCCACTGCCCGGCCGTTGACCTTCGAGGCGTCGGTGAGCGAGCCGTTCAGCGTCGCGATGTAGAGGTACGCGACGACGCCGGTCGCGACGATCGACGCGATGCTGACCAGCTTCATCGTCACCGCGAACGGCAGCAGCGTGCCGGGCAGGAACACCGCGGCGGCGAACGGCGTGTACGTGAACGGCAGCAGGATCTGGTGCGTGGTCGGCACCCAGGCGTCGTACGGCGAGCCCTGCTCGGCCAGCGCCTTCGCGCCGCCCAGGTAGACCTCGAGGTCGAGGCCGTCGAACCGCTTCAGCACGAGCACCAGGACGACGGCGGCGACCTCGAGCACCACGAGCGCCCCAGCGATTTTCCGCCCAGTGAGCACGCTTCCCCCTCGAACCCGGCCTTCGACCGGGCGAGATTACCGGGCGCTCAGCAGCAGCCGTGCACCGGCAAGCGCACTGACCTGGCGTTCGCCGCCGCGGCCGGCCGGTTCGCCGCGGCTTCGGCGTCGGCCAGCAGCCGGTCGAGCGCGGCCCGGTCGAGGACGCGGCCGGCGGTGACGACGGTGTCGATCCGCCGGACCGCGCCGATGTCGGCGAGCGGGTCGGCATCGAGCAGCACCAGGTCGGCGACCTTGCCGGGGGTGATCGTCCCGGCGGTGTCCGCCCGGCCGAGGAACGCGGCCGCGTCGCGGGTCACCGCCTGCAGCGCCCGCCGCGGGGTGAGCCCGGCCTCGACGAGGAAGCCGAGCTCGTCGTGCAGGCTGAACCCCGGGTAGACGTACGGGTTCTGGCAGTCGGTCCCGCCGAGGATCCCGACCCCGGCGCGGTGCGCCTCCCCGACGAGCCGCAGCTGCGCGTGGAAGTAGGCCTCCTGCTGGGCGATCTCGTCGGAGGTGGCCGGCGCGAACAGCGGCAGCCGGTCGGCCCAGAAGTCGCGGATCTCCCGCGGGATGTACTTGTTGCGCGGATCGTTCGCGGACGCGCTGACGGGCCGGGAAATGACCCGGTTGACCGCGAAGGTCGGGCTGAGCCGGCTGCCGAAGGCGTTGAGGCCCGCGAAGTGGCGGGCCGCCGCGGCCGGGTCGTAGGCCTGCGCGGCCTGCCGGTCGAGTTCGCGGGCCAGGTTGAAGAAGTCACGCGGGGCCTTCGGGTCGAACGGCGTCGCGTCGAGGCGGGCGAGGAACTCGTCCCGGCGGCTCGACGTCGCGATCGGCAGCCCGAAGAGGTGCTCGAAACTGCGCTGCCCGGCCCGGGCGGCGTCGAGCACGCGAAGCCGGTAGGGCCAGTGCCCGGCGAAGGGCAGGCCCTGCCGGTGGCACTCGTCGGCGATCGCGGCGAAGGCGTCTTTCGGCAGGTAGAAGTACACCTTCACGAAGTCCGAGCGCTGAGCGACGGCGGTCCGGACCGCCGCCCGGGCCTCCTCGGCGTTCGCGACCTGGGTGACCGGCGGGCCGAGCAGGGACACCGGGCCGTCGATGATCGAGCTGGCCAGCACCACCCGCGGGCCGAGCAGCTCGCCGCGGGCGATCTTGTCGCGGGTGACGCGGTTCTCGTCGTAGCCCTGCATCTCGCGGATGCCGGTGACGCCGTTGGCCAGGAACAGCGGCGGCCACACCGGCTCGTAGTCGATGCCGTGGGCGTGCATGTCCCACAGGCCGGGCACGAGGTACCGGCCGCGGCCGTCGACGACCCGCGCGCTCCCGCACCGCGGCACCCCGGCGGCCGGCCCCACCCAGGCGATCCGGTCCCCGACCAGCACGACGGCGGAGTCCGGCCGCGCCGGGCCGTCGGTGCCGTCGACCACGGTCACCCCGCTGACGACCACGACGTCGGTCCCGGCGGCGGCGGCCTCCTGCACGAAGACGGCGGGAGCCACCCCGGCGGCGGCGAGCCCGGCGCCCGCTGTCGCCAGCCACCGCAGGAAATCACGCCGGTTCGCCTCGACTCGCACAGCCGCGCCGCCCTTCGATCGACCCCCTTCGGTCCATCGAACACCCGGCCGGTGGAGTGGGAGATCTTCCACCGTGCTGAATGCGGGGTGAGAGGGTAACTCTTCACCCCGCATCCAGTGCAGCCTCGGACCGGCGCTTACCGCATCAGGCCAGCGCCCGCGTGGGTGCGAGCCGCGCCGCGCGCACCGCCGGGTACGCCCCCGCCACCGCGCCCACCAGCGCCGCGACCCCGACCCCGCCCGCCAGCGCTCCCGTCGGCAGCACGGCGGGCCACCCCTGGCTCAGCGCGTACCCCGCCGTCACGAGCACGCCGGCCAGCACCCCCGCCAGGCCGCCCAAGCCGGACAGCAGCACCGACTCCGCCAGGAACTGCCCGCGGATCTGCCGTTTCGTCGCACCCAGCGCCCGGCGCAGGCCGATCTCCCGCCGCCGCTCCAGCACCGAAATCACCATCGTGTTCGCCACCCCGACCCCGCCGACCAGCAGCGCGACACCGCCGAGCCCGAGGAACAGCGCGCTGTAGGTCGTGTCCGTCAGCTTCTGCGCCGCGAGCGCGTCCGACGGGCGCCGCACCTGGACCTCGTTCGGCGCCTGCGGGTTCAGTGTCGCCGCCAGGACCGTCCGCACGCTGTCCACTTGGGACTCCTCCGTCCGGACGTACACAGTGGACGGATGGCCGTCGAATTCCAGCAGCCGCTTCGCGACGTCCCAGCCGACCAGCGCCGAGCGCTCGATCTCCGGTGCGAGCGGCATCGGCGCGAGGATGCCCACCACGGTGAACCACTGGCTTCCGATCAGTACCTGCGGCGGCCGGGCCGGGTCGATGTGGTCGACGCCCAGCCGGGCCGCGGCCTGGGACCCGAGCACCGTCACCGGGTAGTTCTGGTTGCCGGCGGCCAGGAACGCACCGACCCTGACCTTGCCGCCCAGCACGCCGAGCAGGTCCGGCCGCGCCGCGAACACCGCCAGCCCGGACCTGTCGTCCGGGGCGATCTTGTCGCTGCGGCGGACGCTCGCCGACGTCGTCCCGGTGCCGGCGGCCGCGCGCACCGGCCCGATCCGCCGGGCCATCGCGACCGCGTCGTCCGGCAGCGTCGCGTTGTCGCCGAACAGCGTCTGGCCCGGCCCGGCGGTGAGGAGGTTGGGACCGAGCGCGGCCAGCCGGTCGTGCAGGGCCTGCGCGCCGGACGCGGGGATCGCCAGCACCGCCACCATCGCGGCGACGCCGATCGCGATGCCCAGCGCGGAAAGCACCGCACGCACCGGCCGCGTCCGCATGCCGTGGGCACCGAGCGCGACGACGTCAGGGGGCTTCAGCCGGGCCGGCTCGGGCAGCGCCACCTTGGTCATCGCGCACCCACCAGGCCGGTGTCCAGGCGCAGGCGCCCGTCGAGCAGCTCGATCCGGCGGGGCATGCCTGCCGCGATCTCGCGGTCGTGGGTGATCACGACGATCGTGGTGCCGCCGGTGGACAGCTCGCCCAGCAGCGAGAGCACCGAAGCGCCGGTGCCGGTGTCGAGGTTGCCGGTCGGCTCGTCGGCCAGCAGGATCGCCGGGTCGTTGACCACCGCCCTGGCGATCGCGACGCGCTGGCGTTCGCCGCCGGAGAGCTCGCCGGGGCGGTGCCACGCCCGGTGCCCGAGCTTGACGCGGTCGAGCGCCGCCAGCGCCCGCGCCCGCCGCCGTCGCCGCGGCACCCCGGCGTAGAGCAGGCCGGTGCACACGTTGTCCACCGCACTCATCCCTTCGTCGAGGAAGAACTGCTGGAACACGAACCCGATCCAGCGCGACCGCAGCGCCGAGACCTTGCGGTCGGGCAGCGCGGCGACGTCGTGGCCGCGCAGCTCCACCCGGCCCGACGACGGCCGGTCCAGCGTGCCCATCAGGTGCAGCAGGGTGGACTTGCCGGACCCGGACGGCCCGACGATCGCCACCATCTCGCCGTCTTCCAGCGAGAGCGAGACGCCGTCGAGCGCGGCGACCTCGCCGGGGTAGGTGCGCGTGACCTCGTGCACGCGCAGCACGGGCGTCACGACGTCGTCACCACCCGCATGCCCGCGGCCAGGCCGGTGCCGGTGACCTCGACCTTCCCGCCGCTGAACAGTCCCGTTTGGACAGCGATCAGCCGGCGTTGCCCGTTCTCGTCGACCTCGACCGCATACCCGCCTTCGGCGAGGGCGAGCAGCGCGCCGACCGGGACCGCGAGCACGCCGTGGCGGACGTCCTTGGTGAACCGGACGGTGGCCGGGGCCGAGTCAAGGCCACCGGCGGCGGCCGGGTCGTCGAGCCGGACGGTCACCGTGATCTTCGGCTTGCCGTCGTCCTGGCCCGCCTGGTCCTTGCCCTCGACGGCGGTCCGCCCGACGTCGGTGATCGTGCCCTGCGTCGTCTTCCCGTTGATCGTCACCGACGCTTTCGCGCCCTGCTGGGCGAGGCCCTGCTTGGCCGCGTCGAGCTTCACCTGGACCGACCGGACGGTGCCGGTCGTCTTGAGCACCTCGCCCTGGGCCGGCGAGCCGAGCTTGGCCTGGACGGCCGACACCCGCAGTTCGCCCGTGGCCAGCACGACGGCACCCTGGCCGAACGCGCCGGTCTGCTCCAGGCCGAGGGACTTCTGCCACTTCTTCAGCGCGGCCGCCGTCGCCGCGGTGAACTTCTTGTCCGGTGTGCCGAACCCGCCGAAGCCGCACGCCTTGAGGTTCTCCTCCAGCTGCTTGACGTCGGCGCCGTCGTCCACGCCGGTGGCGAGGTCGCGGTAGAACGGCAGCGTGCCGTAGAACAGCGGCACCGGCTTCGCGTCCACCCCGTACACCGCCTGGCAGCGGGTCAGGGTGGCGCCGGCGTCCGGCAGCGACGTGACGGTGCCGGGCTTGCGGCCCTGGACGAGAGACTCGTCGCCGTAGCCGAGGGTGCCGTCGGCCTCTTCTTCCTCGCTCAAGTCGGTCTTGGCCACCTCCGCGGTCTCGACGGCGGGTGGCGCGGCCTCCTTGACCGGCGTCGCGCTCGACACCCGCGTCAGGAGCACGACGGAGCCGGTGCCCAGCACCACGACCAGGACGGCGATCGCGACGAACCAGCGCGTCCGGCCACGACGGCGCGGTTGGCCGTGCGCCACTTCGGTCACTTCCCGAATGGTCATTTCGCGGCCTCGGCGCGGCCGGCCATGCCCATGCCGCACGCCTTCGCGGCTTCTTCGAACTTCTTCGGGTCGTCTCCGACCTTGCCGGCCCGCAGCCCGCCCTTGCCGCTCGGGTCCGGATCGGGCATGTCGATGCCGTGCTCGCGCATGCACTTGGCGTCCTTGCGCATCTTGTCGAGTTCCTCGGCGCTCGGCGGCTTCATCTCGCCGCCGTTGGGCATGAAGTGCTTGCACGCGTTCTGGGCGGCGTCGAGCTTCGAGGTGTCGCCGTCCTTGTCACCCAAGGTGATCGCCATGCCTCCGCCGTCGCCGGCCGGCTTCGGGTCGGGCATGTCGACGCCGTGCTCGCGCATGCACTTGGCGAAGTCCCGCATCTTGTCCTCGTCGCTCTTGCCGCTGTTGTCGGCGGCGGTGGGGCCGCCCGACTTGGGCGGCGTCGAGATCGAGGCGACCTTCGACCCGTCGTCGGTCTTCGCGCCGCAACCCCCGAGCAGCAGGGCCGCCCCGAGCGCCGCGACGACGGCTATCCGTGTCCGCATGGCTCGAACTCCTTTCGTCCGGATGGGCTTCAGGTCTACGGATCGGGGGATTCGGGGGCGCTAAGCGACGTCGCTTATGCGGTCCTTATGGCCCGCCTGCGCAGACTGGACCGGTGCGGGTGCTGGTGGTGGAGGACGAGCGGTTGCTGGCCGACTCGGTCGCGGAGGGACTGCGGCGCTTTTCGATGGCCGTCGACGTCTGTTACGACGGCGAGCAGGCCATGGAACGCGTCGGCGTGCACGGCTACGACGTCGTGGTGCTCGACCGTGACCTGCCGAAGGTGCACGGTGACGACGTCTGCGCCGCCGTGGTCCGGGCGGGCGGCGAGGCGCGCGTGCTGATGCTGACCGCGGCCGCCGACGTCACCGACCGGGTCGCCGGCCTGGGCCTCGGCGCCGACGACTACCTGACGAAGCCGTTCGCGTTCGCCGAGCTGGTCGCCCGGGTCCAAGCGCTCTCGCGGCGCGCCCGGCCGGCGCTGCCGCCGGTGCTGGAACGCGACGGCGTCGTGCTCGACCTGCCGCGGCACCAGGCCGCCCGCGACGGGCGGTTCCTGCTGCTCTCCCCGAAGGAGTTCGCCGTGCTGGAGGTGCTGATGCGGGCCGAGGGCACGGTGGTGAGCGCGGAGGACTTGCTGGAAAAGGCGTGGGACGAGCACGCGGACCCGTTCACCAACGCGGTGCGCGTCGCGGTGATGACGTTGCGGCGCAAGCTGGGCGACCCGCCGGTGATCGAGACCGTGCCGGGCGCCGGCTACCGGTTCGGCACGCCGTGAACGGCTTTTCCGTCCGCGCGAAGCTCACCGCCTGGTACGGCGCGCTGTTCCTGCTCGCCGGGCTGGTGCTCGTGGTGATCAACTACCTGCTGGTGCAGAGCACGCTGCCGGACCCGGCCCGGGTCGCCTTGTCGACGGTCGGCTCGGCCGACCTGACCTACGGCGTCCCGGCGGAGACGGCGCCTGCGGCCGGCGTCACGATGCAGCTGGTCAGCGGCTCGCTCGACGAATACCGCTCCTCGACGTTGTCGACGTTGCTGGTCGGCTCGGCGATCGCGCTGGTGGCGACGGCGGCGCTGGCCGTGTTGTTCGGCTGGCTGATGGCGGGCCGCGCGCTGCGGCCGCTGCACGACATCACGTCGGCCGCCCGCCGGCTGGAGGCGGGCAAGCTCGACCGGCGGATCCACCTCGAAGGACCACCGGACGAGCTGAAGGAGCTGGCCGACACGTTCGACGGCATGCTCGACCGGCTCGCGGAGTCGTTCGACAGCCAGAAGCGGTTCGTCGCGAACGCGTCCCACGAGCTCCGGACGCCCCTGGCGGTGCAGCGGACGCTGATCGAGGTGGCGATGGCCGACCCGGAGGTGCCACCGGAGCTGCGCAAGCTCGGCACGCACCTGCTCCACACCAACGAGCGCAGCGAGCGGATGATCGAGGGCCTGCTGGTCCTGGCCCGCAGCGACCGCGGGCTGCAGTCGCGGGCACCGGTGCGCCTCGACGATGTCGCGGCATCGGTCGTCCGGGCCACGGCGGCCCAGGCTTCGGCGGCGGGCGTGACGGTCGAGACGCGGCTGCGGCCGCGCACGGTGGCGGGTGACCCGGTGCTCCTCGAGCGGCTGGTGACGAACCTGGTGGTCAACGCGATCACGTACAACGCTTCGGGCGGCTGGGCGTACGTCGAGGTGCGCGGCGACCCGGCCCTGGAGGTGCGGAACTCGGGATCGTCGGTACCGCCCGAGTCGGTACCGACGCTGTTCGAGCCGTTCCGCCGGCTGGCCGGCGCGGAGCGGACCGGGGACACGCGCAACGCGGGGCTGGGGTTGTCGATCGTCCGCTCGGTGGCCCAGGCCCACGGCGGCTACGCGGAGGCCCAGCCCGGCCGGCGCGGGGGGCTCACGGTGACCGTCCGGCTGCCGCCTGCTTGAGCGGACCGGTGGGATGGGGCGCGGGCGCCCGGCCGCGCCTTGTCCCAGTTCGGCCGGACCATTTCAAAGCCCACTCCGGCCGCCTTCTTGATCCACTCGATCGTGACTTTGCGTGCCCGGCGTGTCACCCCAATGCCGCTGACCTGGGTGGGTGAGGATGCGGAGGACCAAAATGAACAGTGGGCAGTTCGGTGCGGACTCGGCGCGCCTCGCACGTCAAGCCGACGCGCCGTTCTAACGTGGGTACCCACAACGGTGAAGAAGATCGGGGAGGCGAGAACAATGCGGGCGCTGCGAGTGGTCGGACTGCACGAGGACGGGAAGTCCATCGTGCTCGAAGACCCGGCGAGCCGTACTCGTTTCCTGCTCCCGGCTGATGAGCGACTGCGCGCGGCGGCGCGGGGTGACATCACCCGCCTCGGCCAGATCGAAATCGAGTTGGAGAGCCAGATGCGGCCACGCGAGATCCAGCAGCGCATCCGCGCCGGCGAGTCCGTCGAGCAGGTCGCCGCGAGCGCCGGTGTCTCGACGCAGCGCGTCGAGCGCTACGCCTACCCCGTCCTGCTCGAGCGGTCCCGGACCGCCGAGCTGGCGCAGAGCGCCCACCCGGTCCGCGAGGACGGCCCCGACGTGCAGACGCTCGGCGAGGTCGTCGCGTACAGCTTCGGCGTCCGCGGCCACGACTACTCGCAGGCCACCTGGGACTCCTGGAAGGGCGACGACGGCCGCTGGGTCGTCGTGCTCCGCTGGAAGGCCGGGCGGTCGGACAACCGTGCGCACTGGGCGTTCTCGCCGGGCGCGCACGGCGGCACGGTGACGGCGCTGGACGAGAACGCCGAGGTCCTCCTCGACCCGAACGCCTACCGCGCCCCCCGCACGGTCCGCGCCCTGGCGCCGGCCCGCGAAACGGAGTTCCAGCCGACGCTGGATTCGGTGGCCCCGGAGCGCGCCGAGCTGCCGTCGGCCGAGCCGGACCCGGACGACGACACCCGCGAAATCCCGCGTGTCCCGGCGGACCCGGACGAGGACGCGGCAGTACCGGAGCCACGGCCGAAGGCCAAGAAGAACCACCCGATCGTGCCGTCCTGGGAGGACGTGCTGCTCGGGGTCCGCTCGCAGCGCGGCTGAAGCCCCGCTAGTCCAGCCGCGCCGCGAGCGTCTTCGGCGCCACGAGCCGGTAGGCCTCCCGCACGATCCGGTCGATCTCGCCCCAATCGACGTCGACGTCCAGCCGCACCCCCAGCCACCCGCGGTGCCCGACGTACGGCGGCCGGAAGAACCGGTCCGGCTCGGTGCGCACCAATTCCTCCTGCACCCCCGGCGGCGCCGGGCACCAGAACGCGAGCACGTCGTCGTGGTGGTGGTCGGCGAACATCACGAACGTCTTCTTGCCGCGCACGAACCACGTCGGCTCTCCGTGGCTCAGCCGCTCGCTCGTCTCCGGCAAGGCCAGGCACAACTTTCGCAAAGCGTCCAGCTGCTCCATCCCGTCAGGCTACGATGTCACGCTGAGGGAGGGATCGATCATGCAGCGTGACCGGCAGTCCTGGCTCGTCCGCTTCGGCGAGCTGAGGTACCGCGCGTTCAGCGGCGCCCCGGTGGCCGAAGTGGCGCCGGCGCAGTGGGGCCTCGACCCGGCGACCATCCGGCAGGCCGCGCACTCGCGCCGCTACCGCGAAACCGCGCCCAGCCACCCGGAATCCCTGCGGTTCGAGTTCGCCCCCGGGCTCTTCCCGCCGCCGTTCGACCGCGGGCCGGGCACGGACGCCGACCGCCGTCGGCTCGCGAAGCTGCTCAGCGGGCAGGAGCAGTTCTGGGCGAGTTCGCGCAGGCTGCGGCTCGGCCGCGACGACATCGGCAAGGCCGCGGCGGCGGCCGGGATGACCGTGGTCGCCGAAGCCGCCGACGCGACCGACCGGCTCCTGCTGCTGCGCCGGGCCGACCTGCCCGACGAAGAACTGCGGCCCCGCACGGCCGGACGCCGGCTCGACCTGAGCACCGTCCAATCCCTGGCCGGGGTCCTCGGCATCGCCGTGGTGACGGCCGGCACCTGGGTCGCGGCCACCGCCGAGCAGAAGTGGCCGCTCGTGCTGATTCCCGTTTCCCTGATCGCCGCGGTGGCGGCGCAGTTCCTGATCCGCGCGATCGCCGGCCGGTCACCGCGCATGCCGTGGCTGGACGAGCCGTTCGACGGCAGTCCCCAGGTGATCGTGCTGCCGCCGCCGTCGGTGTCCGCCGAGCTGCTCGGCGAAGTCGCTTCACTCCATGGCTACTTCTCCGCCGGCCCGTGCGAGTCGACCCGCAACCACCTCGACCTCTTGTTCCGCAAGACCCGCCCCGGCCTGGTTTTCGGCACTCCGGCCCCGCGGATCACGCCGGCGTACGAGGTCCCGGCCGGTTCCCCGGACCGGGAACAGTGGCTGCGCAACCACCTCGACGGCCGCGACGAGCTGTGGGTGAGCGTCCGGCACGCGAAGCTGCCGCCGGCCCGGATCGCCGAAATCGCGGGCGCCGAGGGGCTGCTCCCCGCCGCGGAATTCGCCGACAGCACCGACCGGATCCTGCTGCTGCGGCGCGGATCGCCGGTCCCCGTGCGGAAGTTCCGGATGTCGTTCACCGGTTTCCTCGCCCCCGCGGGGTGGGCCGCGCTGTGCTTCGTCGGCGGTCTCGTGACGGCGACGCTGACCGGCGACGAGCGCATCGCCGCGATCGGTTTCGCCCTCACCGTGCTGGGAGTACCACCGCTGCTGTGGGTGCTCCGGGCGTTCCCCCGCTCCGTCCGCGTCGGCTGGCTGGCGGGTGAGTTCGACGGCAGTTCCAGCGTGACGTTCTTCTCCGGCCAGTTCGCCGTCTCCCCCGAGCTGATCCGCCAGATCGCCGCGTTCCACGGCTACTACTTCCGCAGCCAGACGGCGACCAATGCCCAGGGCACGCTCGTGACCTACGCCAGGCTGCGCTAGAAAGCGATCACCAGCACGCCGATCCAGGCGATCACGACACCGCCCGCCGCGCCGTAGGCGGCCCAGCGCAGGATCGGGGTGCGGCGGATCAGCCACAGCGACGGCGTGATCCCGGCCGTCACGATCACCGAGGCCACCAGCGCCAGCCAGCCGCTGGTTTCGCGGGCCAGCGTCGAGGCCAGCGCCAGCATGGCGACGACGACCACGGCCGCGATGAACGCCGAGACGGTCAGCCCGGTCAGCCACGGCGTCGGCTCGCCGGGCGCGCCAGGCGGCCCGAGCACCGCGCGGACGAACCGGTAGCCGGGTTCGGTGGGCGGCGGGGGCGGCTCGACGACCGTGTCTTCGCCGGTCACCGGATCCACGAACCGGACGGTCGTGCCCATCACCGAGGCCAGGCGGGCGGCCAGCTGGCGGCCGCGCTGCGAGACGACCGCGCCCGCCTCCGCCCCGGGATCGGCGGTGACCGCGGAGGCCACGCGCGCCCACTCGTGCAGGGCCCGCGCCAGGTCGGCGCCGATCGCGAGCTTGTGCGGGTCCACCTCACGCGCGTGCTCCCCGCCCGGGCCGGCCAGCACGGCGCGCTCGCCGCGGATCCGCAGCTCCATGGTGCCCCTTTCCGCCTCGGAGGACAGAACTTTAGCCGCCCCGGGCCAGTTCGTAGAAGGCGACGGCGGCGGCTGTGGCGATGTTCAGTGAATCGACTCCGGCCGGCATGGGTATCCGGACGGCATGATCAGCCGCCGCGAGCGCCGTCTCGGTCAGTCCGGGACCTTCGGCGCCGAAGAGCAACGCCACCCGCCCCGGCGCGTGCTCACGCAGCGCGGCCAGCGGGATCGAGCCCGGCCGCGGGGTGAACGCCGCGACGGCGAACCCGCGCGCCCGGAGGTCGTCGAGGCCGCCCGGCCAGTCCGTCAGGTGCCCGAACGGCACGCGCAGGACGTGCCCCATCGACACGCGCACGCTGCGCCGGTACAGCGGGTCGGAACAGCCGGGCCCGAGCAGCACGCCGCCGACACCGAGCGCGGCCGCGTTGCGGAAGAGCGAGCCGAGGTTTTCGTGGTCCCCCACGCCTTCCAGCACCGCGATCGGGCCGGTGCCGCCGACGACTTCGGAAACCGTCAGCGGCGCGGGCCGGTCGGCGACGGCGAGGATCCCGCGGTTGAGGTGGAAGCCGACCACCTCGGCCATGGTTTCCGCGGAGGCGACGTACTGGGGAACGTCGAGCCCGGCCAGGTCGCCGGCCAGCTCCGCGAACCGCCGCTGCACACCCAGCAGCGCCCGGACCGGGTAGCGGGAGGCCAGCAGCCGGGACACCACGACGGTGCCTTCGGCGATGACGAACCCCCGCCCGCCGGGCCGGTCGGGCCGACGGTCCGCAGTGGACAAGTGCCGGAAATCGTCGACGCGGGGGTCGCCGGAGTGGTCGATGTGGATCACGCCCATCCCCCCAGTCTGTCACCCGCTTGCCGGGCGGTTCACTGGTCCGAACGTCCGCCGCGGTGTGGTGCGAACGGGGCTATTTTGCTTTCGGTTAACCGTCCGTGACGGAGTGCACCAGTTTGGCCGCTAGCCCGGGTGCATCGCCTGTGTAACGGTTGTCCGCCGGGGCCTGAAACACGTCCTAGTCCACGCCGACACGAAACAGGGATGGTCATGGGGATGGACCTCGAGGCTCAGTCGTTCAACACGCTGGACCGAGGAAGGTACCGCCGCAAGGTGCAGCGCTGTCTGGACACGCTGGCCCGCATGCTCACCGACGGCAGTTTTTCGTTCCCCCGCAAGAACATCGGCCTCGAAGTCGAGCTGAACCTCGTCGACCGCGAGCTGCGCCCGTCGATGACGAACACCGCGGTGCTGGAGGCGCTCGACGACCCGTCGTTCACCACCGAGCTGGGTCAGCACAACATCGAGCTGAACGTCCCGCCGCGGCCGCTGGCGGGCGATTCCGCGCTCCAGCTCGAAGGCGACCTGCGCGCGTACCTCGACACCGCGGCGACGAAGGCCCGTGACACCGGCTCGTCGCTGGCGATGATCGGCATCCTGCCGACGTTGAAGCACGAGCACTTCGACCAGAAGTGGCTCACCAACAAGACCCGGTACTCCACGCTGAACGACCAGATCTTCGCCGCGCGCGGCGAACGCACGGTGCTCGCCATGGAAGGCGTGCCGCTGCCGGGCCGGCAGCCCGAACGCCTGCGCAGCTACGCGGAGTCGATCCTGCCGGAGGCCGCCTGCACCAGCGTGCAGCTGCACCTGCAGGTCGCGCCCGAGGAGTTCGCCGCGCACTGGAACGCGGCGCAGTGCCTGGCCGGGCTGCAGATCGCGCTCGCGTCGAATTCGCCGTTCCTGCTCGGCAAAGCGCTGTGGCACGAGACGCGGATCCCGCTGTTCCTGCAGGCGACCGACACCCGGCCGGAGGAGCTGAAGAACCAGGGCGTGCGGCCGCGGGTGTGGTTCGGCGAGCGCTGGATCACGTCGATCTTCGACCTGTTCGAGGAGAACGTCCGCTACTTCCCCGGCCTGCTCCCGGAAACCGACGCCGAAGACCCGATCGAGGCGCTCGACGCGGGCCAGGCGCCGAAGCTCACCGAGCTGCGCATGCACAACGGCACCATCTGGCGCTGGAACCGTCCGGTGTACGACGTCGTCGACGGCCTGCCGCACCTGCGCGTGGAGAACCGGGTGCTGCCGGCCGGCCCGACCGTGGTCGACACGGTGGCGAACGCGGCCTTCTTCTACGGCGCCCAGCGCGCGCTGGCCGAGGCGGAACGCCCGGTGTGGAGCCAGATGTCGTTCCAGGCCGCCGAGGAAAACTTCTACGCGGGCGCGCGGCGGGGCTTCGACGGGCAGCTGTACTGGCCGGGCATCGGCTGGATCCCGCCGGACGAGCTGGCGCTGCGCGTGCTGCTGCCGCTCGCCCACGAGGGCCTGCGCCGCTCCGACGTCTCCGACGAGGCCCGCGAGCGCTACCTCGGGATCATCGAGCGCCGGTGCCTGGCGCGGCGGACCGGGGCGACCTGGCAACGCGACTACGTCCTGCGCGCGCAGGAACGCGGGCTGGATCGCGAGGCGGCGCTGAGCCTGATGCTGGGGCGCTACCTGGAGCTGTCCGAGTCGGGCGAGCCGGTGCACACGTGGCCGGTGGCCGATTGACGCTAGCCTGGGCGGATGCCGAAGATTCTCGGTGAGTCGCTGGAGGCGCACCGGCGGGAGGTGCGGTCGCGGGTCTTCGACGTCCTGCGTGCGCAGCTCTACGAGCGCGGCTTCGACGCGATCACCCTCGCCGGCGTCGCGTCGGCGGCCGGGGTGGGCCGGACCGCGCTGTACAACCACTTCCCCGACAAGGAGAGCCTGCTCGTCGCGTTCGTCGAGGACGAAGCGGCCCAATACGTCACGCGGCTGACCGAAGCCGTCGAGGCCCAGGCCGATCCGGTGGACCAGCTGGCCACCTTCGTCCGGCTGCAGCTGCGGGTGCTGGCCGAGTACCACATGCCACCCGGCACGGCGCTGGCGTCGGCACTGGCCCCGGCGGCGTACCGCCGCATCAGCGCCCACGCCGACCCGATCACCGACCGCCTGCGCGCGATCCTCGCCGGCGGCGTCGACCTGGGCCGCTGGCCGGCCGAGGACCCGGACGTCCTGATCCCGATGATCACCGCGGCGCTGGGCAACCGCACCCTGGTCGACGGGCCGGCCGGGCAGCTCGAAGAGGTGGTCGAGGCCGCGGTCCGGTTCGTCCTGCGTGCGGTCGGCGCCACGGTTTAGGGTGGCCTAAGTCCGATTCATGCCCTACGATCTTTCTGACAGCGTGTCAGATCGATCGCCGGGAGGCCTGCCCATGTCGGTGACCACGGACGCCCGCCCCTTCTCGGCGACCTTGCGCGCGTCGACCCTCGAAGTGCACGACCGGGCGAACTACTCGACGTACATGCGTGCCCTGCTCGGCGGGGAGCTGACGCGCGACGGCTACGCCCAGCTCGCGATCCAGTACTACTTCGTCTACGGCGCGATCGAAGCGGCGAGCGACGCGATGGCCGGCGACCGGGTCGGCGGCGAGTTCGTCTTCGACGAGCTGCGACGCCTCCCGCTCCTGGAGCGCGACCTCGCCCACCTCGTCGGCCCGGACTGGCGCGCGACGATCTCGCCGCTCGCCCCCACTCGCGAGTACGTCGCCCGGATCCGCGAAGCGTCTTCGTGGGCCGGCGGGTACGTGGCCCACCACTACACGCGCTACCTCGGCGACATCGCCGGCGGCCAGGTCATCCGGCGGACGCTCGAGAAGAACTACGACGTCGCCGAGGCGGGTGCGCTCTTCTACCACTTCGACGGCATCGGCAGCGCCCCTCGCTTCCGGGACCAGTACCGGGCGAAGCTGGACAATGCGCCCTGGGACGACGCCGAGCGCGCCCGCGTGATCGACGAGACGCTGGTGGCGTTCGAGTGCAACGGCGCCGTGTTCGACGAGCTGGCGCTGCGGCTCGACGAGTTCCGCGCCTGAATGATCGATCTCACAGCTCGTTGACCTCCAGCTAAGTCCAAGTTGCAGGCTCGGTTTCGGGTGGTGCACCCACGGGGTACGCCACTTGTGAACCGCCGTCCCACTCAGTGCCAACCAGGGCCGGGAGCTTCGCCACCCGGACCCCCATCAGGTGGGATGGCCACCTGCCCCCGCTCGCCGCGAGGGGGCGTGTGCTACTAGGTTCGATACCGGAAACTTGTGTCGAAGACAGAAGGAGGGCCAATGGCCCGCTACGAGCTCCCCGATCTCGACTACGACTACAGCGCCCTGGCGCCCCACATCTCCGGCGAGATCAACGAGCTGCACCACACCAAGCACCACGCGACCTACGTCAAGGGCGCGAACGACACGCTCGACAAGCTCGCCGAGGCCCGCGACGCAGGTGACTTCGGCTCGATCGTCGGCCTGGAGACCACGCTGGCCTTCAACCTGGCCGGCCACGCCAACCACGTCGTGTGGTGGAAGATCCTGTCGCCGGAAGGCGGCGACAAGCCGACCGGCGAGCTGGCCGCGGCGATCGACGAGGCGTTCGGCTCCTTCGACAAGTTCAAGGCGCAGTTCACCGCCGTCTCGACCACGATCCAGGGCAACGGCTGGGGCGCGCTCTCCTGGGACCCGATCGGCAAGACGCTGATCACCCAGCAGCTGCGCGACCACCACAACAACCTGATCCTGCCGACCGTGCCGATCCTGCTGGTCGACGTCTGGGAGCACGCGTTCTACCTGGACTACAAGAACGTGAAGCCGGACTACGTCAAGGCCCTGTGGAACATCTTCAACTGGGCCGAGATCAGCAAGCGCTTCGACAACGCCGTCGCGGGCGGCAACGGCCTGCTGCTCGGCTGAGCTGTTTTCTCGTCGACGGGGCCCTTCCTTGCCGGGAGGGCCCCGTTTTCGTCGCCGGCTGAATTCGCTTGACCTCGAGTGCGGTCGAGGTGTTTGAGTGAGCACCATGGACATCGACGCGTACCTGGACCGCCTCGGCGTCGGCCGCCCGGCGGCGCCCGACCTCGCGACGCTGCGCCACCTGCAGGAGCGCCACCTGGCCGCGGTGCCGTTCGAGAACCTGAGCATTCACCTCGGAGAGCCGGTCGTCCTCGACGAGGAGGCGTTGTTCGCGAAGATCGTGGGCCGCCGGCGAGGCGGATTCTGCTACGAGCTGAACGGTTTGTTCGCCGCGTTGCTGCGCGCGCTGGGCCATGACGCCACGCTGCACGCGGCCCAGGTCTTCCACGCCGACGGCACGCTCGGCCCCCCGCTGGACCACGCGGCGATCGTCGTCTCCCTCGACTCCGAGAACTGGCTGGTGGACGTCGGCTTCGGCCGGTTCGCCCGGCACCCGCTGAGCCTGTCCGCCGTGGACGGCCAACCGGACCCCGACGGCGAGTTCCTGGTGCTGGACGCACCGCACGGCGACTTCGACGTCCTGCTGGACGGCAAGCCGCAGTACCGCCTGGAGCGCCGCCCGCGCCCGCTCGCCGACTTCGTGCCGATGGCGTGGTGGCAGACGACGTCACCGGAGTCCCCCTTCACCCGCTCGTTGACCTGCTCTCGCCCGACGTCGCAGGGCCGGGTGACCTTGGCGGGCGACAAGCTGATCGAGACGGTCGACGGCGTCCGCAACGAGGTTCCGCTGCCGACTCCCGAGGCGATCCACGCGGCATACCGCGTGTACTTCGGGATGGCTCTGACGCGCCTGCCGGTGCCACCGGGCGGGAGCCCCTTGACGCACGGCGCGCCCCAGCCGGACACTGCCCTGACGTGAACGAAGCCCCGGCCTGGGGTTTTCCCAGGGCCGGGGCTCCGTCCGTTCCCGAACTGACTGCCGCTCCCACCACGAAGCGGACATGTATGAGGTTAGCCTAACCTCATATTCTCGGGCAAGAGTTCGGTCGTGGAGACTCGGATCTCACTCTTCCGGGTGACATCGGGGCGGCAGGCCCCGGTTTTTGTCGGTGGTCGCCGATACGGTCACGCCATGAATTCGACCCGATACGCTTCGTCAGACCTTCGTCCCCTTGAGCACCCGCAGCCCCAGGCCGCGCGTGACCGGCCAGGAGATCCCGCCCCGCCGGATCAGCACCACCGCACACACGACCGCGGCCACGGCCGAGACCGCCCCGCCGATGTAGAACGGAGACCGCCCGCCGAACTCCTGGGCCATCCACCCGACCATCGGGCCGCCGATCGGGTTGCCGCCGATCAGCACCAGCACGTACAAGCCCATCACGCGGCCCCGCATCTCCGGGCTGACCGACGTCTGCACCAGCGCGTTCGCGGTGTTGAGGAAGGTCATCGTGGCGAAGCCGAGCGGGATCAGGCCGAGGCCGAACGTCAGGTACGTCGGCATGAACGCCGTGAGCAGCTCGAACACGCCGAGGAAGAACGCGGACACCAGCATCAGCCGCACCCGCGGCCGCCCCTTGGTGCCCCGGCGCGCGGACATCAGCGCGCCGGTGAAGGTGCCGCCCGCGACCAGCGTCGACAGCAGGCCGTAGCCGTCGGCCGCGGTGTGGAACACGTTCGCCGCGACGATCGGCAGGGAGCTGAAGTAGGTGATGCCGAACGTGCTGACGAACAACACCAGCACCATCACGGTCATCAGATCCGAACGACGGCGGACGTACCGCAAGCCCTCGGCCAGCTGCCCCTTCTCGCGCGGCACGGCCGCGACGCGGAACAGCTTGTCCGGGTTCATCAGGATCAGGCCGAAGATCACCGCGACCGTGCTGAGCGCGTTCGCGATGAACAGCCAGCCGGTGCCGATCCAGGTGATCGCGAACCCGGCGATCGCCGGGCCGACGATCCGCGCCATGTTGAAGATCGACGAGTTCAGCGCGACGGCGTTCGTGACCTGGTCGCGGCCCACCATCTCGGCGACGAACGACTGCCGCGTCGGCACTTCCAGCGCCGCCGTCACGCCGAGGGTGAAGCACAGGACGTAGACGTGCCACAGCGCGGCGATCCCGCTCAGGTCGAGCACGCCGAGGATGACGGCCTGCGAACACGCCGCGGCCTGGATCCAGGTGAGCAGCCGCCGCTTGTCGACGCGGTCGGCGAGGACACCGGCCCAGAGCGAGAGGAACAGCGTCGGCGTGAACTGCAGCGCGACCGCGACCCCGAGGGCGATCGGGTTGTTGCCGCTGAGGGTGAACACCAGCCAGTCCTGGGCGATGCGCTGCATCCAGGTGCCGATGTTCGAGATGACCTGGCCGGTGAAGAACAGCCGGTAGTTGCGGACGCGCAGCGAGGCGAACATGCTGCCGCGTTTGGCTTCCGACGGCGGCGAGGCGGATGGCGGTGAGGCCGATTCCCGGGTAGCAGTGGTCTGGATCGAACGCTTGGTTTCGCTACCCGTGGCCGTCACCGTGGTTAGTTCCCCGCCATCCTGTCGATGATTTCGGCGGCTTTGGAGAGCACTTCACGCTCTTCGTCGCCGAGTTCCGCCAATTGCCGGTCCAGCCACGCCTCCCGCACGGAGATGGCCTTCTTCACGTAGGCCAGCCCACTCTCGGACAGCTCGACGATGGCTTGCCTGCCATCGGTCGGGTGCGGGCGCCGCTCGACGAACCCCAGCTCCTCGAGCGCGGCGATCACCCTCGTCATCGAAGGTGGCTGGACGCCTTCCTTCGCGGCGAGCTGACCGGGGGTCAGCGCACCGCACTTGTGCAGGGTGGACAGCGCGGCGACCTGCGTCAGCGTGAGGTCGTCCCCGACGCGCTGTGCCCGCAGCCGGCGGTTGAGCCGGACCACCGCGAGACGCAGACGGCTCGCCAAGGAGCGTTCGTGCGTGTCGCCGGACATATAGTTAGCATACCTTACGAAACTTCGGCCGCGCGGGTGATCTCCGTCAAGCGGCAACCTGGAATACCCCGGCGCGTCCTCCCCGGAGAGAGAACCTGGGGAGTCGGATGAACAAGAAGCTGGTGGGCTCGGCCGTGGTCGGCGCGGCGGTCCTCGCGGTAGTGGTGGCACTGTTGCTCGGCGGCGGTGACGGCGCGCCGAAGGCCGCACCGCCACCGCCATCGCTGGTGCCGGCGTCCACACCGCCGCCGACCCCGCAAGCCGAGGAGAACTACGACTTCCCGGCCGAGGCGGGCAGCGAGTCCGGCGGCTTCTCCGTCACGATCCCCGTGCCCGCGACCTGGGCCGCCACGCACGACAAGGACCGCGCCAGCTACCGCCACGGCGACCTCCTGCTGGAGACCGACCGGGTGCACCTCGAACAGGAGGACCCGGTGAGCGGCCTCCGAGCCGTGGCCAAGGCCGCCGGCCACGGCGGCACGGTCACCGAGCACGCGCCGATCTTCGACTACGACGCCGCCGAGTGGGACTACACCTACCCCCGCGACGGCAGCCCGCGGCGGGTTTCGGTGGTCGGCCTCGGCGTCGGCGACACCCTCATCACGATCCGCTTCGAGGCCCCGCCCGCCGAGTTCGAGAGCAACCGCGGCGTCCTCGACGCGGCGCTGCAGGTGGGTGGCGCCGGCTGATCACCGGAACGCCGCCTGCAGCGGCCCGACCGCGAAGTACGCCACGAAGGCCAGCGCGATGACCCACATCAGCGGGTGCACCTGGCGGGCCTTGCCGGTGGCGGCGCGGATCACGACGTAGCTGACGAACCCGGCGCCGATGCCGTTCGCGATCGAGTAGGTGAACGGCATGACGACGATGGTCAGGAACGCGGGCAGCGCGATCGAGTAGTCGGTGAAGTCGATGTCGCGGACCTGCGACATCAGCATCGCGCCGACCACGACCAGCGCCGGCGCGGCCGCCTCGACCGGCACCACCTGGTAGAGCGGGGTCAGGAACATCGCGGCGATGAAGAGCACGCCGGTGACGACGTTCGCCAGGCCCGTCCGCGCGCCTTCGGCGATACCGGACGCCGACTCGACGAACACGGTGTTCGAGCTGGCCGAGCCGAACCCGCCGGCCGCGCCCGCGAGGCCCTCGACGAACAGCGCCTTGCCGACGTTGGGGAGCTGACCGTCCGCCGGGAGCAGGTCGGCCTCCTTCGCGAGGCCGGTCATGGTGCCCATGGCGTCGAAGAAGTCGGCCAGGACCAGCGTGAACACCAGCAGGCAGACGGTGATGATCGGCAGCCGCGTCCAGGCGCCGAAGGAGACGTCGCCGACGAGCGAGAGGTTCGGCAGGCCGAGCACCTGGTCCGGCAGCGCCGGGTAGCCGAGGTTCCAGCCCTTCGGGTTCGTGCCCTTCGACGGCCCGGCCTTGACGATCGCCTCGACGACGACGGCCAGCACCGTCGACGTCAGCACGCCGATCAGGATCGCGCCCTTGACCTTCCGGACGACCAGGATGCCGGTGATCAGCAGGCCGACGACGAACACGGCGGTCGGCCACGAGGCGATCGAGCCGTTGATGCCGAGGCCGACCGGGACGGTGGTGTGCGCGGCGTCCGGCAGCCGGCGCACGAACCCGGCGTCGACCAGGCCGATCAGGCAGATGAACACGCCGATGCCGACGGCGATCGCGGACTTCAGCGCGGCCGGCACGGCCCGGAACACCGCGGTGCGGAACCCGGTGAGCACCAGCAGCACGATGATCACGCCCTCGATGACCACCAGGCCCATCGCCTCGGGCCAGGTCATCTGCGGGGCGATGGTGACCGCGACCAGGCTGTTGATGCCCAGGCCGGTCGCGATGGCGAACGGGTAGTTCGCAACCAGGCCCATGAGGATGGTCATCACCCCGGCGACCAGCGCGGTCACCGCGGCGACCTGCGGCACCGGCAGGATGCCGCCGAGGACGTCCTTGTGCGCACCGGCGTCGTCGGCCGAGAAGCTGCCGATGATCAGCGGGTTCAACACCACGATGTAGGCCATCGTGACGAAGGTGACCAGACCGCCGCGCAGTTCGCGCGGCACGGTCGACCCCCGCTCGGTGATCTTGAAGAACCGGTCCAGTGTGGACGTCCCGGTGCGGGTCGTCTCCTGC